>NZ_JBKFEH010000012.1:0-32536 GCF_053572355.1 Duganella kummerowiae
CTCGCCCTCTCCCTCCCCCCCCCCCCCGACGTGGGTAAACATGGCCAGCGAAATGTCGAAGTGGTTGTTCGAGTGCGAACCCCAGGTCAGGCCGAACATCTGGCACAGCTGGGCCACGCGCACCGAACCCTGCATGGTCCAGAAATGCGGGTCGGCCAGCGGGATGTCCACCGACTGCAGCGAGATCGAGTGCGCCATCTGGCGCCAGTCGGTGGCGATCATGTTGGTGGCGGTCGGCAGGCCGGTGGCGCGGCGGAACTCGGCCAGCACTTCGCGGCCGGAGAATCCGTTCTCCGCGCCGCACGGATCTTCGGCGTAGGCCAGGATGCCGTGCTTGTCGCGGCACACCCGGACCGCCTCGTCCAGCGACCAGGCGCCGTTCGGGTCCAAGGTGATGCGGGCCTGGGGGAAGCGCTCGTGCATGGCAACGATGGCTTCCATTTCGGCGTCCGCCGACAGCACGCCGCCTTTCAGCTTGAAGTCGTTGAAACCGTAGCGGTCGCGGGCCGCCTCGCACAGGCGCACCACCGCTTCCGGCGTCAGGGCTTCCTCGTTGCGCAGGCGGTACCAGGCATGTTCCGCATCCGGTTCGGCGCGGTATTCCAGGTTGGTCTTGTTGCGGTCGCCCACGTAGAACAAGTAGCCCAGCATCTCGACTGCCTGGCGCTGCACGCCTTCGCCCAGCAGGGCGGCCACCGGCACGTTCATGAATTGTCCCAGCAGGTCGAGCAGGGCCGATTCGACGGCGGTGATGGCGTGGATGGTGGTGCGCAGGTCGAAGGTCTGCAGGCCGCGTCCGCCGGCGTCGCGGTCGGCAAAGGCGGTACGCATCTGGTTCAGGATGCCGTTGTAGTCGCCCAGCGTCCTGCCGATGATGAATTGGCGGGCGTCCTCGATGGTCTGGCGGATTTTTTCCCCGCCCGGCACTTCGCCCAGGCCGGTATTGCCGGCGCTGTCGGTCAGGATCACGATATTGCGGGTGAACCATGGGCCGTGGGCGCCGCTCAGGTTCAGCAGCATGCTGTCCTGGCCGGCGACGGGCACGACGCGCAGGCCGGTGACGATGGGAGCGTTGCTAACGGTGGTGTTCATGATGGCCTCGGAAGTTGGGGTTGGGTTATGCCTTGAGCGACTTGACCAGCTTGACGCGCTGGATGTCGCCGACGACGAACAGGTAGCAGATGATGGCCAGCGCCGCGTTGGCGCCGACGTAGACCAGGGCGCCGGCGAAGGAGCCGGTGGCGTCCACGATGTAGCCGATCACGATGGGGGTGGTGATGCCGGCGGTATTGCCGAAGGTGTTGAACAGGGCGCCGCTCAGGCCGCCGGCTTCCTTGGGCGAGGTGTCCGACACCACGGCCCAGCCCAGCGCGCCTATGCCCTTGCCGAAGAAGGCCAGCGACATCACGGCCACCACCAGGGCGTCGGTCTGGATGTAGTTACAGGCGATCATGCTCATCGACATCAGCATGCCGAGCACGATGGGCAGCTTGCGCGACACCGACAGTGAACGGCCCGATTTGGCCAGGCGGTCCGACATCCAGCCGCCCACGATCCCGCCCAGGAAGCCGGCAATGGCGGGCAGGGAGGCGATGAAGCCGGCCTTCAGGATGGTCATGTGGCGCTCCTGCACCAGGTACACCGGGAACCAGGTCAGGAAGAAATAGGTCAGGGTGGTGATGCAGTACTGGCCGATGTATACGCCCAGCAGCATGCGGTTGGCCAGCAGTTCCTTGATGCCGGCGAAGGTGTCGACCTGCTTGGGCTGCGCGGCGTGGGCGCCGCCCTCCAGGTCCACCAGCGCGCCGCCCTGCTGGATGTATTGCAGTTCGCTGGCGCTGATGGTGGGATGGTCCTTGGGGCCATGGATGGTTTTGAGCCAGATGAAAGCCATCAGCACGCCCAGGCCGCCCATCACGTAGAACACGCTGTGCCAGCCGAAGCTGTGCACCAGCCAGCCCATGATGGGGGCGAACAGCACGGTGGCGAAATACTGGGCCGAGTTGAACACGGCGGCGGCCAGCCCGCGCTCCTGCGAGGGGAACCAGGCCGACGCGATGCGGCTGTTGCCGGGGAAGGAGGGCGCTTCCGCCGCGCCCACCAGCAGACGCAGCGTGAACAGCGCTGCCACGGCGGCGCCCCCGGTGAAGAAGCCCGCCGCGCCGGTGAACATGGTGAAGATGGACCACAGCAGGATGCTGAAGAAGTAGGTGATCCTGGAACCGAAGCGGTCCAGCAGCCAGCCACCCGGCAGCTGGGCCAGCACGTAGGACCAGGCGAAGGCCGAGAAAATGAAGCCCATCTGCACGCCGGACAGGGCCAGTTCCTTCTTGATCTCCGGGCCGGCGATGGAAATCGTGGCGCGGTCGGCGTAGTTGATGGTGGTGATGGCAAACAGCATGGCCAGGATCAGCCAGCGTTTGCCGGTACGGGGCTGGACGGCGCCGTCGGCCTGGTGTGCGGGTAGTTGTTCCACGGGGATCTCCTGTAATCGTCAGTATTAACGCCGGTCTTAGAAAGTGTGCCGGATGCGACGTTTTCCGTCGTTTGAATCTTCTTGTCGTTCTATGAATCGATCATAGCCATTGATTGATGCTGGATCAAACTAAAGAATGGATGTATCAATTCACAAATTGGATAGATTGAACGCGGAGGTATGCGGCGGCTGTATCAGGACGCGGCTGGTTGGAGGTGGTGGGCAAGGTAAAGCGCACTGACCTGGCGCATGGGGTGGCAGCGGTGTGTAACCTTTGGTGGCTGCTGCCTCGCTGTCAGGGCGGCAGGGCAGCGCGATCCTGGTGGCAGATCACGCTGCGCACGCCGTTCCCCGCGCGGCTCAGACCTGGGCCAGGCCGCCGTCCACGAACAGCTCGGCGCCGTTGACGAAGCTGGCGTCGTCCGAGGCCAGGAACAGCACGGCCTTGGCGATTTCCTCCGGCTCGGCCACCCGGCCCAGCGGCACTTGCGCGGCCAGCATGTCGAGCAAGCCTTGCTGGGCGGCCTTGTCGTCGCCCGCCAGTTCCACCAGGCCGGGCGTGCGCACCGGGCCGGGGCTGACCACGTTGATGCGGATGCCGCGCTCCTTCACGTCCAGGATCCAGCTGCGCGCCAGGTTGCGCACGGCGGCCTTGCTGGCGCTGTAGATGCTGAAGGCCGGGGTGCCGACGATGCCGGCGGTGGAGCTGGTGAGCACTACCGAGGCGCCGTGGTCCAGCAGCGGCAGGGCGCTTTGCACGGTGAACACCAAGCCCTTGACGTTACGGTCGAAGGCGTCGTTGTAGTGGTCTTCGGTGATGGCGCCCAGTGGCGCCATGGAGCCGCCACCGGCGTTCACGTACAGCACGTCCAGGCGGCCGGCCTGTTGCTTCACGGTCTCGAACAGGCGCTTCAGATCGGCCTGGCTGGACGAATCGGCGCGGACGCCGGTGGTGTTGGGGATGGCGGCGGCCGCCGCATCCAGTTCGGCTTGGCGGCGGCCGGTGATAAATACGCGGGCGCCCTCGGCGGCGAACAGTTGGGCTGTGGCCATGCCGATGCCGCTGGTGCCGCCGGTAACGACTGCGACCTTGCCTTGAAGTTTGTTCATGGTGCACTCCTTTGAATGGTTAGTTGATGGGATACAGTGTATTTTGTGCGAATTGGTGTGTAAATCCATCAAAATTGGAATTACTATCCATGTATTTGTACAATCTACCGGCAAAGGAGTACCCCATGGATCAACTGTTAGCGCTAAGGATGTTCGTACGGGTGGCCGAGGCGGGCAGCTTCGGCAAGGCCGCCGACCAGCTGTCGCTGCCGCGTTCCACCGCCAGCAAGCTGATACAGGACCTGGAAGAACACCTGGGCGCCAAGCTGGTACAGCGCACCACGCGCACCATCAGCATCACGCCGGAAGGGGCGCAGTACTACCAGCGGGCGCGCCGCCTGATCGGTGACCTGGAGGAGATGGATGCCTCGGCGCGCGGCACGCGGGCGCAGCCCAAGGGCAGGCTGCGGGTCGATGTCGGCTCCATCCTGGCCAACCAGATATTGCTGCCGGCGCTGCCGCAGTTCCAGGCCGCCTATCCCGACATCGAACTGCGCCTGGGCGTGAGCGACCGGCCCTCGGACCTGGTCAGTGAAGGCATCGATTGCGTGATACGCGGCGGCGCGCTGGCCGACACCACGCTGATCGCGCGCAAGCTGTGCGAAATGGATTTCGTCACCTGCTGCCACGCCTCGTATGTCGAGCGCCACGGCCGCCCCGCGCATCCGGCGGAACTGGAGCGGGGCCACCGCATCGTCGGCTATTTTTCCTCGCTGACAGGCAAGGTGGCGCCGCTGCGCTTCCTGCGCGGCGAGGAAGCGCTGGAGATCAACGCACACGCGGCGGTGGCCGTCAACGAAAGCACGGCGCACCTGACGGCGCTGCAGGGAGGACTGGGCATAGGCCAGACCTTCGCCTGGTTCGTGCGCGACAGCGTGGCGCGGGGCGGCATGGTCAGGCTGCTGGAAGACTGGCAGCAGCCGCGCCATCCGCTGTACATCATGTACCCGCCCAACCGCCACCTGAACGCCACCGTGCGGGTGTTCGTGGACTGGGCGGTACAGCTGTTCGCGGCCGTGGACGACCGCAATACGTAATCAATCGGCGATGTTGAGCGCGGCGCGGGCGCGCAGGCAGGTGTCGGAACCAGCCTCGCATTCGCGGCAGGTGGTCGAGCGCTGCGGATAAATGTCGCAGCTGACCGACTCGCCCACTTCGCCGCGCAGGCAGACGCAGCGCGCGGGTGTTTGCAGCGTGCCGTTCATGGCCACGTGCCAGGGCGAGACCGAAGTCACCAGTTCTTGCGGCACCGTGCCTTCGGGATGGAGGGTGGTCTCGCTCCAGTAGAAGCTGACCCGGAACACGGAGCAGCACGCTCCGCAGGTCTGGCAGTCGTAAGCCATACGGCGATCGATCTTCGATGCGGTAAAAAGTCGCATTCTAGCAGCCATGAAAAAACCCGGTAAGCCGTTGCCAGCCTACCGGGTTTGCACGGACCGCGCTTATACTTTCGCGCTTACACCTGCACGGTATCGGCCACGCTGCGGAATTCCTCGATCTGGTCGAAGTTCATGTAGCGGTAGATGTCGCCGGCGTTCTTGTCGATCACGCCGATGTGCGACATGTACTCTTCCTTGGTCGGGATGCGGCCCAGCGCCGAGCACACCGCGGCCAGTTCGGCCGAACCCAGGTAGACGTTGGTGTCGATGCCCAGGCGGTTGGGGAAGTTGCGGGTCGAGGTCGACATCACGGTGGAGCCCTTGCGGATCTGCGCCTGGTTGCCCATGCACAGCGAGCAGCCCGGCATTTCCATGCGGGCGCCGGTGCGGCCCAGGGTGCCGTAGTGGCCTTCCGAGGTCAGCACCTGCTGGTCCATCTTGGTCGGCGGGGCGATCCACAGGCGCACCGGGATGTCGGCCTTGCCTTCCAGGACCTTGGAGGCGGCGCGGAAGTGACCGATGTTGGTCATGCAGGAACCCACGAACACGTCGTCGATCTTGGCGCCGGCCACGTCGGCCAGGGTCTTCACGTCGTCGGGATCGTTGGGGCAGGCCACGATGGGTTCGTGGATGTCGGCCAGGTCGATCTCGATCACGGCGGCGTATTCGGCGTCGGCGTCCGGCGCCAGCAGCTGCGGATTGGCCAGCCAGGCTTCCATGGCCTTGATGCGGCGCTCCAGGGTGCGCTTGTCCAGGTAGCCGTTGGCGATCATCCACTTCATCAGGGTGATGTTCGAGTTCATGTACTCGATGATCGGGGCTTTATCCAGGTGCACGGTGCAGCCGGCGGCCGAGCGTTCGGCCGAGGCGTCGGTCAGCTCGAACGCCTGTTCCACTTTCAGGTCCGGCAGGCCTTCGATTTCCAGGATGCGGCCGGAGAAGATGTTTTTCTTGCCCTTCTTGTCCACGGTCAGCAGGCCTTGCTGGATGGCGTACAGCGGAATCGCGTTGACCAGGTCGCGCAGGGTCACGCCCGGCTGCATCTTGCCCTTGAAGCGCACCAGCACCGATTCAGGCATATCCAGCGGCATCACGCCGGTGGCGGCGGCAAAGGCCACCAGGCCGGAACCGGCCGGGAACGAGATACCGATGGGGAAGCGGGTGTGCGAGTCGCCGCCGGTGCCCACGGTGTCGGGCAGCAGCAAACGGTTCAGCCAGGAGTGGATCACGCCGTCGCCCGGACGCAGGGCTACGCCGCCGCGGTTCTCGATGAAGGCCGGCAGTTCGCGGTGGGTCTTGACGTCCACCACTTTCGGGTAGGCTGCGGTGTGGCAGAAGGACTGCATCACCATGTCGGCCGAGAAGCCCAGGCAGGCCAGGTCTTTCAGCTCATCGCGGGTCATGGGGCCGGTGGTGTCCTGCGAGCCCACGGTGGTCATCTTCGGTTCGCAGTAGGTGCCGGGGCGGATGCCCTGGCCTTCCGGCAGGCCGCAGGCGCGGCCGACCATCTTCTGCGCCAGGGTAAAGCCACGGCCGGTGTCGACCGGGTTCTGCGGCAGGCGGAACAGGGTGGACGGGGCCAGGCCCAGGGCTTCGCGCGCCTTGGCGGTCAGGCCGCGACCGATGATCAGGGGGATGCGGCCGCCGGCGCGCACCTCGTCGAACAGCACCTCGGACTTGACCTTGAACTCGGCGATCACCACGCCGTTTTTCAGGGCCTTGCCTTCATACGGACGCAGTTCGATCACGTCGCCCATTTCCATTTGCGTGACATCGAGCTCGATCGGCAGGGCGCCCGCGTCTTCCATGGTGTTGTAGAAGATGGGAGCGATCTTGGTGCCCAGGCACACGCCGCCGAAGCGCTTGTTGGGGATGAAGGGGATGTCTTCGCCGGTGAACCACAGCACCGAGTTGGTGGCGGACTTGCGCGAGGAACCGGTGCCGACCACGTCGCCCACGTAGGCCACCAGGTTGCCCTTGGCTTTCAGTTCGGCGATCTGCTTGAGCGGGCCGACCTTGCCCGGTTCTTCCGGGTTGATGCCAGGGCGCGGATTCTTCAGCATGGCCAGCGCGTGCAGCGGGATGTCGGGACGGGTGGTGGCGTCCGGCGCGGGCGACAGGTCGTCCGTGTTGGTTTCGCCGGAGACCTTGAACACGGTCAGGGTCAGGCTGTGCGGCACTTCGGGACGCGAGGTGAACCACTCGGCGTCGGCCCACGATTGCAGCACTTCCTTGGCGCGGGCGCTGCCCTGGTCGGCCAGCTCCTTGACGTCATGGAAGTAGTCGAACATCAGCAGGGTTTTCTTCAGGCCCTCGGCGGCCACGGCGCCGACCACGGCGTCGTCCAGCAGCTCGATCAGGGGACGGATGTTGAAGCCGCCCAGCATGGTGCCCAGCAGGCGGGTCGCCAGTTCGCGCGAGATCAGCGGCGAGCTGTCGGTGCCCTTGGCCACGGCGGTCAGGAAGGCGCTCTTGACCTTGGCGGCGTCGTCCACGCCGGCCGGCACGCGGTTGGTGATCAGGTCGACCAGGAAGTCTTCCTCGCCAGCCGGCGGATTCTTCAGCAGCTCGACCAGGTCGGTGGTCTGCGCGGCGCTCAGCGGCAGGGGAGGGATACCGAGGGATGCACGTTCGGCAACATGGTGGCGGTAGTCAGCTAACATGGAAAACTCTCTGTGTGGGTTGTACTGGCCGCTATTGTACCTCAACAACTCTTATATAAGACATATGACCAAAGATTTCGCCGGGGTTTTGTATCTGATTGTTGCAATCACGTAACTGAGTACTTGCGCCCCGGCGCCGGACGCATAATGCAAGCTCCTCACCACACTTGCGCCGGAGCATCCATGCTGAGCCGTTTTTCCCTTTGTTTTGCCGCACTTGCCGCCGCCGGCCTGGCCGGACCGGCGCTGGCCGCCGACCTGCCGCCCGCCACCTGGGTGGACAAGGATACCGGCCACCGCGTCTGGCGCCTGACGCCGGAGCCGAGCTCATCTTCGTTGTACTTTAACTTTAGCGCCATCACGCCGGATGGCAAGTGGATGGTGTACAACGCCAACGACGGCATCCATGGCCTGGACCTGGCCACCCGCCAGACCAGGCTGCTGGTGCCCAACCATGGCGATCCGAGGACGGCGCGCACCATCGCGGTGGGCCGCAAGAGCAATGTCGTGTTTTTCCTCAGCGACGACGCGGCCACCAAGGTCACTTCCATCCAGCGCGCCGACTTCGACACCGGCGAGATCGTCAAGCTGGTCGATGTGCCGGCCGGCTATCGTATCGACAGCATCAACGCCGACGACACCCTGGCCGCCGGCACCTATGAAACGGCGCCGCCGGCCAAGCCCATCCTGAAAATACAGGGCCCGCTGGAAGCCAATCCGCGCGCCAAGGCCGAGATGATGGAGCAGCGCCTGGCGGCGCGCATTCCGCTGGTGCTGTTCACCATCAACCTGGCGACCGGCAAGGAGACGCAGCTGCTCAAATCCACCGACTGGATCAACCACCTGCTGTTCTCGCCCACCGATCCCACCCTGCTGATGTACTGCCACGAAGGCCCGTGGCACAAGGTGGACCGGGTCTGGACCATACGCACCGACGGCAGCGCCATCACCAATATCCACCAGCGCACCATGGCGATGGAAATCGCCGGCCACGAATTCTGGGGCCAGGATGGCAAGACGGTGTGGTACGACTGGCAGTATCCGAAAGGCGCGACCTTCTACGTGGCGGGCCGCAACCTGGAGACCGGCGTGCGCACCGCCTACCAGCTGGAGCGCAACGACTGGTCGATCCACTACAACGTGTCCAGCGACGGCAAGCTGTTCGCGGGCGACGGCGGCGATCCGGGCCAGGTGGCGCATGCGCCGGACGGCCGCTGGATCGTGCTGCTCAAGCCGCAACCGCTGCTGGACAAGGAGGCGCTCAACGACAAGAGCTACTGGCAGCCGGGCGTGCTCAAGTCCGAGCGCCTGGTGAACATGGCGCGCCACGACTACAAGCTGGAACCGAATGTGCGCTTCACCCCGGACCGCAAGCTGGTGGTGTTCCGCACCAATATGTTCGGTCCCGGCTATGTGCTGGGCGTGGAAGTGGACAAGGCGCCGGCCGGCGCCGCCGACGTGATGTCCACGCCCGAGCTGGCGGCCAGGTTCAAGCCGGAGCCGCCGGGCCGTTGACATCCTGACCCCGAACGCTGCGCTTAAAGTACCGCTGGCACCGCCGGCGGCGCCGACTGCATGGTGCTGGCGACCAGCTGCAGCGCGTGCTGTATCTCCTCCCGGCTGGCCAGGCCGCCCAGGCAGACCCGCACTGCCTGCGGCGGTGTTCCGCTGATGGTGAAGGCGTCGCTGGGCACCACTGCGATGCCGGCCGCCCGCAGGTGCGCGGTGAAGGCCAGCCGGTCCCACTGCGCCGGCAGCTTGATCCACAAATGGAAGGATTCCGGCTGCGCATCGTAGCTGCCCTCCGGCAGCAGGCGCGCGGCCAGGCGCTGGCGCGCCATGGATTCCTTGCGGATGGACGCCAGCGCCAGGTCGGCCGTGCCGTCGCGTATCCAGCGCGTCGCCAGCGCGGCGGTAAAGGGGGAGGCCATCACCGCCGTGGCCCGCAACGAGGCCGCCACCCGCGCCGTGTCGGCCGCATCGGGCGCGCACACGTAGGCCAGCCGCAGTCCGGCCCCCACCGACTTGGCCAGGCCCGCCACGTGGAAGGCAATGTCGGGCCCGATGGCGGCGATGGCCGGCGCACCTGCGCGTGGCAGTAAGCCGTAGGCGTCATCCTCGATGATGGGCACGCGGTAGTTGCGCGCCACCTGCACCAGCGCTTCCCGGCGCTGGGCGGACATGCTCAGCGTGGTGGGATTGAGCAGCGTGGGATTGCAGTACAGTGCCTGCGGCCGGTGCTGCACGCAGGCGGCCGCGAACGCCAGCGCATCGATGCCTTCGCCATCCATCGGCAGACCGACCAGTTTCAGGTTGAGCAGCCCGGCCACGGCGCGCAGCCCGGGGTAGGTCAGGGCCTCGCAGCAGATCACCGATCCCGGCGGCGCAATGGTGCTGAGGATGGCCAGCAGCGCCGCCTGCGCGCCCGGCACCACCAGCAGCCGTTCCGGTTCCACCACCAGCCCGCGCCGCCGCAGCCATAGCGCGCCGGCCTCGCGGTCGCGCGCCGAACCGCCGAAGTTCTGGTAGCGCAGCAGCTCCACCATGGCGCCATCCGTGTCCGCCAGTGCCGATAGCCCGGCCCGCATCAGCTTCAGCAGATCGGGCGGATACGCTTCCGGCGGCATGTTCATCGACAGGTCCACATTCGGCCGGCTGGCCACCGCATGCGGCACCGCCAGCGCGCGCCGCCCGCAGACAAAGGTGCCGCGGCCCACGGTGGAATCGACCAGGCCACGCTTGTGGGCCTCGCCGTAGGCGCGCGCCACGGTGGTGAAGTCCAGTCCCAGCGCCTGCGCCAGCTGGCGCTGCGGCGGCAGGCGCTGTTCGGCCACCAGCCGCCCGGTCGCGATGTCGGCGGCAATGGCGTCGGCGATCAGCTTGTAGACCGGGCCTTCGTTTTTCTTCAGCTTGGGGAGCCAGCTTGCGGCGCTTTTGGGCATGCTCTTTCTCCAGTCAATCCAGTACGGTGCCGAAAATTGTATGCATGATGCATGCCCGCTTTTCGGTCCCGAAACGGGCCATTCCTGCACCACGGCCGGGCAGCGTGCGCCATCGCGGCGCACCCCGCTAGTGCCTTGTTTCATATGGGAAAAATGGATTGTATGGAGAATTTGTAGGGATGCCGCTCCGGGCGCGGAAAAACGGCGTGCGCGCCGCCAGAGCGTAGCCCCGCGCGCCGGGGCCGATTGCATGGATTTCGGTCCCGTCAAATGGCTGCCGGGCTGGCATGGCGTGGCACGCCGGATGCAATCAATCCCGGCATCGCGGCGCAGTCAATCGGCGGCGCCCGATTCCATCCACCCCTAGCGAAAGAGAGACGACCATGCCAGCCATAGCCCACAAACCGCACACCAAAGGCGATTACTTTGTCGACTACGAGGAGAAGGTATTCGAGGACGTGAAAGCCCGTCCGGGCGAGAAAGCGCTGATCACCTTCCACACCGTGGCCTTCGAAGGCTCGATCGGCTTCGTCAATCTGCTGCAGGCCACGCGCCTGCAGCGCAAGGGCTACGAGACCACCGTGCTGCTGTACGGCCCCGGCGTCACCCTGGGCCTGCAGCGCGGCTTCCCCACGCTGGGCGACGAGGCCTTCCCCGGCCACCTGAACATGAACAACCAGCTGGTCAAGTTCATGGCCGAGGGCGGCAAGGTGTACGCCTGCCGCTTTGCCCTGCAAGCCCTTTACGGCCATGGCGAGCCGTCGCTGATAGAAGGCATACGCGCCATCGCGCCGCAGGACGTGCTGGACCTGAAGCTGCTGCACCTGCGCGACAACGCCGTCGTGATCGACACCTGGACCCTGTAAGCCGGGAGAGGCGGACATGACTACGACCAAGAAGCGTGTACGCGCGGCGGCGGTGCAGATCGCGCCGGACCTGGACAGCGCCGGCGGCACCCTTGCGCGCGTGCTGGAGGCCATCGCCGGCGCTGCCGCCCAGGGGGCCGAACTGGTGGTCTTTCCCGAGACCTTCGTGCCTTACTATCCCTATTTTTCGTTCGTGCGTCCGCCCTTTGCCGCAGGCGCCGAGCACCTGCTGCTGTACGAGCGCGCCGTGTCCGTGCCGGGACCGGTCACGGACGCCGTGGCCGCCGCCGCGCGCAGCCATGGCGTGGTGGTGGTGCTGGGTGTGAACGAGCGCGATCACGGCAGCTTGTACAACACCCAGCTGGTGTTCGACGCCGACGGCGCGCTGGTGCTCAAGCGCCGCAAGATCACGCCGACCTATCACGAACGCATGATCTGGGGCCAGGGCGACGCCAGCGGCCTGACTGTGGCCGAGACGGCAGTGGGCCGCGTCGGCGCGCTGGCCTGCTGGGAACACTACAACCCGCTGGCGCGCTACGCGCTGATGGCGCAGCACGAGCAGATCCACTGCGCCCAGTTCCCCGGCTCCATGGTGGGGCAGATATTCGCCGACCAGATGGAGGTGACCATACGCCACCATGCGCTGGAATCGGGCTGCTTCGTCATCAACGCCACCGGCTGGCTCAGCGACAGCCAGATCCAGTCCATCACGCCCGATCCAGCGGTGCAGAAGGCGCTGCGCGGCGGCTGCTGCACCGCCATCGTCTCGCCCGAGGGCGTCCTGCTGGCCGAGCCGCTGCGCAGCGGCGAGGGCATGGTGATCGCGGACCTGGACATGGCCCTCATCACCAAGCGCAAACGGATGATGGATGCGGTCGGCCATTACGCGCGGCCGGAGTTGCTTAGCCTGGTCATGGACGGACGGGCCAAGCTGCCGCTGCAGGCTGCCATCGATGTCCCGGCCAAGCGGACTGATGTACCAATGGCAGATCTGACACCGGGGTTGATGGCAGATCTGACACCGGGGTTGACGACGGGGTTGCTGGCAGAGCAGGAGGCGGCATGAACGCCACCCTGACGCCTGAGCGCGAACTGATCACCGAGCTGCAGTCGCTGGGCATGCGCTTGTCCGATCCGGGCGAGGGGGCGCCCAGCCGGCGCGGCGGGGCCGGACCGTCCGACCACAAGGCCGTCACTGTCGATGGCTTGACGGTGATGATCCCGGTGCATACCGGCAGCGCCTTCAACTCGCCCTACCTGGCCGCGCCGGCGGGGCCGGACGGGCGCAGCGCCATCCTGCGTGACGGCCGTACCGTGGGCATGATTTCATTTCCGCGCCAGCCGCGCTTCTACCGCATGCAGACACTGGACGGGATCCCGTATTCGAAGATCGCCACCCTGCACGGCAAGGATGTGCTGGCCACCACCGTGCTGCAGAGCTGCATACGCTACGAGAGCCGGCGCAAGTCCTGCCAGTTCTGCGCCATCGGCCAGTCGCTGGCGGCCGGCCGCACCATCCTGCGCAAGACCCCGGAGCAGCTGGCCGAGGTGGCGCGCGCCGCCGTGCTGCTCGATGGCGTCAAGCACATGGTGATGACCACCGGGACGCCCAACGCCAGCGACCGCGGCGCCGCCATCCTGTGCGAGAGCGCCTTTGCCGTCAAGTCGGCGGTGGCGCTGCCCATCCAGGGCCAGTGCGAGCCGCCCGACGACGACGCCTGGTTCGCCCGCATGCGCGACGCCGGCATCGACTCGCTGGGCATGCACCTGGAGGCGGTGTCGCCGGAGGTCCGCGCCCGCATCATGCCGGGCAAGGCCAGCGTGCCGCTGGAGCGCTATTTCGACGCCTTCGCGCGCGCCGTGGAGGTGTTCGGCCACGGCCAGGTCAGCACCTACATCCTGGCCGGGCTGGGCGATGCGCCGGACGCCATCCTGCGCTGCTGCGAGCAGCTGGTGGCGCTCGGCGTGTATCCCTTCGTGGTGCCCTTCGTGCCCATCGCCGGCACGCCGCTGGAGGACCATCCCGCTCCCTCGCCGCAGTTCATGCGCGAGCTGCTGGAGCCGCTGGGCGCCATGCTGGGCCGGGGCGGGTTGCATTCCTCGGACATCAAGGCCGGCTGCGGGCGCTGCGGCGCCTGTTCTTCGCTATCCACGTTTGAAAGGAAAACGGCATGAGCGCGGTAATGACCATTCCCGATCTCACGGTGCGCATCAAGCTGGCCATCAGCCAGTCCGAGCGCGCCGCCACCCGCCAGCTGCGGCGCGCCGTGTTCTGCCAGGAGCAGGGCCTGTTCGATGGCGACGACAGCGACGATATCGATGCGCTGGCCCTGCCCATCGCCGCCGTCGCCAGCCTCCCGGGCCAGGCCGACGAAGTGGTAGGCACGGTGCGCATCCACAAGGCCGAGGGCCGCAGCTGGTGGGGCTCGCGGCTGGCGGTGGCGCGCCCGGTGCGGCGCCAGGCCCACGTCGGCAGCGGCCTGATACGGCTGGCGGTCGGCACCGCGCATGCGCTGGGCTGCGAGATTTTCCTGGCCCACGTGCAGCAGCAGAACGTGGCCATGTTCGAGCAGCTGCACTGGCGCAGCCTGGGGGCGCTGGAACTGCATGGCCGCGTGCACCACCTGATGCGCGCCGACCTGGCCTACTATCCGCCCATCCTCGATGGCGAGGTGGGCTTCCTCAGCACGGAGCCGCAGCCATGAACGCGCCTGCGTCGGAGCTGGCGCGGCTGGCCCAGGCCGTGCGCTCATCGGCCGGTATCGCCCACAAGCGCGACATCAGCCAGATGGTGCACGCGCTGGCGCGGCCGGACGGTGCGGCCGCGCGCGGCTGCGCCTGGAGCGCGCCGGTCGGCGACGACTGCGCCGCCATTCCCTGCGAGGACGGCAGCTACCTGCTGCTGGCCATCGAAGGCTTCGTCAACGAATTCGTGGCGCGCGAGCCCTGGTTCGCCGGCTATTGCGGCGTGATGGTCAATGTCAGCGACATCTACGCCATGGGCGGGCGCCCGCTGGCCGTGGTGGACGCCCTGTGGGCGCGCGGCGGCGACGCGGCCCTGCCGCTGGCGCAGGGCCTGGCGGCGGCGGCCGAGGTGTACCAGGTTCCCATCGTGGGAGGCCACAGCAACCGCCGCAGCGACCGCGAACAGCTGGCGGTGGCCATCACCGGCAAGGCCAGCAAGCTGCTGACCAGCTTTGACGCCAGTCCTGGCCAGGACTTGATTGCCGTGTTCGACCTGCGCGGCCGCTACCAGGAACCCTACGACTACTGGAACGCCAGCCTGGGCAGCCCGCCCGCGCGCTTGCGCGCCGACCTGGAACTGCTGCCATCCATCGCCGAGGATGGCCTGTGCCGCGCCGCCAAGGACGTCAGCATGGCCGGCGTGCTCGGCACCGCGCTGATGCTGCTGGAATGCTCCGGCATCGGCGCCGACATCGACCTGGCCGCCATCCCGCGCCCGGCCGGCGTGGCGCTGGAGCGCTGGCTGTCGACTTTCCCCAGCTACGGCTTCCTGCTCAGCGTGGATGGCCTTCACAGCGGCGCAGTGCTGGAGCGTTTCGGCGCGCGCGGACTGGCCTGCGCCGTCATCGGCCGCACCAACGCCGGCCGCGAGGTGCAACTGCTGCTGGACGGCGAGCGCGGGCTGCTGTGGGACTTCGGCGTCCAGGACCTGATCGGCTGCGGCCCCGCCGCCACCCAACCCAAGGAGATGAACCATGCCTGAAGTGCGTTTCACCGTGCGCTGGCCCGACGACACGGTCAGCGAGTGCTATTCCCCCTCTACCATCGTGCACAGCTACCTGCAGGCCGGCCAGGCCTATACGCTGGACGATTTCATGGCGCGCAGCCGCGCGGCCCTGCGGCAGGCCAGCGAGCGGGTGCGCCTGAAATACGGCTACGCCTGCTCCTCCGCCATGGACCAGCTGGCGCGTCTGGAAGCCAGCGCCGCCCTGTACGCGGACCACGGCGAGGCCACCGTGCGGGTCGAATCGCTGCGGCCCTGAACCCTATCATTACGAGACACCATCATGCCTACACAAATCCACTACGAGGTGCTGATCATCGGCGGCGGCCAGGCCGGCCTGTCGCTCAGCTACCTGCTCAAGCAGCAGGGCGTTTCCCACCTGATCCTGGAAAAGCACCGCCTCGGCCATGCCTGGCGCAGCGAGCGCTGGGACAGCTTCTGCCTGGTCACGCCCAACTGGCAATGCACCTTGCCCGACTTTCCCTACCAGGGCGATGATCCGGACGGCTTCATGGTCAAGCAGCAGATCGTGGCCTACATCGACGCCTTCATCGCCTCCTTCAACCCGCCCGCGCTGGAAGGCGTGAGCGTCACCGCCGTGGCCGGTGACCAGGCCGATGGCGGCTACCGCGTCGCCACCAGCGCGGGCAGCTTCAGCGCGCGCCAGGTGGTGGTGGCCGTGGGCGGATACCACATTCCCATCCTGCCCGGCGATGCGGACCAGCTCCCGGCCACCATCACGCAGCTGCACTCGTCCGAGTACCAGAATCCCGGGCAGCTACCGCCGGGCGAGGTGCTGGTGGTGGGCACCGGCCAGTCGGGCTGCCAGATTGCCGAAGACCTGCACCTGGCCGGCCGCAAGGTGCACCTGTGCGTGGGCGACGCCCCGCGCGTGGCGCGCCGCTACCGGGGCAAGGACGTGGTCAAGTGGCTGGACGAGATGGCCTACTACGACCTGCCGGTGGACCGGCATCCGCTGGGCGTGGGGGTGCGCGAGAAAACCAATCATTACGTGACGGGACGCGACGGCGGGCGCGATATCGACCTGCGCAAGTTCGCGCTGGAAGGCATGCAGCTGTACGGCCGCTATGAGGGACTGCGCGGCGGCCGGGCCCATTTCGGCGCGGACCTGCAGGCCAACCTGGATGGCGCCGATGCGGTCTACCTGAAGATCAACGACAGCATAGACCGCCATATCGAGGCCCATGGCATCCAGGCGCCCATCGAACCGCGCTACCAGCCGCCGTGGCAGCCGCCGGCCGGTGCGCCCACCTCACTGGACGTGTCCCGCCTCGCCGCCGTGGTCTGGTGCATAGGCTTCCGCACCGATTTCAGCTGGATACAGGCCGACATCTTCGACCAGCGCGGCTATCCGCGCCACGAGCGCGGCGTGACCGGCATGCCGGGCCTGTACTTTCTCGGCCTGCCATGGATGCATACCTGGGGTTCGGGACGCTTCTCCGGCATCGCGCGCGACGCCGAATGGCTGCTCAGCCACATCCTGGCGCAGGCCGCGCCCGCGCCTACTCGTAGCGCAGCGCCTGTGCCGGGTTGACGCGCGCCGCCCACCAGCTGGGGTAGAGCGTGGCGGCAAAGGCCAGCAGCATGGCCACGCCGCCGATGCGCAGCACGTCCGGCCAGCGCAGGTCGGACGGCACGGTGCTGATGAAATAGATATCCTTGGACAGGAATTTGATCCCCAGCAGGTGCTCGATGGCGGGCACGATCACGTCGATGTTGAGCGACACCAGCACCCCCAGGCCGACGCCCGCCACGGTGCCGATGACGCCGGTCAGCGCGCCCTGGATCACGAAGATTTTCATCACCGAGCGCGGCGAGGCGCCCAGGGTGCGCAGGATGGCGATGTCGGCCTGCTTGTCGGTCACCGTCATCACCAGGGTGGACACCAGGTTGAAGGCCGCCACCGCGATGATCATGGCCAGGATGATGAACATCATGCGCTTCTGGCTTTGCACGGCCGCGAACCAGGTGCTGTTGACCTGGGCCCAGTTGCGGATGTAGAAGTCGCCCGGCATGCTGCGCTTGAGTTCCAGCGACACCTGCGGCGCCTGGTGCAGGTCGCGCAGGCGCAGGCGGATCCCGGACGGTCCCTGGGTGTGCAGCAGCTGCTCGGCATCGGCGATATGGACGAAGGCCAGGGTGGAGTCGAACTCGTTGTGGCCGGCCTCGAAAATGCCCACCACCCGGAACGGCCGGGTGCGGGGCAGGGCGCCGGACAGGGCTCCCGGCGCGGCGCCCGTTGCAGCTCCCGTTGCAGCTCCCGATGTTGCGCTCTCACCCTGGGCCATGGCCAGCATGACCTGCTCGCCCACCCTGGCCTGCAGCGCGCGCGCCAGCTCCACGCCCAGCACGATATTGAATTCGCCCGGCTTGAGCGCATCGAAGCTGCCGCTTTTCATCTGCCTGGTGATGTCCGACACGCCGGCTTCCATCTCCGGCAGGATGCCGCGTATCGCGGCCGGCTTGAGCACGTCGTCGCGCACCAGCATGCCCTGGGTCTCGGCGAAGGGCGCCGCGCCCACCACTTCCGGATTGCGGCGCGCCTCGGCTGCAGCCTGGCGCCAATCCGGCATCGCGCCGCGCATGTCGAACAGCTCCACATGCGCCACCACCGACAGCATGCGCGCAGTGACCTCCTTTTCAAAGCCATTCATCACCGACAGCACGATGATCAGGGCCGCCACGCCCAGGCCGATGCCGGCGATGGAAATGAGCGAGATGAAGGAAATGAAACTGTTGCGTCCGCCACGCTTGCCGCTGCGGGTGTAGCGCAGGCCGGTGATCCATTCAAAGGGCAGGTTGTCTAAAAAAGTCATGTCGGGGTGTGGGCCAGGCTGGAACTGCCGAGATCATAGCCTGCTTTTGGCGGCAGGGCCACGATCGCCACCGGTGCGGCCCGTTCCGGCTGGGGTTTTTGTTGCCTCATCCGGCACCAGCCGGTAGCATGCTGGTTTCCTCACCCTGAGAGTGTTCATGGCTTTCCTGCTGTTCCAGCTCAACAGCCTGCGCAGCCGCCTGATGCTGCTGGTGGCCCTGGCCATTGCGCCGGTGGCCATCATGACCGTCATGAACGGCATCCGCACGCGCGAGCACGCCATCAGCGTGGCCGAGGAGAACCTGCAGCGCCTGACCAACCTGGCCGCCGCCAACGAGGCCCAGTCCATCGAAGGCGCGCGCCAGATCATGCGCGACCTGGCCGGTATCCCCGACCTGCTCGATGACAACACTCGCTGCAGCACGCTGCTGGCCAGCGTGCTGCGCCAGAATCCCGACTACGCCAACTTCGGCCTGATCCAGCTCAACGGCGACGTCACCTGCAGCGCGGTGCCGTCGCAGAAGCCGGTCAACCTGGGCGACCGTCCCCACTTCCGGCGCGCCGTGCACCTGAAGCGCTTCGTGGCAGGCGGCTATGTGTTCGGGCGCGTGATCCAGAAGCACACCGTCAACCTCACCTATCCCATACTGGGCCAGAAGGGCGAGGTGCGCGCCGTGCTGTTTGCCGCCATGGACCTGAGCCAGCTGGACAGCTATGTGCGCGACATCGAGCTGCCGCCCGGCTCCCTGCTGCTGACCGCCGATTCGGAGGGGCGTATCCTGTCGCGCCGTCCCGATCCCGAGAGCGGCTTCGGCAAACTGGTGTGGCCGGAGCTGCGCAACGCCATGGCCAGCGAGCCGGGACGGGCGGTGCGCATCACCGGACCGGACGGCGTGGAGCGCCTGCACCGCTTCGCCCGGGTCGGCCGCAACGGCCTGTCCGACTACACGGTCAGCATCGGCATCCCGGTGCACAACATCACGGCCGAGGCCACCCGCAGCCTGCTGCTGGACCTGGGGGCGCTGGGCCTGACCCTGGCGCTGGCCTTCCTTGCCGCCTGGTTCGTGGGCGACGTGCTGGTGCTGCGGCGGGTCAAGCAGCTCTCCAGCACCGCCGACCAGATCGCGGCCGGCGAGCTCGATGCGCGCAGCGGCGTGGCCCACGGCAAGGAGGAAATCAGCGAACTGGCGCGTTCGCTGGACGCCATGGCCGAGGCGCTGGAAGCCAAGGAACGCCAGCACCGCGCGAGCGAGAGCAAGCTGCGCGAGGCCGACCGCCGCAAGGATGAATTCCTGGCCATGCTGGCGCACGAGCTGCGCAATCCGCTGGCGCCCATCGGCGCGGCGGCCCAGCTGCTGCAATCCGGGCGCGGCGATCCGGCCCTGGCCGAGCGCAACGCCGCCATCATCGTGCGCCAGGTGCAGCACATGACGCGCCTGGTGGACGACCTGCTGGACGTGTCGCGGGTGTCGCGCGGCCTGATCACCCTGAGCCGCGCGCCGCTGGCCGTGTGCGACATCGTGGCCGACGCCGTCGAGCAGGCCGAACCCCTGATCCAGTCCAGGCAGCACCGCCTGGAGGTCCTGCAGCCCGACACCCCGCTGCAGGTGATGGGCGACCACAAGCGGCTGGTGCAGGTGCTGGCCAATGTGCTCAACAACGCGGCCAAGTACACCCCGGCCGGCGGCCATATCCGGCTGGCGGTGTCGGCCTCCGCCACCGAGGTCACGCTGCAGGTGTCCGACAACGGCATCGGCATGACGGCCGACATGCTGGCCCGCGTGTTCGACCTGTTCGCCCAGGCCGAGCGCGGCGCCGACCGCTCGCAGGGCGGCCTGGGACTGGGCCTTGCCCTGGTGCGGGCCCTGGTGGAGGCGCACGGCGGCCGCATCCAGGCCGACAGCGCGGGCGACCAGCAGGGCAGCACCTTCACCATCACCCTGCCGCGCAGCGCCATCATGCCGGCCCCGCCGCCGCGTCCGGCTCCGCCCGGAGCGAGCCGCAGCCTGCGGGTGCTGGTGGTGGACGATAACATGGACGCGGCCCAGACCCTGCAGATGCTGCTGGAAGGCGTGGGTCACCAGGTGGCGGTGGCGCACACGGCGCTGGCGGGACTGGAGCTGGCGCAGGCCTTGTCGCCGGAACTGTGCCTGCTCGATATCGGCCTGCCCGACCTGAACGGCAACGAGCTGGCGCGCGGCCTGCGGCGCCTGCCGGCGTCGGCGCACGCCACCCTGATCGCATTGACGGGCTACGGCCGCAAGGAAGACCGCGAAGCCGCCTTGGACGCCGGCTTCGACCACTATTTCGTCAAGCCTATCGAGGCCGATGCGCTGATGGCGGTGATCGCCGGCCTGGCGCCGCGCGCTTAGAAGCCGCTCAACGCGGGCGTGGCCATGAGCGTGGCGCCGCTGCAGCTGGCCGCGGCGCGGGCGCCTCTTGTTTAAGCCGCTAGTGCTTGGCTTCCAGCCGCACGCCGCTGCGGCTGGCGTGGGCCCCGGCCAGCAGCCCGGCCTGGGCCGCGTACACCAGTTCCGTCACGCTGCGGCCATCGTCCGGATAGCGGGCGGCGGCCGAGGCCACGGCCAGCGTCCGGGCCGCGCCCATTCCATCCAGTTCGATGGCGGAGGTGGTCACGGCGTGCGCGATGCGCGTGGCCTGGCTCAGCACCACGGAACGGCGTCCCGCCACGCTGAGGATGATGGCGAACAGGCCGGGGCCGATGCGGGTGACGATATCCTCGCTGCGGCATACGCCCAGGATGCGGCGCGAGATTTCCTGCGTCAGCGGCTCGTGCGCCTGTCCGGGCACGTCCCACGGCTTGTTTTCTTCGCCGACCGCCAGCATCGCCACGCCCAGCTGCTCGGCGCCGCTTTCGGCGCGCGCCAGGCGCGCGCGCAGCAGCTCATAGAAGGAGGCCCGGTTGGGCAGGCGGGTGACGGGATCGCTGGTGACGCCGCGCCGCAAGGCGTCGCCGCCCTGGCGCGAGATGTGGTGCATGAGCGCGGCCGCCATGTTGGCGATGGCCTGGGCGATGTCCTGTTCGTACTGGTCGAGCGCGCGCGGCTCGCGCCACATGAGCTTGAGCACGCCGGCCGCATGGTCGTCGAACATCATGGGCACGATGGTCATGGAGCGCAGGCCCACGCGGCGGCAGGCCTCGCGGTTGACCCGCTGGTCGGTTTCGGAATCGGTGCACACGGCGGCGCGCTTGTTGCCCAGGCACAGGCCGGACAGGCTGCCCGCGATGGGCATACGCAGGCCCAGCTGCACGTCGGCCATGCCGTAGGTGGCGCGGTAGACGATGTCGCTGTCTTCCACCAGTTCCACCACGGCGCCCTCGGCCTTGGCCAGGCGCGCGGCGCTGGCCGCGGTGCGCTCGAGCAGCAGGCCGAAATCGGGGCCGATGCGGGCCAGCTCGGTCTGGGCCTGGATGAGGTGCGCCAGCAGCCCGGGCGGCAGTCGGGTCAGTTGTTCCATCATGGTCTGGGAGGGAAGTTGGCCGGTCATCACAGTGTAGCAGGACCGGCGGTGGCCGCTGGCGGTTTTTGCTACACTGCGCCCTTTGCCGTCCTCAGGAAGTCCCCATGTCCCAGTCCGTCCCCGAATTGCGCGCCGTCGCCCTGGCCTGCCTGCTGGAGAGCGACCCCGCCCGCAAGACGGCGGCGGTGGCGGCCCTGGCCGCGTCCTGGCGCGCCGGCGGCTGCAGGCTGGATGCCTCGGCTGCGCTGGCGGCGCAGGGCGATATCCCCGGCCGTCCGGCCCGGCCGGACCTGGTGGCGCCGCGCCTGGTCGGGCGCCGCTCCATGGCCACGGCCGAGGGCAGGGCCATGCTGGTGCACGCCCTGGCCCACATTGAATTCAATGCCGTCAACCTGGCGCTGGACGCGCTGTGGCGTTTCCCGGGCATGCCGGACGAGTACTACGCCGACTGGCTGCGGGTAGCGGCCGAGGAGTCCTACCACTACACGCTGCTGGCGGCGCACCTGGCGCGGCTGGAGCATGCCTACGGCGACTTCCCGGCCCACGACAGTCTGTGGGAAATGGTGGACAAGACCCGCGCCGACGTGCTGGCGCGCATGGCGCTGGTGCCGCGCACCATGGAGGCGCGCGGCCTGGACGCCATTCCGCCGCTGCGCGCCAAGCTGGCCCAGGCCGGCGATGCGCAGGCCGCCGCCATCCTGGACATCATCCTGCGCGACGAGATCGGCCACGTCGAAATCGGCAACCGCTGGTACTGGCACCTGTGCCGCGAGCGCGGCCTGGACCCGGTGGCGCTGTACCCGGAACTGGTGCGGCAATATGGCGCCACCGTGCGCGGCCCCTTCAACCTGGACGCCCGCCGCCAGGCCGGCTTCACGGAAGCGGAATTGCGCGCCCTGCCTTGAAACGGGTTCTTAGGGTCGCCATAACAAGCGGTGCGCCGCAACGGCGCCATGGCCAGCTCGCGGCGGCTTCTCAGGCGCGCGGCAGCAGCACTTCGAACACCACGTGCGGATCGTCGTAGCGGTAGGCCAGCGTGCCGCCGTGTTCCTGCACGATCTGCTGGGCGATGTGCAGGCCCAGCCCCAGCCCGCCGCGGTTGCGCAGGTTGCCGACCGAGCTGCGCTTCAACGGGCTGTACAGGGTGGGCAGCAAGTCCTCGGCAATGGGCGGGGCCACATTGCGCACCGCGATGCGGACCTCGTCCTCGCCGGCCTCCAGCTCGACCCGCACCGGATGGCCGCCGCTGCCGTGGTGGCGGGCGTTGCTCAGCAGGTTGCCGAGCACCTGCAGCAGGCGGTCGGCGTCGGCTTGCACCATCAGGCTGTCCGGCTGCGCCAGTTCGATGGCGGCGGCCGGATGCGAGGCCCGGCTTTCCTCCACCAGGTCGCGCAGCAGGGTCGCCAGGTCCACCGGCTGCCTGTTCACGCCCAGGCCGATGCCGCCATTGATGCGGCTCATGTCCAGCACCTGGCTGATCAGGCGCGCCATGCGGTTGCTGGAGGCTTCGATGCGGTTGCTGGCCGTGTCGGCCGCGCCGCCATGGCGCAGCACGGTGGCGGCCATGCTGATCGAGTGCAGCGGGCCGCGCAGGTCGTGGCCCAGCATGGCCAGCAGCTGGGCGCGGGCGCGGTCGGTCTCGATGTGCTTGGACATGCTGGCACGGTGCATCTCGGCCAGCATCTGGCGCGCGATGATCAGGTGCGTCTCGTCCCAGGCCTCGGCCGTGCCGCGTACGGTCTGGCGCCATTCGTCGAAGGAGCCGCGCGGGGTCAGGCGCGGTCCCAGCGGGCCATGCTTGATGTCCTTCTCGGGCCGGCCACCCCAGCGCAGGGACTGTATCTGTTCGCGCCGCAGGGCGATCACCCAGCCCGCCGTGGCAGGGTCGAAGGGCAGGGCCAGCATGCCGACCCAGCCGCCCAGCCCGGCGCGCAGCGCCTCCGGCCAATCGCCCTCGGCGCCGCGCAGCAGTAGTTCGTCGCCGGCCGGCGGCAGGGTCTGCACCATGCGTCCGGCCAGCGCCGCGTCGATGGCGCCGTGCACCAGCACCTTGCCGTACTGGGTAAACACCAGCGCCACCGCGTCCAGCGATTGCGCCAGCGCGTCCGCATGGCCGGCCAGGGTGCGCAGCGCGTCGTCGGTGTGCAGCAGCGCCTCGATCACCCGGGTGCGCACCTCGGCCGCCCGCTCGGTCAGGACCGCGCGCTCGCGCGCCTGCAGGGTCTGCACGGCGGAGGCCAGCACCTGGGCCAGCACGTCGATCGCCATGCGCACCGAGTACGGCACCTGGCGCGGCCCCATGTGGTGGCAGGCAATCAGGCCCCACAGCGCGCCGTTGACGACGATGGACACGCTCATGGAAGCGCCCACGCCCATGTTCTTCAGGTACTCGATATGGATGGGCGAGACGCTGCGCAGCACCGCGTAGCTCATGTCCAGCGGCGCCTCGCCGGCGCGCCCGGCCAGCGGCGCCGGGGTGTAGCCGACGTCGGCGATCAGGCGCAGGGTATTGAGGATGTACAAGCGGCGCGCCTGGGCCGGAATGTCGCTGGCCGGGTAGCGCCGCCCCAGGTAGGGTTCCAGGTCCTCGCGGCGCGATTCGGCCACCACGTCGCCGCTGTCGTCGGCGTGGAAGCGGTAGGCCATCACGCGGTCGAAGCCGGTGATGGCGCGCACCTGCCCGGTGGCCAGCTGCAGCATGCCGTCCAGGGTTTTCTGGCGCTTGAGGCGGTCGATGGCGGCATGGGCCTTGAGGGCGAAGGCGGCCACCGCGTCGCTGGGGACGTCGCGCCGCTCGAATTCCAGCAGCAGCCGCCCGCCATAGCCGTGCACGATGTAATCGAAACGGGCGCCGTGCAGGTCCAGTTCCAGCGCCGAGGGCGGGGTGACCCCGTCTTCCATGTCCCGCAGGCAGGCTTGCGCCAGCTCCAGGGCGGCGCCTGGGAGGCCGAGCGCGTCCAGCGCCACGCCGGGTGCCGTGGCCAGTCCCAGCAGGGCGGGCGCATTGACGCTCCAGGCCAGCAGGGCGCCGGCGCCGTCGCAGGCCAGCAGCGCCCCATGGGGCTGGACACTGCCGGGAATATGGATGGGTTCATCGGCGCAGTTGTCCAGCGTGACGTGCGCCCATCCTGTTGTGTTCATCGTGTCCCTGGTTTCGTGAGTTCAGCAGGAATTGTAGCAGCCGGATAGCAGGGCCGTAGCCCGCTTGCATGCTATGATATTTGGCAATATTGCACGGGGAAACAAGGATGAAGCAGACATGAGGAAGCAGGCATGATACGGCCCGCCACCGCCGCCGACGCCGCCGCCATCGCGGCCATCTACAGTTATTACATCGCCACCACCACCATCAGCTTCGAAGAGGCGCCGGTGGCGGCGGCGGAGATGGCGCGCCGCATCGCCGAGGTCACGGCCCGGCTGCCCTGGCTGGTCCATGAGCTGGACGGCAAGGTGGTTGGCTACGCCTACGCTACGCCGTGGCGGGTGCGCAGCGCCTATCGTTTCTCCGTTGAAACAAGTGTTTACGTGTCGCCCGACTATCCCCGCCGCGGCGTGGGCGGCGCGCTGTACCGCGCCCTGCTGGACGAGCTGCGCCAGCGCGGCCTGAAGATGGCCATTGCCGGCATCGCCCAGCCCAACGAGGCCAGCGTCGCCCTGCACGAGCGCCTGGGCTACCGCAAGGTGGCGCACTTCAGCCAGGTGGGGCGCAAGTTCGAGCGCTGGATCGATGTCGCTTACTGGGAATTACAATTGCAATGAACTGTCCGCCACGGCGCGCGCCGCCACGGTAGAATGCGTGCGTTACAGTTCCCTGCGGCTGCGCGGTCCGCGCGCCGGTTTTCCAAGCGCCATGACCCAACCATTGAGCCCACAACTGCAGGCCGGCTGCGACCAGGAGCCGATCCGTTACCCCGGCAGCATACAGCCGCACGGCTTCCTGCTGGCGCTGGACCAGCACGCCCAAGTCCTGCAAGCCAGCGACAACCTGGCCTCCCATGCCGGGCTGGCCCCGGAGCAGGCCCTGGGCCGGCCGCTGGAACAGGTGCTGGGCGAGGCCGCCGCACCGCTGGCGCGCGCCATGGCCGGACACCGCTGGCGCGAGCGGCCCTCGCACCTGGCCACGGTGCGCCTGGGCGGCACTGAATACGAGGTGCTGGCGCACGCCTACGACGGCCTGCGGGTGCTGGAATTCGAGCCGGCCGCGCCGGACGCCGAGGGGGCGGCCCTCCTGCACGGGCTGTACCCGGTGGTGGGCGACTTCCTCAGCAAGGTCAGCGACGCCGACACCGTGGAGGAACTGTGCCAGCTGGCGGCCGACGATATCCGCGCCCTGACCGGCTACGGCCGCGTGCTGGTGTACTGCTTCGACCGCGAGGACCACGGCCAGGTGCTGGCCGAATCGCTGCAGGACGGCTATCCCAGCTACCTGGGCCAGCGCTTCCCGGCCGGCGACATCCCGCGCCAGGCGCGCGAGCTGTATTTGCTGAACCGCATCCGCCTGATCCAGGACGCCAACTACACGCCGTCGGCCCTGGTGCCGGGGCACAATCCGCTGAGCGGCCAGCCGAACGACCTGTCGCACGCCATCCTGCGCAGCGTATCGCCGGTGCACCTGCAATACATGCGCAACATGGGCACCCTGTCCTCGATGTCGGTGTCGCTGGTGATCAAGGGCCGGCTGTGGGGGATGATCTCCTGCCACCATGCGCAGCCGCGCCACATCGGCTGCCAGCAGCGCGCCGTGTGCGAGCAGCTGGGCCAGATCCTGGCGCTGCGCATCCAGAACCGCGAGGATGCGGACGAGCTGCAATTCCGCCTCGAGGTGCGGCGCGTGATGGTGGCCATGCTGGCCGGCCTGACCCAGGGCTCGGACTTCATCGAGAACCTGCGCAGCGTGCTGCCCGAGCTGCTGCAGTTCGGGCGCGCCGGCGGCGTCGCCATCGTGGTGCAGGACCGTACCTTCAGCTTTGGCGACACCCCGGACGACGGCCAGGTGCGCGAGCTGGTGGCCTGGCTGGGCGCCTCCGGCCACGGCGACCTGTTCCACACCGAGCACCTGGCGAGCCAGTTCCCGCCGGCGGCCGCCTATGCGCGCCAGGCCAGCGGCCTGCTGGCCATGCCGATTTCCAGTATCCACCCGCACTACCTGCTGTGGTTCCGGCCCGAGATCGTCAGCACCATCGACTGGGCCGGGCGCCCGGATCAAAAATCGGCCGAGCACCGGCACCTCAGCCCGCGCACCAGCTTCCAGAGCTGGCGCCAGACCATCCATGGCCACAGCGCGCCGTGGCGCGAGGGCGAGCTGCAGCTGGCGCTGGAGTTCCGCACCGCGCTCCTGGGCATCGCGCTGGAGCGCGCCGAGCAGATGGCCGACCTGGCCGAGGGCCTGGGCCGCGCCAACAAGGAACTGGAAGCGTTTTCGTATTCGGTGTCGCACGACCTGCGCGCGCCGCTGCGCCACATCGTCGGCTTTTCCGACCTGCTGCTGGAAACCGGCGGCAGCGAGGATACCGCGCGCCGCATGCGCTTCCTCACCAATATCAAGGACGCGGCGCGGCTGGCCGGCAAGCTGGTCGACGACCTGCTCAGTTTTTCCCAGATGGGGCGGGCCTCGCTGCGGCCGGTGCGCTTCAGCATGAACGAGATGGTGCGCACCTGCGTCGAGCGCCTGGGGCTGGAAGTGGGCCAGCGCCGCATCGACTGGCGCATAGGCGACTTGCCGGAAATCACCGGCGATCCCAACTTCCTGCAGCTGGCGGTGTACAATCTTCTGTCGAACGCCGTCAAGTTCAGCGCCCAGCGCGACCCGGCCGTGATCCGCGTCAGCGCCAAGCGGGGCGAGGGTGAAACGGTGTTCGAGGTGGCCGACAACGGTGTCGGCTTCAACATGGACTATGTGCACAAGCTGTTCGGCGTGTTCCAGCGGCTGCACAGGATGGAAGATTTTCACGGCACCGGCATCGGCCTGGCCAACGTGCGCCGCATCGTCGAGCGCCACGGCGGCCGGGTATGGGCGCATTCCGCGCCCAACGAGGGCGCCACCTTCCATTTCGCCATCCCGGACCATATCGCAACGGATTGAACCACATGCTGAAACCCATATTGCTCGTCGAAGACAACCCCAATGACCTCGAACTGACACTGGTGGCGCTGGAGCGCAGCCAGCTCGCCAACGAGGTCATCGTGGTGCGCGACGGCGCCGAGGCGCTGGACTACCTGCACTGCAAGGGCGCCTACGCCGGCCGCGACGTCGGCAATCCGGCCGTGGTGCTGCTGGACCTCAAGCTGCCCAAGGTGGACGGCCTGGAAGTGCTGGCCAGCATACGCTCCACGCCCAGCATGAAAAGCATGCCGGTGGTGATGCTGACCTCATCCAAGGAAGAGCAGGACCTGGTGCGCAGCTACGAGCTGGGCGTGAACGCCTACGTGGTGAAGCCGGTCGAATTCAAGGAATTCGTGCGCGCCATCTCCGACCTCGGTGTGTTCTGGGCGGTGCTCAACGAGCCGCCGCCGGGTTCACAGCGCTACATCAAGCCCTCGAACTGATCAGGTCCGGCCGCGCGCCGCGCCGGCGCAGCAGGTGGCGGATGCGGGCGCTCAGGGCGTCGGCCGTGTAGGGCTTTTGCAGCAGGCTGATCCCACGCCTGACCTTGCCATCGTGTACCAGCACGCCTTCCGCATAGCCCGAGGTGAACAGGATCCGGGCCTCGGGCAGGGTGCGGTGCACCAGTTCGCTCAATTCCAGGCTGCTCATCCGGCCTGGCATGATCACGTCCGTGAACAACAGGTCGATGGCGGCGCCGTCCTCTATCATCCGCGCCGCCTGGTCGGCGCTGGCCGCCTCCAGCACCTGGTAGCCCAGGGCAGACAGCATGCCGGCCGTGGCGGCGCGCACGTCGTCCTCGTCTTCCACCACCAGGATGGTTTCGAAGCCCGTTTCGGCCGGCGGCGGCGCGTGCTCCTCGTGCGCCACCTCGCCCAGGCTGCGGCGCAGGAAGATCGACACCGTGGTGCCTGCGCCCTCCTGGCTGGACAGGGTGATCTCGCCGCCCGACTGCTTGACGAAACCATAGGCCATGCTCAGTCCCAGCCCGGTGCCGTGGCCGGTGGGCTTGGTGGTGAAGAAGGGCTCGAAGGCGCGCCGCCGCACATCCTCCGGCATGCCGCAGCCGGTGTCGGCGATCTCGATCAGCACGTAGTCGCCGTCGCCCACCTCGCCCAGCCGCGGCGAGCCGGCCGCCAGGTTACAGGCGCGCATGGTCAGCACGCCGCCTTCGCTCATGGCGTCGCGCGCGTTGATGGCCAGGTTGAGGATGACGTTGTGCAGCTGGCTGGAATCGACCATGGTGCGCCACAGGTCGGGCGCGATCTCGGTGTGCACCAGGGCGCGCGGTCCCAGCACGCGCGACAGCATGTCTTCCATTTCGTGCAGCACGGCGGCCAGGTCGACCACGGTGTTGTGCAGCGGCTGGCGGCGCGCGAAGGCCAGCAGGTGGGCCGCCAGCCGGGCGCCGCGTTCGACCCCGCCCAGCGCCGCCTCGATGCGCGCCTGACCGGCCGCGTTGACGCCGCCGGTCAGCTTGAGCAGGTGCAGGTTGCCGCCTATGATTTGCAGCACGTTGTTGAAGTCGTGCGCCACGCCGCCGGTCAGCTGGCCGATGGCTTCCATTTTCTGGGCCTGATGCAGGGCGGCCTGGCTCAGGCGCAGTTCTTCCTCGCGCAGGCGCAGCGACAGAAAGGCGGCGTCGCGTTCGCGGCGCGCCAGGTAGGCGCCGCTGTGGTAGCGGATGCGGGCCGCCAGCTCGCGCGCGTCCGGCCATTTCACCAGATAGTCGTTGGCGCCCGCAGCGAAGGCGCGCGCCTTGGCGTCGGCATCGTCCTCGGAGGACAGCAGGATGATGGGCAGGTGCTCGGTGTCGGGCTGGGCGCGCAGCAGGGCGATCACCTCGAAGCCGTCCGGACCCGGCATGCGCAGGTCGACCAGCACCACGGTGGCGGCGCATTCGCGCGCCAGCCCCGGGGCGCGTTCGGCATGGCTGTCATAGGTCAGCTGGATGTCGGCATGGCCGCTGAGGCGGTGCGCGATCAGGTCCTCGGACAGGGTTTCGTCGTCGATCAGCAGCACCGAGCAGGCGGCGGGGGTTGCGTCAGTCATGTGTCATCGGTGCGTCGGACCAGCAAGTGGAAGAATCGCTAAGAATTCTACCCGAGCCCGGGCCTGCTTTGCTGATGAGTATCCTACGGTGCGCGCCGGTGGTCCCGGCTGTGTGACAATCGGGCCATAGGAATTTATTGTAGGAATTATTGATTATGGGAATTGTAGACGTGCTGGCGGCCTTGCGCGAGGCCACCGGCGAGCGCCATGCGCGCCTGGACAGCAGCCTGCCGCTGGCGGACCAGGCGCCTACCTTGGCCGACTACCGCCAGCACCTGCTGCTGTTGCGTGCCTGGCTGGCGCCCCTGGCGCGCTGGCAGGCCGGCTTTCACGACGGTCCACAGGCGGCGCCGGGCCGCGATTACCTGGGCCTGATCGATGCCGACCTCGAGGATGCCGCCTTTGCCGGCCTGCGCGGCGCCGCTTTCCCGCCTGATGCGCAGCCATGGCCGGCGCAGGCGCCGGCCGCCTACCGCTGGGGCGTGGCCTATGTGCTGGAGGGATCGCAGCTGGGCGGGGCGGTGCTGCACAAGCGCCTGGCGGCGCGGCTGGCGCCGCATCCACTGGCCTACCTGCGCGGCGCGCCGGAGGGACCGGGGCCGCGCTGGAAGCAGTTCCTGGCCGGCCTGACGGCGGCGGTAACCACGCCGGAGCAGGTGGAGCAGGCTTGCGCCGGGGCGCGCGACGCCTTTGACCATCTGCTGGCGCTGCGGAATCAATAACTGGTCAGCGGCTGCGGCTGGCCATTCTTGAACGTGTAGATGGTCACCGGCGACTGCTTCATGTCGCCATGGATGTCGAACGAGTAGTTGCCCGCCACGCCCTTGTAGTTGCCGGAGGCGACAGAGACGCCGACCTTGATCGGATCGGTGGTGCCGGCCTGCTGCATGCCCTGGGCGTACATCATGACGGCGTCGTAGTAGGCTGCCGCATACACGTCCGGGTCCTGCTTGTAGCGGGCCTTGTACTTGGCCTTGAAGGCCGGGCCGGCGTCGGCCTTGTCCAGCACCGCGCCGCCCTGCGAGCACAGCACGTTGTCGCCGACGGCGTCGCCGCCCAGCTTGCCCATTTCGGCGGTGCAGATGGTGTCGCCGCCCAGCAGCTTGGCGCTGATGCCGAGCTGCTTCATCTGGCGCGCCATGGGCGCGGCCTGGGGCGCGTAGCCGCCGAAGAAGATCGCGTCCACCTTCTTGTTTTTCAGCTTGGTCAGGATGGCGGTGAAGTCGAACGCCTTATCGGTGGTGAACTCGTGGCCGGCCACGGTCATGCCGGAGGCCTTGGCCTGCTTCTTGAATTCCTCGGCCACGCCCTGGCCGAAGGCGGTGCGGTCGTCGATCACGGCCACCGTCTTGAATTTCAGTTCCTTGGCGGCGTACAGGGCCATTTTCGAGCCCAGCTGGGTATCGCTGGCGTTGACGCGGAACAGGCCCTTGTAGCCGGCCAGGGTGATCTTGGGATTGGTGGCCACGGTGGCCACCAGCACGCCGGCGTCGTTGTAGGCGCGCGAGGCGGGGATGGCCACGCCCGAGTTGTACGGCCCCACCACGTATTTCACGCCCTGGTCGATCAGCTTTTGGGCGGCGGCCACGCCGGCCTTGGGATCGCCCTGGTCGTCCTCGGACTGCAGCGTGAATTTTAGCTTCTTGCCGGCCACGGTGATGGGCTTGGCGTTGAGTTCCTCGACCGCCAGGCGGGCGCCGTTTTCATTGTCCTTGCCGGAGAAGGCCTGCGGACCGGACAAGGGGCCGCTGTGTCCGATCTTGACCACCGTTTCCTGGGCGCCGGCGCAGGCGGCTGCGCTGAGCAGCGCCGTGGCGGCGATGAGCTTGAAATCCATTCTGTCTCCCGTCTGAGTGAAAAAGCGATTATCGCTAAAAACACAAAATATTATCGTGTGACTTGGGGCTGGATAAGGGGGTGTTTTCCGTGGCGGCGTCCTCCTGCTGGGGCTTTGGGAAAATTTAATTTGGCGGACGCGGCTTGCGCATCCGGGCCAGGGCGGCGTTGATGCGGTCTATCATGCCATGATCCTTGTCGCGCGCGATGGCGAAATACACGCCGCTGTCGGTCATGAGCGGCGTGGGCAGTACGGCGTAGCCGGCATTGGCCGCTACGCCTATGCTTTTCAGGCGCTCGCCCATGTAATGGTTGATTTCCGCTTCCACCGTTTTGGCGTCCTGGCTGCCGGGCTGGAACAGCAGCACCACGTCGGTGCGGCGCAGCATCAGGCGCAGCAGACGGGTGCCGCGTGAAGCGATATCCTCGTCGGGCAGGAACAGCTTGCTTTGCTTGGCGCGTTCGAATTCCTCGCCGTAGCTGAAGCCGCGCACGATGCCGACCCGCTTGCCGCCCAAGTCGGCGATGCCGTGGAAGGGGAAGGTGGCGTCGCTGCGGGTGACCAGCCACAGGGTGTTGACGGCCGCCAGGTCGGAATAGCGCAGCACGCGTTCGCGTTCCGGTGTCCGCGGCAGGCCGAGGATGAGGCCGTCGCCATTGCGGGCGTGCAGCTCGGCCCGGGCCCAGGGATAGCGGCGCAGCACGAACTTGACGCCGGCGGTGCGCTCCACCTCTTCCAGTAGCTGGGTTTTCCAGGTGGCCAGCGGTTTTTGCCTGCCTTGCTCGTCCAGGGTGTCGCCGACCAGCAGTGGGATGGTGTCGGTGGCGCGCGCCGCCCCCGCCGCCAGCAGGGCGCAATACAGCAGGGCGGTACACAAGCGGCGATAGGGCATCGGACATGGTCTCCGGCATGAGGTGCGGCAGATTATTGCACGAACCCAGGAGGCGCAGCCGATATTAGGAAGCCGTTTCAAAATGAGCAGGGCCAGGCGCCGCGACGCAGACAGTGCGCCTGCACGGCAAGGAGCGGCAACGACGCCAT
>NZ_JBKFEH010000013.1:0-61330 GCF_053572355.1 Duganella kummerowiae
CTGGAGCGGGAGAAGAGTCTCGAACTCTCGACCTCAACCTTGGCAAGGTTGCGCTCTACCAACTGAGCTACTCCCGCTTCGTCGTCATCAACAACAGGCCAGCATTATAGAGGTTCTATAGCCGCTGTCAATGGCAAATCGTTGATCGATTTAAAAACCTTGCCTACAGTGTGCCGGCCTTTTCCTTGATCAGCGGCCAGGCCAGGCGCAGGTAGTAGAACATCGACCACACGGTCAGTACGGCGGCCACCACCAGCAGGGCCGAGCCCCACACCTGGGTGTCGATGGCGCCCAGCAGCACGTCGTGGAACAGCAGCAGCGGGATGGCCGTCATCTGGGCCGTGGTCTTGATCTTGCCGAGCGAGCTGACCGCCACCGACTTGGAGGCGCCGATCTGGGCCATCCATTCGCGCAAGGCGGAAATGGCGATCTCGCGCCCGATGATGATGAAGGACAGTACGGCGTTGGCGCGGTCCAGCTGCACCAGCACCAGCAGCGCGCCAGCCACCATCAGCTTGTCGGCCACGGGATCGAGGAAGGCGCCGAAGGCCGAGGTCTGGTTCCAGCGCCGCGCCAGGAAGCCGTCGAACCAGTCGGTCACGGCGGCGATGATGAACACCAGGGTGGCGGCCAGGTTCTGGTCCTGCTGCGGCAGCCACGACACCGGCAGATAGTACACCCCCACCACCAGGGGAATCAGCGCGACGCGCAACCAGGTCAACAGAATCGGTATATTAAAAGGCATAGTTCAGGGGATCGGCGGCCATGAAATCAGGTAATGCGCCGCTAGTCTACCCTGCCGTTGACCTTTTAACCAGCGCACGGCTGATCAATGGAGCTGGCGGTATATTTCTTCGGCTAGCGCGCTGGAGATGCCTTCCACCTGCATCAAGTCTTCCACGCTGGCGTTGACCACGCCGCGCAGGCCGCCAAAGCGCGCCAGCAAGCGCTGGCGGCGCTTGGCGCCTATGCCCTCGATCTCTTCCAGGCGCGAGGTCTGTCGCGTCTTGGCGCGCTTGGCGCGCATGCCGGTGATGGCGAAGCGGTGCGCCTCGTCGCGGATCTGCGCCACCAGCATCAGCGCCGCCGATTCCTTGCCCAGCTCCTGCGCTGGCCTGCCATCGACGAACATCAGGGTCTCCAGGCCGACGCGGCGGCCCTCACCCTTGGCCACGCCGACGATCAAGCTGGTATCCAGCCCCAGTTCCACGAACACCTGGCGCGCCATTTCGATCTGGCCCTTGCCGCCGTCGATCAGCACCACGTCCGGCATCACGCCATCGCCGTTGGCCACCTTCTCGTAGCGCCGCATCAGCACCTGGCGCATGGCGGCGTAGTCGTCGCCGGGCGTGATGTCGTTGATGTTGTAGCGGCGGTATTCGCCGTTCTGCATCTGGTGGTGGTGGAACACCACGCAAGAGGCCTGGGTCGCTTCGCCCTGCGTGTGGCTGATGTCGAAGCATTCCACCCGCAGCGCGTCCAGGTCGTCGCTTTCCAGGTTGAGCGCCTCGGCCAGGGCACGGGTGCGCGAGAGCTGCGAACCCTGCTCGGACAGCAGCCGCGCCAGCGAGATCTCGGCGCCCTTGTGCGCCAGCTCCAGCCACTGGCGGCGCTGGCCCTGCGGCTGGAACACCAGGTTGATGCGGTGGCCGCACTGCTCCTGCAGCGCCACCATCAGGGCCGGCTGGTCGAACTCGATGTTGAGGATCAGGGTGCCCGGAATGAATTTCTCGGTGTAGTGCTGGACCAGGAAGGCGGCCAGCACCTCGACCTCGATCGGGTCTTCCGCGATGGCGGCGGCGTCGCCCACGTGGTTGGGGAAGTAGGCGCGGTCGCCCAGGTGGCGTCCGCCGCGCACCATGGCCAGGTTGACGCAGGCGCGCCCGCCCTGCACCAGCACGGCGATGATGTCGACGTCGGCGTCGCCGCTAATCTCCATGCTTTGCTGGTGCAGCACGCGCGACAGCGACTGGATCTGGTTGCGCACCGCGGCGGCCTGCTCGAACTTGAGTTCGGCCGCGTAGCCGTGCATTTTCTTTTCCAGGTCTTCCAGCACTTCGCTGGTGCGCCCGCGCAGGAAGCGCGCCGCGTTGTCGACATCGACCTGGTAGTCTTCCTTGCTGATCAGGTCCACGCAGGGGCCGCTGCAGCGGCCGATCTGGTTCAGCAGGCAGGGCCGGGTGCGGTTGGCGTACACGCTGTCCTCGCAAGTGCGGATCCGGAACACCTTCTGCAGGATCTGCATGGATTCCTTGACCGCCCAGGAGCTGGGGAAAGGCCCGAAGTACTGGTTCTTCTTGTCCAGCGCGCCCCGGTAATAGACCATGCGCGGCGAGTCGCCGCCCGTGATCTTCAGGTAGGGATAGGACTTATCGTCGCGGAACAGGATGTTGTAGCGCGGCTGCAGGGCCTTGATCAGGTTGTTTTCCAGGATCAGTGCCTCGGCCTCGCTGTGGGTGACGGTGGTCTCCAGGCGCGCGATGCGCTCCACCATCATGGCGATGCGCGGGCTGGCCAGGTTCTTCTGGAAGTAGCTGGAGACGCGCTTTTTCAGGTCGCGCGCCTTGCCTACGTAAAGCACGTTGTCGGCCGCATCGAAATAGCGGTACACGCCCGGCAGGTTGGGCAGCCTGGCCACGGTGGCCAGCACTTGCTCGCGCGGGTCGGGAATGATAGCTTCGTCAGTCACTGCTTGCCTGCCTTTGTTCGACGATGACGAAAGCGACGGCGTAATCCTCCTCGTCGCTGATCGACACCTGCGCCGATAATCCGTGTTGTTCCATGTAGTCCGCCAGGGCGCCGCCGCACACGATGCGCGGCTTGCCGCCCTCCCCGTTCTCCAGCTGCGCCAGGCGCCAGCTCATGGGCGGGCGCAGGCCCAGGCCCAGCGCCTTGGAAAACGCTTCCTTGGCGGCGAAGCGGGTGGCGGCGTAACGCACCCCGCGCTCCGGGTGGCGTGCGCCGCGCGCCAGGTATTCCTCCATCTCGGCCGGCCCCAATATCCGCCGCGCGAAGCGTTCGCCCTGGCGCGCCAGGGCCTGCGCCATGCGCGGGATCTTGCAGATATCGGTGCCTATGCCGTAAATCACTTGGCGCCCAGCCGCGTCGAGACCATGATGGCCTTCATTTCGCGCACGGCGTTTTCCCAGCCCACGAATACGGCGTGGGCCACGATGGCGTGGCCGATGTTCAGTTCCGCGATGTCGGGGATGGCGGCAATCGCCTGCACATTGGTGTAATGCAGGCCGTGGCCTGCGTTGACGACCAGGCCGCGCTCGACGCCGTAGCGCACCCCGGCCTTGATGCGTTCCAGTTCCGCCTGCTGTTCGGCGCCCTCGGTGTCGGCATAGCGGCCGGTGTGCAGCTCGATCACCGGTGCGCCGATCTCGGCGGTGGCGGCGATCTGGCGCTCGTCGGCGTCGATGAACAGGCTGACCCGTATGCCCTCGGCCTGCAGCTGCCTGACGGCGGCCTGCACGGCGTTGAAATGGCCCACCACGTCCAGCCCGCCCTCGGTGGTGATCTCGGTGCGCTTTTCCGGCACCAGGCAAACGTCGGCCGGCTTGATGCGGCAGGCGAAATCGATCATTTCCTGGGTCACGGCCGCTTCCAGGTTCATGCGCGTCTGCAGCTGCGGCGCCAGGGCGATCACGTCGGCGTCCTTGATGTGGCGGCGGTCCTCGCGCAGGTGCAGGGTGATGCTGTCGGCGCCGGCCTGCTCGGCCAGCAGCGCAGCGCGGATAGGGTCAGGATAGGCAGTGCCGCGCGCATTGCGCAGGGTGGCCACGTGGTCGATGTTGACGCCCAGGTCGATGAGGGAACCTACGGGATGCAGAAAGCTCATGGTATATATGGTTTAGCAGGTTTATAACTGCAGCAGATCGATCAGGATCTGGCGCGTGTTGAGCGGTGCGCCGCCCAGGTGGTGGGCCAGCAGGAAGCGCATCAGCTGCTTGCTCTGGGCCTGGGTGGCGCTGTCGCCGTAATCCTCGTTTTCCATGTCCAGCAGGGTCTTGCCGGCCACGCGCGGCCACACGTCGGAAGCCAGCTCGGGCCGCGGGCCGCGCTCGGGGTCGACCACGTACACACCCTCGGCCAGCACCGGCGAGCGCGTTGCCGTGCAGCGCCGCAGGTCGGCTGCCACGCCCGTCTCCTTAAGTAAGGCCCGTTCGAATTTTCGCAAGACGATGGTGGCCGGCTCGCCGTGCGCCAGCTGGTTCAGGGTGGAGACGTAATGGTCGAACAGGGCCGGATGGGCATCGTCACGCGCGAGCAGCTTGACCAGCAGCTCGTTCAGGTAGAAGCCGCACAAGAGCGCGGTCTTCTCCAGCGGCAGCATGCCGCCCACCCATTCGGCGTCGGTCAGCGTGCGCAGCTCGGCCTTGCCTACCCAGCTGGAGGACAGCGGCTGGAAAGTCTGCAGCACGCCGCGCAGGGCCGAGTGCGGCCGCTTGGCGCCCTTGGCGATCAGGGCCACGCGGCCATAGTCGCGCGTGAACAGATCGATGATGAGGCTGGTTTCCTTGTAGGGATAGCTGTGCAGTACGAAGGCCGGCTGTCCCGCCACCTTGGTGCCCACGGTGCGCTCACGCGCCGGGGCGCGGGCGCGCCTGGAAGCCGCCTCGGCGCGGGCCGGCGCGGCGGCCCCAGCCTGCAGGCGGGCTGATGCTGCCGGCTCAGCGGGCGCAGTCTCAGCGGGCGCAGTCTCAACATGGGCCGGCTCGGCGGGCGCCGTCGGCGCGTCTGGCATGAGGCTGGACATGCGCTGCGCCTGCGCCTTACTCGTAGCCGTAGGCGCGCAGACCGGCTTCGTTGTCGGCCCAGCCGGATTTGACCTTGACCCAGATTTCCAGGTACACCGGGCCGCCGAACAGCTTTTCCATGTCGATCCGGGCCTGGGTCGAGATATCCTTCAAGCGCGCTCCCTTGTTACCGATCACCATGGACTTGTGGCCGTCGCGCTCCACCAGAATGGCGGCGAACACGCGGCGCAGATTGCCCTCCTGCTCGAACTTTTCGATCAGCACCGTGCTGGTGTAGGGCAGCTCGTCGCCGACGAAGCGGAACAGCTTTTCACGCACGATCTCGGAGGCGAGGAACTTCTCGCTGCGGTCGGTGATGTCGTCCGGGCCGAAGATGGCCTCGTTTTCGGGCAGGAAGTTCTTGATCTCGCGCTCCAGGCCGTCCAGCTGGAAGCGCAGCTTGGCCGACACCGGCACAATGGCGGCGAAGTCGCGTTTGGCGGCCACCTGCTGGACGAAGGGCAGCAGCACCGCCTTGTCCTTGGCGCGGTCGGACTTGTTCACCACCAGTATCACCGGCACTTCGGTGGGCAGCAAGTCCAGCACCTGCTGGTCGGCCGGGCCGAAGGTGCCGGCCTCGATCACGAACAGGATCACGTCCGACGAGATCAGGGTGTTGGTGACAGTCTTGTTCAGGGTGTTGTTGAGCGCATTGGCGTGGCGCGTCTGGAAGCCCGGCGTGTCCACGTAGATGAACTGCGCATCCTCCACGGTCTGGATGCCCGTGATGCGGTGGCGCGTGGTCTGCGCCTTGCGCGAGGTGATACTGACCTTGGCGCCGATCAAGGCGTTCATCAGGGTCGATTTGCCCACGTTGGGGCGGCCAACGATGGCGATATAGCCACAACGGAAATTGGCGGGTGTGGGTGCGGTGGTCATGGCGGTCCTGCAGCGTGTTTATCGTTTCGCCAGCTTGGCGGGTTCGTCGTCCGGGACATCGCTCTGGTTGGTGGCGATGCCGGCCAGCTTGAGCTGGGCCGCGCGCGGACGGGGCTTGCGGCCGGCCGCCGGGGTCTTTTGCAATGCTTGCTCGGCCGCATCCAGCGCCAGGCGGGCGGCGGCCTGTTCGCCGGCGCGGCGGCTGCCGCCACGGCCGTAGACCTGTATGCCCAGCTTGGGCACCAGGCACTCGATCTCGAATTCCTGGCTGTGGGCGGCGCCCAGGGTGGCCACCACATTGTACTGCGGCAGCGAAATCTTGCGGCTCTGCAGGTATTCCTGCAGCAGGGTCTTGGCATCCTTGCCCAGGGTCTGGGGATCGACCGAATCCAGGATGGGAATGTAGAACGAGCGTATGGTGGCGCTGGCGCGGTCGAAGCCGCCATCGAGGAAGATCGCGCCCAGCAGCGCCTCCAGGGTGTCGGCCAGGATGGAGGGACGGCGGAAGCCGCCCGATTTCAGCTCGCCCTCGCCCAGGCGCAGGAATTGCGACAGCTCCAGCTTCTGGGCGATCTCGAACAGCGACTGCTGCTTGACCAAGTTGGCGCGCAGGCGCGACAAATCGCCCTCGTCGATGTTGAGGAAGCGCTCGTACAGGATGGAGGCCACCACGCAGTTCAGCACGGAGTCGCCCAGGAATTCCAGCCGCTCGTTATGCGCACCGCTGTGGCTACGGTGCGTCAGGGCCTGCTGCAGCAAGCCAGCATCCTGGAACGTGTAGCCTAAGCGGGTTTGCAATAACTGTAGATTCATGGGTTTGTACTTGTCTTTACTTGTGGTTCTTGGGCGGTGCTGCCCGAGTATTCCAGCAGCAGGCTGGCCGGCCCGGCCAGCGGAATTTTCTTTTTGTAGGCGAAACTGACTTCCGTTACGCCGTTGTCCTTGCTGAACACAATGCCCGCGTGCCGCCCGCCCGCGTGCCGCCCGCCCGCGTGCCGCCCGATATACATGTTAGCCCCTTTGCCGCTCAGTGTATGCCGCCTATGCGGCGCAGGTTGCCGAGGTTCATCCATACGAAGAAGGCCTTGCCGACGATATTCTTGTCGGGCACAAAGCCCCAGTAGCGGCTGTCCGCGCTGTTGTCGCGGTTGTCGCCCATCATAAAGTAGTTACCCGCAGGCACCACGCAAGTGAAACCTTCGTACTTGTAGGTGCAGGCGTCATTGTGCGGGAACTGGCGCACGTCGGCCAGGTTGAGGGTGGGCGCGGCCTCGTTGTTGAGGATCTTGTGCGCCACGCCGGTCAGGTTTTCCGTGTACTGCTTGTTGTAGACCAGGTGTTCCTCATCCAGGTAGTCGTCCAGCGGCGTGTACTGCACTTCCTTGCCGTTCACCGTCAGGCGCTTGTTCTCGTAGGTGATCTTATCACCGGGAACGCCGATTACGCGCTTGATGTAGTCCTGCGACATGTCCAGCGGGTACTTGAACACCATCACGTCGCCGCGCTGCGGGTCGTTGATCTGGATGATTTTCTTGTTAATCACCGGCAAGCGGATGCCATAGGTAAACTTGTTCACCAGTATCAGGTCGCCCACCAGCAGGGTCGGCACCATGGACGAGGATGGGATCTTGAATGGCTCGTAGAGGAAGGAGCGCAGGAAGAACACCAGGGCGATCACGGGGAAGAAGCTGCCCGAATACTCGATCCAGGTCGGCTGGCGCAGCAGCGCCGCCTCGATGCTGGCGCGGCTGGAGCCGCTGTCGGCCTTGATGCCGTCGGCGGTCAGCCTGGCGTGGCGGGCGTCGTAGTCGGCCAGGGCGCGGTCGGCGGCGGCGCGGCGCTGCTTGGCCAGGTAGAACACGTCCAGGCACCAGATCACGCCCGTGACCACCATCAGCACGAACAGGATTAAAGCGAAATTACCCAAGATCACTTGCAGATTCATTTCTCTTCCACTTGTAAGATTGCCAGGAACGCCTCTTGCGGGATCTCCACCGAGCCCACCTGCTTCATGCGTTTTTTACCTGCTTTTTGCTTTTCCAGCAGCTTCTTCTTACGGCTGACGTCGCCGCCATAGCACTTGGCCAGCACATTCTTGCGCAGCGCCTTGACGTTCTCGCGCGAAATCACGTTCACGCCGATGGCGGCCTGGATGGCCACGTCGAACATCTGGCGCGGGATCAGCTCGCGCATCTTGGCCGCCACCTGGCGCCCGCGGTACTGGCTGTTGGAGCGGTGCACGATGATGGCCAGCGCGTCCACCTTCTCGCCGTTGATCAGCATGTCCACTTTCACCACGTCGGACGGGCGGTATTCCTTGAACTCGTAGTCCATGGAGGCGTAGCCGCGCGAGGTGGATTTCAGCTTGTCGAAGAAGTCCAGCACGATCTCGCCCATCGGCATTTCGTACACCAGCTTGACCTGGCGGCCGTGGTAGCTCATGTCCATCTGCACGCCGCGCTTGCCGATACAGAGCGTGATGACCGAGCCCACGTATTCCTGCGGCATGTACAGGTTGACAGTGACGATGGGCTCGCGGATCTCGTTGATCTTGGTGGTGTCCGGCATGCGCGAGGGGTTGTCCACCTTGATCACGGAACCGTCGCGCAGCTCGACCTCGTACACCACGGTGGGCGCGGTGGTGATCAGGTCCATGTCGAATTCGCGCTCCAGGCGCTCCTGCACGATTTCCATGTGCAGCAGGCCCAGGAAGCCGCAGCGGAAGCCGAAGCCCAGCGCCTGCGACACTTCCGGCTCGTACATCAGGGCGGCGTCGTTCAGCTTGAGCTTTTCCAGCGAGTCGCGCAGGGCGTCGTACTGGTTGGCTTCGACCGGGAACAGGCCGGCAAACACCTGCGGCTGCACTTCCTTGAAGCCGGGCAGCGGCGCCGGCGCCGGATGGCTGGCCAGGGTGATGGTATCGCCCACCTTGGCGGCCTTCAGTTCCTTGATGCCGGCGATCACGAAGCCCACCTGGCCGGCCGTCAACTGCGGCAGCGAGACCGAGCGCGGCGAGAAGATCCCGATGTCTTCCACCAACTGCACCGAATCGGTGGCCATCAGCTTGATCTTGTCCTTGGGTTTCAAGGTGCCGTTGACCACGCGCACCAGCATCACCACGCCCACATAGGCGTCGTACCAGGAGTCGATGATCAGGGCCTGCAGCGGGGCATTGGCGTCACCCTTGGGCGCCGGCACCTTGGCGATAATGGATTCCAGCACGTCTTCCACGCCCAGGCCGGTCTTGGCCGAGCAGTGCACGGCGTCGCCGGCCTCGATGCCGATCACGTCCTCGATCTCGGCAATGGCGGTCGGCGGGTCGGCGTTGGGCAAGTCGATCTTGTTGAGCACCGGCACCACTTCCACGCCCAGGTCGAGCGCGGTATAGCAGTTGGCCACGGTCTGGGCTTCCACGCCCTGCGAGGCGTCCACCACCAGCAGCGCGCCTTCGCAGGCCGACAGCGAACGCGACACTTCGTACGAGAAGTCCACGTGGCCCGGGGTGTCGATCAGGTTCAGGTTGTACACCTCGCCGTTGCGCGCCTTGTACTGCAGGGCCGCGGTCTGGGCCTTGATGGTGATGCCGCGCTCGCGCTCCAGGTCCATGGAATCGAGCACCTGCGCCTCCATCTCGCGCTCGGACAGGCCGCCGCACAGCTGGATGATGCGGTCGGCCAGGGTCGATTTGCCGTGGTCGATGTGGGCGATGATGGAGAAATTGCGTATGTTGTTCATTAAAATTCAGACGGATAAGGACGACGGGCGTAAGCGGTCAGCGTGGACAGCGCGGCGGCGCAACACAAAAAAAGCGCTCCGAGCGGGGCCGGTGGCCCTGGCGAGCGCCTTGCTGACTGTCGGATTACGCAATACGGAAGCTGTTCCAGATAGCCATTTTACCGGATTTCAGAGTGGAAATCCCGGTTTATGACATGCCGGGCGGGCTGAATATGCAGGAGTTAATCTTTATTTAAGGCCAAGGCCGCCCTGACCTTGTCTTCATCGAGGAAATAATGGCACAGCTCGGGCTGGTCCAGGCTGGCGTACAGGACCGGCACCAGCTCGTCGTAGCGCTCCACCAGGGCCGGATCGGCGTCCACGTCGATCACGTCCACCGTGAACGGGCGTTCCGGAGTGCGCAGGCGCAGCAGCGCCTCCAGCATGTCCTGGCATAAATGGCAATAACTGCGCGAGTAGAGGGTGAAATGCATGCGTATGCCGGGGAAGGCATGGCCCTCCCCGGCCTGCCTCTTACTTGGTGCTGGGGCGCAGGTAGATGAACTGGGCCACGTCGCCGCGCCGCACCAGCACCACGGCCGGCTTCCGGGCGTCGAGCTTGGCCACGGCCGCATTGAACTGCTTGGCGTCCTTGAGCTCGATATTGTTCAGCTGCAGCAGCACATCGCCTTCCTGCAGGCCCGCGCGCTCGGCTGCGCCCTCGGTGGCGGTAACCATCACGCCGCCGTCCAGGCCCAGCTGGCGTTTCTGGGCAGCCGTCAGGTCGGCTACCTTGAAGCCCAGGGCGTTGGCCTTGCCCGGTGCGGGCTGGGCCTGGTCGTCATCCTTGTCCTTGCCCTTGCCCTTGGCTGCCGCTTTCTCGCCGTCCAGGTCAGCCACATCGACCTGCAGGTCGATGGAGGCGCCCTTGCGCCACACCGTCACAGTGGCTTTCTTGTCCAGCGGGGCGGCGCCGACGGCGCGCGGCAGGTCGCTGCGGCGCGTGATCGGGGTGCCGTTGAATTTCAGGATGATGTCGCCCGGCTTGATGCCGGCCTTGTCGGCGGGGCCGCCCGGCTCCACCAGCGACACGCTGGCGCCCTGGGCAGTCTTCAGGCCCAGCGATTCCGCCACTTCCTTGGTGACGTCGCCGATCTGCACGCCGATGCGGCCACGGGTGACCTTGCCGGACTTCTTGATCTGCTCGATGACACGCATGGCCTCGTCGATGGGCACGGCAAAGGAAATACCGTTATAGCCGCCGGACAGGGTGGCAATCTGCGAATTGATGCCGATCACCTCGCCCCGCATATTGATCAGCGGGCCACCGGAGTTGCCGGGGTTGACCGCCACGTCGCTCTGGATCAGCGGCAGGTATTCGCCGGTGTCGCGCGACTTGGCCGAGATGATGCCGGCCGTGACCGTGTTTTCCAGGTTGAACGGCGAGCCGATGGCGATCACCCATTCGCCGGCGCGGATCTTGTCGGAATCACCCAGCACCACGGTGGGCAGCTTGTCGCCCTCGATCTTGATCAGGGCGACGTCGGTGCGCGGGTCGGTGCCCAGCACCTTGGCCTTGAATTCGCGCTTGTCGGTCAGGGTCACGTAGACCTCGTCGGCGCCCTCCACCACGTGGGCGTTGGTCATGACGTAGCCGTCGGCCGAGATGATGAAGCCGGAGCCGACGCCGCGGTCGACCTGCTCGTCGTTATCCGGCTGCTGCTGCGGCGGCTGCTGGCGGCGCTGGCCGCGCGGCGCGTTCGGGGTCGGCATGTTACCGCCGAAGAAGCGGTTGAAGAATTCCTGCATGTCGTCCGGGCTCATGCCATTCATGCCGCGCTGGCGCTGCCTGAGGCGCTCGGTGGTGCGGATGTTGACGACAGCCGGGCCGGCCTTGTCGACCAGCTCGGTAAAATCGGGCAAGCCGGCCACGGCCGAGGTGGACGCGGCATGGGCCTGCGGCGCCAGCCCCAGCACGGCGGGGGCAAACAAGACACCGGCGCTGACCATCAGCGCGGAAAGAGTTTTACTGCCAGCGAGGATATTATTTTTCATGGGAAGTATCTGTCTCGGTCAAGTTCAGTTCTGTCGCCGCATGCGCCAGCGGCACGCAAGGCTAGCACATGGTAAGCGAAATCGGCGTTGCCGCCTACACAAGTTGAACCGTCAGGGCAGATTTTCAAGGGCATGGGCGGCGCCGGGCGCGGCGTTTTGCTGCTCCGGGCGCAGCGGCGGTTCGTCCGCCAGGCGGCGCGCCAGCCGCTCCGCCATGGCCGCCGATGGCTGCACGGCCGCCACTCCGGCCCGCAGCGCCTCACCCACCAGGTGATAGGCGCGCCAGGCGGCCTGCCCTTCGGGCGTGGCCAGCGCCGCCAGCGCCAGCTCGCGCTCATCCTCCGGCAGGGCCCCATCGGCCAGGGCGGATATATAGTTGTGCAGTCGATTCGAGGTATCCATCACGTTTCCCAGCCATCAGCGCTCCCACCTTACCACCGCTTGTCGCCCGGAATGTCGAGCAGCGGTCTTAATTTTTCTGCGATCACCTCGCGCGCCCGGAAGATGCGGCTGCGGACAGTGCCGATGGGACAGGCCATGATGTCGGAAATTTCCTCGTATGTCAGCCCTTCGATCTCGCGCAGCGCGATTGCGGTGCGCAAGTCCACCGGCAGCGCGTCCATGGCCGCGTTCACGGTCTGGGCGATCTGCTTGCTGGCCAGCATGGATTCCGGCGTATTGATGTCGCGTAGCTGCTCGCCATCGCCATAGCCCTCTGCCTGCTCCTCGGCGTCGGCCACCGCCACCCGCCGGCCCTGGTTGGCCAGGGCGTTCTTGGCGGTGTTGATGCCGATGCGGTACAGCCAGGTGTAGAAAGCCGAATCGCCACGGAAGTGGCGCAGCGCGCGGTAGGCCTTGATAAAGGTTTCCTGCACCACGTCCTCGGCTTCCGCCGTATCGTTGACGATGCGCGTCAGCAGGCGCATCAGCCGGCGCTGATACTTGGATACCAGCAAATCAAACGCCTGCTTGTCACCCGCCTGGACCCGCTCGACCAGCACCTGGTCGCACTCACGTTCGGTAGTCACGCCCGATATCCTCGGTGGCCTGCAACGCGAGCCTCCAGCAATACGCTATAGAGTTATTCCGCTGCAAGAAGTTCATCATTCGTGGAGACGGGGCTAGCGCGACGGCGCGGCGCCGCGCGCGGCCAGCGCACGGCAAGCCAGCGACAGCGCCCGGAATTCCTCCGGCGTCACGCTATCCGGCGCCACGGCCAGCAGCACGGTCCGGCCGTCAGCCTGCGCCACGCGCAGCAGCAACAGCCAGGGCCAGAGGGTAGAGCCGCCCAGCAGGCTTGCTGCCTGGGCCGGCTCATACCCAATCTGCTGGTATACCGCCAGCCCCAACTGCCCGACACCTGAAATGTCAATGCGCAGCGCAGTTGCGCGGCGCCCCATCAGCCATCCCGCCACGGCGGCCGCCAGCGGCAGCAGGCCCCACCAGTGCGCGCAGCAAGGCGCGGACATGCCCAGCGCCAGGCAGAACCAGGCCTGCAGGCGACGCATACCCGCCGAGGGGCGAACAATGGCAGAGACCGCAATCGACATGGCGATGGCCGGCTACCGGACGGAGTCCACAACGAAAAAAGGGGAACACTATGGAAGCGCCGGTTCGAAAACCGGGGGGATTGGTGCCGGCGAATGCCGGCACCGAATCAACGCTCACCCTGTTTGGACAGGGCGGGCAGAGCAAAGTTCACAGGCTGTGTACTTTTTTTTGAAGCGGTTTCAGGGCCGATTCAAAAGAGCGTGGCGAGGCGCGGTGCCGAAGACAGTGCGCCTGCACGGCGAGGCGCCCCGGCCTTGGCCCGCAACGACGCCACGGTCTTTTTAAGCGGCCCTTAGATTTTACCGATCACCAGGCTGCCGTTGGTCCCACCGAAGCCGAAGGAGTTCTTCACGGCGTAATCGATCTTCATCTCGCGCGCCACGTTGGCGCAGAAGTCCAGGTCGCAGGCGGGGTCCTGGTTGAAGATGTTGATGGTCGGCGGCGACACCTGGTGGTGCACGGCCAGCACGGTAAATACGGCTTCCAGGCCGCCGGCGCCGCCCAGTAGGTGGCCGGTCATGGACTTGGTCGAGTTCACCACCAGCTTCTTGGCGTGCTCGCCAAAGGTACGCTTGATGCCGGTCACTTCCGCCACGTCGCCCAGCGGCGTGGAGGTGCCGTGCGCGTTCAGGTACTGCACCTGGTCGGCGTTGATGCCGGCATAGGACAGCGCCGACATCACGGCCTTGCTGCCGCCGCTGCCATCTTCCAGCGGCGAGGTCATGTGGTAGGCGTCGGCGCTCATGCCAAAGCCCAGCAGCTCGGCGTAGATCTTGGCGCCGCGCGCCTTGGCGTGCTCGTATTCTTCCAGCACCATGACGCCGGCGCCCTCGCCCAGCACGAAACCGTCGCGGTCCTGGTCCCAGGGACGGGACGCGGTGGCCGGATCGTCGTTGCGGGTGGACAGCGCGCGGGCCGAGGCGAAACCGCCCAGGCCCAGCGGCGACACGGTGGATTCGGCGCCGCCGGCCACCATGATGTCGGCGTCGCCGTATTCGATCAGGCGGGCCGCCGCGCCTATGCTGTGCAGGCCGGTGGTGCAGGCCGTCACGATGGACAGGTTGGGGCCGCGCATGCCGTACTTGATGGACAGGTTGCCCGAGATCATATTGATGATGGAGGCGGGCACGAAGAACGGCGAAATGCGGCGCGGGCCGCGCTTGTCGTAGTCTTCCTTCTGTTCCTCGATCATCGGCAGGCCGCCGATGCCCGAGCCGATGATCACGCCGATGCGGTCGGCGTTCTCTTCGGTGACGACCAGACCCGAGTCCTGGACCGCCTGTATGCCGGCTGCCATGCCGAAATGGATGAAGGTATCCATGTGGCGGGCTTCCTTGCCGGGGATGTAATCCTCGATATTGAAGCCCTTCACCTCGCCGGCGAAGTGAGTGCTGAACGGCTGCGCATCAAACTTGGTGATGTTGGCGATCCCGGACTTGCCCTCGACGATGGCGCTCCACGCATCGGCAACAGTATTGCCGACGGGCGTTACGCAGCCGAGGCCGGTAATCACAACACGACGGTTTTTATTACGGCTCAAGCGATTCTCCTGGAGTGGATCGGAATGTCCGGCTTAGGCCTTGACGTGGGCGGTCGCGTAGTCGATCGCTTGCTGCACGGTGGTGATTTTTTCGGCTTGTTCGTCAGGGATTTCCATTTCGAACTCGTCTTCCAGGGCCATCACCAGCTCCACGGTGTCCAGCGAGTCGGCGCCCAGGTCGTCCACGAAAGACGATTCGGTCTTGATGTCCGCTTCGGCCACGCCCAGTTGCTCAGCGACGATTTTCTTAACGCGTTGTTCGATATCCGACATGTTATGGCTCCATTATGTTTGTTACGGAAAGCGCGCATTTTATCAGGTTTGCGCACTGAAAAACTAATTTCGGTGTCTGCTGCTAATTGTGCCGAAATCGCTCTTAAAACGATGCGTACGGGCATTATTCATGCCCGAAACCCATCAATTCATGTACATGCCGCCATTCACGTGCAGGGTGGTGCCCGTGATGTAGGCGGCCTGCGGCGAGGCCAGGAAGGCCACCGCCGCGGCGATGTCCTCCGGCGTGCCGAGGCGCGCCAGCGGAATCTGGGTCAGCAGGGCGGCGTGCTGCTCCTCGCCCAGCGCCTTGGTCATGTCGGTATCGATGAAGCCGGGCGCCACGCTGTTGACGGTGATGTTGCGGCTGCCGATTTCACGCGCCAGCGCGCGCGTCATGCCTTCCACGCCAGCCTTGGCGGCGGCGTAGTTGATCTGGCCCGGGTTGCCGGACGAGGCCACCACCGAGGTGATGTTGATGATGCGGCCGCCCTTGGCCTTCATCATGCCGCGCAGCACGGCGCGCGACAGCCGGCCCACCGAGTTCAGGTTGGTGGCGATCACGTTGTCCCACTCCTCGTCCTTCATGCGCATGGCCAGCTGGTCCTGGGTGATGCCGGCGTTGTTGACCAGGATGGATACGGCGCCCTCGGCCTTGGCGATGGCGTCGATAATGGCGGCGCAGGCCGGCGCATCGGTCACGTTCAGCACGGCGCCGCGGCCGGCTTCGGGGCCGATCTCGGCCAGGTAGGCCGAAATGGCTTGCGCGCCGGCTTCGGTGGTGGCGGTGCCGATCACGCGCGCGCCCTGGCGCGCCAGTTCCTGTGCGATGGCCTTGCCGATGCCGCGCGATGCGCCCGTGACCAGGGCGACTTGATGTGCGAGTGTCATGTGCTTCCTTGCTGAATTTAATCTATGTTCTGGTCTGGTTAAGATAGTGCGCGACGGGCGCGCATTATTTGAGCGAGGTCAAAATACGGTCCAGGGAGGCCTGGTCGAACACGGCGTCACCCACCAGCACCGGATCGATGCGCTTGGCCAGGCCCATCAGCACCTTGCCGGGGCCGCACTCGACCACCTGGGTGACGCCGGCGGCGGCCACCTTCTGCATGGTTTCCACCCAGCGCACCGGGCTGGCGGCCTGGCGCACCAGGGCGTCCTTGATGGCGGCTGGGTCGCTCACCACAGCCACGTCGACGTTGTTGATCAGCTCGATTTGGGGAGCGGAGAACTGCAGGCCCTCCATGTAGTCGCGCAGGCGGTCCGAGGCCGGCTTCAACAGCGAGGAGTGGAATGGGGCCGACACCGGCAGTTTCATGGCGCGCTTGGCGCCCTTGGCCTTGGCCAGCTCACAGGCGCGCTCGACTGCCGCCGTATGGCCGGCAATCACCACCTGGGCCGGGGCGTTGAAGTTCACGGCCTCCACCACTTGGGATGCATCGTCGGCCACCGCTTCGGTGCAGGCCGCGCGCACGTCGCCATCCGACAGGCCCAGCACCACGGCCATGGCGCCCTGCCCCACCGGCACGGCTTCCTGCATGGCCTGGGCGCGGAAGCGCACCAGGGGCACGGCATCCTTGAAGGCGATCACGCCGGCCGCCACCAGGGCCGAGTATTCGCCCAGGCTGTGGCCGGCCACCACGGACGGAACCGGACCGCCGGCGGCGATCCAGGCACGGTAGGCCGCCACGCCGGCGGTCAGCATCACGGGCTGGGTGTTGGTGGTCAGGTCCAGGTCTTCCTTGGGGCCTTCGGCCATCAGCTTGCCCAGGTCCACGCCCAGGGCTTCCGACGCCTCGGCGACGGTTTGCTGCACTACCGGGTTGCCGGCAAAGCCGTCCAGCATGCCGATGGCCTGCGAACCCTGGCCGGGGAATACAAATGCGAATTTGGTCATCTCGTTATCCGTTTATCTTGATGGCACAGCAAACTAGCACGCCATCATGACGCTTGCGCTACAGATGGCGGCAACTTGCGGGCCGTTAGAATTCTAATTCTAAATGCAATGCAAAAAACTACATGCGCACCAGGACCGCGCCCCAGGTGAAGCCGCCGCCCACGCCTTCCATCATGACGTTGTGGCCGGGCTTGATGCGGCCGTCGCGCACGGCGATGTCCAGCGCCAGTGGAATCGAGGCTGCCGAGGTGTTGCCGTGCTGGTCCACCGTCACCACCATCTTTTCCGTGGGCAGGCCCAGCTTTTTGGCGGTGCTGTTCATGATGCGGATATTGGCCTGGTGCGGCACCAGCCAGTCCAGCTGCCCGGCCGGCATGCCGGCCTGGTCCAGCGCTTCATGCGCGACCTTTTCCAGCACCGACACGGCCAGCTTGAACACGGCCGGGCCATCCATGTACAGGTAGGCTTCGCCGGCAATGGCGCCCTGGTCCACGGCGGCCGGGCCGCGCAGGATGTCGGCATGGCGGCCGTCGGCGTGCAGCTTGGTGGCCAGCACGCCCGGCTCGTCCGAGGCGCTCAGCACGATGGCGCCGGCGCCGTCGCCGAACAACACGCAGGTGCTGCGGTCGTTGAAATCGAGGATGCGCGAGAAGGCTTCCGCGCCTATCACCAGCACATTGCGGTGGGCGCCGGACTTGATGAAGGCGTCGGCGGTGGAGACGGCGTAGACGAAGCCGCTGCACACGGCCTGTACGTCCAGCGCGGCGCTGTTGTTGCTCATGCCCAGCTTGCTCTGCACGATGCAGGCGGTGCTGGGGAAGCTGCCGAAGAAGTCGGGGGTGGAGCTGGCCACGATGATCAGGTCGATATCGTCCGGGCGCATGCCGGCCATGTCCAGCGCCTGGCGCGCGGCGTGCACGGCCAGGTCCGAGGTCTTTTCATCGGCGGCGGCGTAGTGGCGCGCCGCGATGCCGCTGCGGGTGCTGATCCATTCGTCGGACGTCTCTATGCCCTTGGCAGCCAGCTGGTCCGTCAAGTCCTGGTTGGTGACCCGCCGGGCCGGCAGGTAGCTGCCAGTGCCTTTAATTTTGCTGTACAAAGTCATGCCGTTCCACCATCCACTAAATAGTTGAGCTTGTAGTTGAGCTTGGTATTACCGGGGTTTCCGTGTCGCGCGGCATCAGTTCGGCAATCATGCTCGACAGATTCGCCAACACGTCGTTTTTAGCAGCATCATACGCCCGCCGGATGGCCCACTCGTAGGAATAGGCGTCGGCGCTGCCGTGGCTCTTGAACACCAGGCCGCGCAGCCCCAGCAGGCTGGCGCCGTTGTAGCGCGAGGGATTGAGCTTGGACCGGATGGCCTTCAAGGCGCCCATGCCGACCAGCGCGCTGAGCTTGGTCACCACGCTGCGCGTGAACTCGGCGCGCATGGTGTCGGCAAAGAAGCGCGCCACACCCTCCACCGCCTTCAGGGTCACGTTGCCGACGAAGCCGTCGCATACCACCACATCGGTGGTGCCCTTGAAGATATCGTTGCCCTCCACGTTGCCGTGGTAATTGAGGGCGCCGCGTTCCTTGTCGGCCTGCAGCAGCTTGGCGGTCAGCTTGACCACTTCGTTGCCCTTGATATCTTCGGTGCCCACGTTCAGCAGGCCGATGGTGGGGCGGGCGATGCCTTCCATGGCGGTGACCAGCACCGAGCCCATGATGGCGAACTGGTGCAAATGGTGCGGTTCGCAATCGACATTCGCGCCCAGGTCCAGCATGTAGGTGGGGCCGCCCTTCTGGTTGGGCATGATGCTGCAGATGGCCGGACGGTCGACGCCGGCCATGGTTTTCAGCACGTAGCGGGCCACGGCCATCAGCGCGCCGGTATTGCCGGCCGAAACGCAGGCCTGGGCCTTGCCATCCTTGACCTGCTCGATGGCCACACGCATCGAGGAATCCTTCTTGCGGCGCAGCGCCACCTCCAGCGGATCGTCCATGGTCACCTGCTCCGAAGCGTGCAGCACGCTGATGCGGGGGTGGTTTTCGCCGTGGTGCTTCTTCAACTCGGCGTGGATGACATCCTGCAGACCGACCAGGATGAGTTCGGCGTCGGACTCGCGTTTGACAAAGGAGAGGGCTGCGGGGATGGTGACCGAGGGGCCGTGATCTCCGCCCATGCAGTCGATGGAAATTTTGATTGTCATTGTTTGGATTCAGTACCACGCCCGCCCTTCCGGGGCCGGTTGCGGCAAGTTGCTGACCTTATGGCAGGCCGGCGCGATTCAACATGACGGTGTGCAAAGAGTTTGCAGCCGATGATATTTACAACAGACGACAAAGAAAAAGCGGCGCCACGCCGGTATGGGACGTTGCACCGCTTTCATCTTAGCCTGTAAGAGCGTCGATTACTCGTCGTTCTTGGTTTTCAGGACTTTGCGGCCACGGTAGAAGCCGTTGGGGCTGATGTGGTGACGCAGGTGGGTTTCACCGGTGGTCGGCTCGATGCCCAGTTGCGGAGCAACCAGGAAGTCGTGCGAACGGTGCATACCGCGCTTCGAAGGGGACTTTTTATTCTGTTGAACGGCCATGTTAATGACTCCTAATACACAAGTTCTAAAATTTTAACACATTCGACTGGCAAAATACATGCGAATCGAGTATCCCTGCGGCAAAACTTCTACCGCATCGCTAACTACTCTTTGCTACCACGATGTCATACTCGATTACTGCACGCGTTTGACACGTTTTCTTTACAACAAACAAATACGTCAGGATTTGAGGCCCTTGAGGGCGTCGAAGGGCGAGACTTTCTCGCTTTTGGCCTTGTCCAGCAGGCTGTTGTCCGGGCAGACCTCGTGCTTGGCCGTGTGCGGCAGGGCCAGCAGGGCCTCGTCCTCGACCAGGTCCATGATATCCATGCTGCGGGTGCCGACAATCACGTCGATGCTCTCGTCGTCTATGATCTCTTCGATCTCGTCCGCGTCATCGTCATCCTTGCCCAGCATCAGCAGGGTGGACGAATCGATCTGGTATTCGAACGGGCTCAGGCAACGCTGGCACACCAGCTTGACGGGACCGGACACGGTCAGGCGCATTTGCGGGTAACCCTGCTTGCTGCTGCCGCCCTCCACTTTCCAGGCGATCTCGCCCGAGGTGTCGGCACAGTCCCTAGCCAGGCGGAGCATCTCCGCCACGGGCGTCACACCTGCGCGGATGCCGTTGCTGCGACAAAATTCAAACGCGTCGATCACAAAAGCACTCATTACAGATGTTCCCCGGAAAACCTGCGATAATAGCAGGGTTTTCGCTGCGCAGTCAAAGTCCTGGCGATTTTTCGCCCACTTTCGTCTTTGCCGCCACGTTTTTGCTCGGCGACACAGCATATAACATTTCTTCCAGACTAGCCAGAGATGACCGAAAGTTTACCCGCCTCTTCCACTGCGCCGCGCCTGGTGCTGGCCTCCAGCTCCGCCTACCGCAAGGAATTATTGTCGCGTCTACAACTCCCCTTTGACGTGTGCGTGCCCGCTATCGATGAAAGCCCGCAGCCGGGCGAGTCGCCGGACGCCACCGCCCTGCGCCTGGCGCGCGAGAAAGCAGCCGCCGCGGCCGTGCGACTGCCGGGCAGCATCGTGATCGGTTCCGACCAGGTCGCCACCCTGGACGGCCAGCAGATCGGCAAACCCGGCACCCACGCAAACGCCCTGGCCCAGCTGCAAAAGATGCGCGGGCGCCAGGTGGTGTTCCACACCGCCCTGTGCGTGTGGGATGGCCGCAGCGCCAGCGCCCAGGTGGAGAACGTGCCCACCCTGGTCACCTTCCGCGACCTGCCGGACGCCGAACTGGACGCCTACCTGCGCATCGAGCAGCCCTACGACTGCGCCGGCAGCGCCAAGAACGAGGGGCTGGGCATCGCCCTCCTGCAACGCATACAATCGGACGACCCGACCGCCCTCACCGGCCTGCCCCTGATCGCCCTGACCGGCATGCTGCGCCGCCTGGGCGTGGCCTTCTTCAACACCTGAACACGAACACATGAGCGGCACCCTTTACCTGATACCGAACACCCTGGGCCAGACCGGCGCCCTGTCCTCCATCATTCCCGAGCAGGTGCAAGCCCTGACCGCGCGCCTCGATTACTTCGTGGCCGAGAACGCCAAGACCACGCGCGCCTACCTCAAGCAGCTGGGCGCCACGCATCCGCTGGGCAAGGCGCTGCAGGAAATCCGTATCGAGGAACTAAATGTGAACACCCCGGCCGCCGCCCTGGACGGCCTGCTGGCGCCGCTACTGGCGGGCCAGGACGCGGGATTGATATCCGAAGCGGGCGTGCCGGCCGTGGCCGATCCCGGCGCCAACCTGGTGCGGCTGGCGCACCAGCGCGGCATCACCGTGCGGCCGCTGGTGGGGCCGTCCTCGCTGCTGCTGGCCGTGATGGCGAGCGGCCTGAACGGCCAGAGCTTCGCCTTCAACGGCTACCTGCCCACCGACGCCGGCCAGCGCGCCAAACGCATCGCCGAGCTGGAGCAGCGCTCGCGCAAGGAAAAGCAGACCCAGCTGTTCATCGAGACACCCTACCGCAACGCGGCCATGCTGGAAGCGCTGGCGAACGCGTGCGCCGGTCCCACCCTGATCTGCGTGGCGACCGACCTCAGCCTGGATAGCGAAACCATCGCCACCCGGAGCGCGGCGCAATGGAAGGCCCAGCTGGGCGCCGGTAAGGGCCCGGACTTCCATAAGAAGCCGACCGTGTTCCTGCTGCTGGGCCAATAGTCCGCAAAATTACTGTATCCCGTACGCGTACTCACGCACCCACTCGAACGCTTCCAGCTGGATCGCGTACAGCTCGGACGGCGACAGGTTCAGCTCATGCAGCATGCGCGCCACCGACGGGCCTTCGGCGCTCATCTCGGTCTGCTCGATCAGGCTCAGCATGCCGCCATAATCGCCGCGCCGCTCAAGCAAGGCTTCGCGCACCTCGTCCAGCACATTGACGCTGTCCAGCAAGTCGCTCATGGCAATGGAAAACAGCGCATCCATCAGTGACATCACGCCCACCGTGAAGCCGATGTCGGCGGCGGTGCGCTGGCCGGGGCGCAGCTTTTCCACCATCAGCTCGACGATCTTGCCGCGCGTGGTGGCCATCTGCAGCAGCGGCGAGGTGAATTCCTGGGCCTGGCCGGTCTTCACGTACAGCAGGATCTGCAGCCAGCGCCGCAGCTGGCGCCGGCCCAGCACCACCAGCGCGTGGCCGACCGAATTGATGCGGTAGCGCGCCCCCACGGCCGGCGTGTTCACCAGCCGCAGCAGGTTCAGGGTGATCAGGGCGTCGTGCTTGACGCTGCGCTCGATCTCGCGGCTGTCGGCATCGGTGTCCAGCAAGTCCAGCAGGCGCAGGATGCTGAGCTGGGACGGGGTGATTTTCTTGCCGCTCAGGATGGCGGGCCGGGCAAAGTAATAGCCCTGGAAGTATTCAAAGCCCAGCTTCATGCACTGCTGGAATTCTTCCAGCGTTTCCACCTTTTCCGCCAGCAGCTTCTGGCGCGGATTCTTCAGCGCCCGCGCCAGCGCTTCCAGCTGGTCCGGCGCCATGTCGCGGATATCGACCTTGATGATGTCGCACAAGGCCTGCAGCTGGCGCACTTCCTCGGAATCGGCCACCACGTCGTCCAGCGCGAACTTGAAGCCGGCCTGCTTGAGCTCACGCACGCGCTCCAGCACTGCGGGCGTGGCGCGCACGCTCTCCAGGATTTCCAGGATCACCTTATCGTTGGGCAGGAAGCGGATGAAATCGCTCATCAGGCCCACCTCGTCCACGTTGACGAAGGCCAGCTGGTCGCCCACCACCTGTCCCATGCCCAGCTGGGACGCGTGGGCAATCACCGTGGCCGTGGCTTCGGCGCCGTCGGCGACATCGGCAACTGTGGATTCCGCGGCGTCGCGGTACAGCAGTTCATAGGCGAACAGGCGCTGGCTGCGGTTGAGGATGGGCTGCCGGGCCAAAAAGAAACGGTCCGGCATCGGCACTGAAGATTGCGGCAGGGTCATCCATCACCTCCGGTCTGTTATAAGACTTAACTATAAGCCTATACCTTCAGTGATGACTGAACAATATTTTCTGAATCGAATCAGGCCTTGCGGGCTCCAGTGTTGCGCCCAGCAGTCGTCTGCTTGCCCGATTCAAGGATGTAGCGCGCGCCCTTGTCCTTGCCCAGCACTTTGACGAGGTAGGGCATGACTTCCTTGAGCATGGGTTCCAGCGTGTACGGCGGGTTGATGATGAACATGCCGCTGCTGTGCAGGCCGAAGCCGTCCGGCATGGGCGTGTGGGTGGTCAGCACCACGTTCAGCCACTCGACGCCGGGCAGTTGCTTGAGCTTGTCCGTGAACTGGCGCGACTCGACCCGCTGCAGCAGCGGGTACCAGACCGCGTAGGTGCCGGCCGGAAAGCGGCCCAGGGCCTCGGCCAGCACATCCTTGACCTTGCGGTAATCCTGCTTGTCCTCGTAGGGCGGGTCAATCAGCACCAGGGCCCGGCGCGAGGGCGGCGGCAGCAGGGCCTTGAGCGACTGGAAGCCGTCGCCCTTGGTGATCAGCACGCGCTTGCCGCGCACGGTGGGACGGATGCCCTGGGCGGCGGCGTGCTCCTCCAGCTTGCGGAAATTATCAGCCAGCAGCTTGGCGTCGGCCGGATGCAGCTCGAACAGGCGCAGGCGGTCCTGCTCGCGCGCCACCTGGTCGGCGCAGTACGGCGAGCCGGGGTAGTAACGCATCTTGCCGCTGGGATTCATGGCGCGCACCAGGTCCACGTACTCCTTCAGCGGCGCCGGCAGGTCGTCACGGTCCCACAGCTTGGCGATGCCGGTTTCATACTCCGCGTTCTTGGAAGCGTAGCTGCCGTCCAGGGCGTAGACGCCGGCGCCGGAATGGGTATCGATATAGCTGTAGGCAGTGTCCTTCTGGTTCAGGTACTGCATCAGCTGGATGGCCACGAAATGCTTCAAAACATCGGCGTGATTGCCCGCGTGGAAGGCGTGGCGGTAACTCAACATACAGGGTGTCCTTTCGGGGAATACAAGCTCCATTATCCCTCAGAAAGCGCAGGCCGCCAAAAACCCGGCCCCGGCGCTGCAATATCGAATAGATCAAACCGTGCCCAATAACGGGGCATAAGATGACTTTCAGCCTGGCGGCCACCGCCGTCCGGCTTACTTTCTTTGGAGGACATCATGGCTTTTAACAACGTAGGGCCGCTGACCTTTTTGGCGCAGGGACAGACGGCTTTCTGGAGCTACACCTACGGCGACGACCATGGCACGCAGTTCGCCACGGCCGACGTCAAGACCCCCAACCTCGGCGCCGTGCATGTGGCGGACGAACAGGGCAAGCGCAAGGACAACAATGGCGTGGCGACCTACTCGGTACAAATCCACAACCGGGGTTTCGGCGCCGCCTTCCACAACCTGCAAGGTGGAGGCCTGGCATGAAAATGACCATCATTACTGACGCCCAGGGCAAGCTGCTGGGCGCCGTCCAGGGCCACTCCCTGAGCGACAAGCAAGGCGGCGTGGAAGTCAGCGTGACTTTCGCTCCCGGCCATCAAACCCACCAGCTGGAAGTCGACGACGACCTGGCCGTCATCACGGACGCCGCCAGCTTCCAGCAGCGCCTGCAGCAGCACCTGGCGCAGCACCTGGCCAAGCAGGCCACGCCGTAGACGCAAAAGCCGCGGCACCGTCGCGGCCTGCAACGTCGCTGCCGCGCCTGCGGCAGCCCATGCCGAAGCTGTGTCCATGCGGCTTCGGCATCATGTTTCGGCATCACTTACGTGGCGCCACATCAGCGCCCGCGCGGCATCAAGCCAGCTTCTGCTGCGCCACCAGGATGCCGTCGGCATCCGCATAAATCCAGTCGCCCGGCTGCACCGGCACGCCGGCTATGTGGACCCGCAGGTTGCGCTCGCCCGCGCCCTTCTTGGCGCTTTTCTGCGGATGCGTGCCCAGCGCGCACACGCCGATCTCGCAGCTCTCGATTTCCTCGCTGTCGCGGATGCAGCCATCGACAATGATGCCGGCCCAGCCATTGTCCTGCGCCAGCAAGCCCAGCTGGCCGCCCACCAGCGCCCGCCGCAGGCTGCCGCCGCCGTCTATCACCAGCACATGGCCGTCACCCGGGGTCTCCAGGGTGGCGCGCACCAGGGCGTTGTCCTCATGGACTTTCAGGGTGGTGACGCGGCCGGAGAATTTGACCCGCTTGCCGTAATGGCGAAACACGGGCGGCAGCACGGCCAGGCGGCCATCCTCCAGCAGGTTGGCGTTGTCGTCGCACAGGTCGGTAGTGGCAAAGTTCATGGTGGTCTCGCGCTCAGTCCAAGGGTGGATCCATTGTAGCGCCGCCGACCGGCTCCGTCAGGCCCGCTGCACCAGCGCAGCCTCGCGGCTGCCGCTGCGCACCCCGGCGGTGGTGACGATCACCAGCGCCTGGAACACGGCTATGCAGATGAACACCCAGGCCGGGCGCTGGGCGTCCATCAGCATGCCGAACAGGATGGGCCCCAGGGCCAGGCCGCTGTCCAGGCCCGAATACACCACGCCAAACACACGGCCGGTGGCGTTGGCCGGGGCGGCAGCCCGTATCATCAGGTCGCGCGAAGGGCCGGCGATGCCGGTCACCAGGCCGATCAAGCCCATCAGCGCGATGGCCATCCAGGCCGGCACCACGGCCGCCGCCAGCACCAGTGCCAGCACGGCGGCCGCCGCGAAGGCGGCCACGATGGTGCGCTCATGGCGGCGCGAGCCGGCGCCGACAAAGCCGCCGTAGAGCATGCCCAGCGCCGAGCAACCCATGTAGGCCGTATAGGCCGTGGTAGCCCAGGCCAGCGACATGCCGTACAGCGCCACCAGGCTGGTGGCGGCAAAGGTCTGGATGCCGGCCAGGGCCACGGCGGAAATCAGGAAGAAGGCAAAGCACATCCACACCACCCGCAAACGCAGGAAATCGAAGGAACCTGCGGCCTTGGCCGCGCCCGGCGCGGGCGCCACGGCGGGCGCATCCAGCGGACGCAGCGCATAGCGGTTGGCCACCAGCAGCACCAGCACGGCGGCCGGCAACAGGGCTACATACAGCAGCGCCATGCGCCAGCCGGCACCGGCCGCCACGTGGGTGAGGAACAGCGGCGACAGCGCCCAGCCGATATTGCCGCTGATGCCATGCACGGAAAAACCGTGCGCCAGCCGCGCCTTGGACACCCGCTGGTTGAGCAAGGTGTAGTCGGCCGGGTGGAACACGCTGTTGCCGCAGCCGGCCAAGAAGGAGCCCAGCAGCAGCTGCACATAGGTTTGCGCGCTGGACAGCACAACGGCCGATACGCCCAGCAGGGCGATGCCGCCGCACAGCACCACGCGTGCGCCCAGGCGGTCCACCACGAAGCCGGCCATGGCCTGGCCCACGCCGGAAACGGCAAAGAACACCGTCATCAGCACGCCAAGCTCGGCATAGCTGAGGTGGAATTCCGGCTTGAGCCAGGGAATCAGGGCGGCCAGGATCACGTGATAGAAGTGCGAGGTGCCGTGCGCCAGGCCGACCAGGCCGATCACGCGGGCGTCCTGTTTGAAGACAGAGGGCGTCATTGCTGCTCCAGGAAACGTAAAAACATAGTGTAGACAATCCGGTCACGGCGGATTTGGGATAAAGTGACATTCTTTATCGCAAATCCGCCAAGCCATGGCCATACGCATCGTCCAGCACACCCAGTTCCACTGGGACGCCGAGATACCCACCGACGCCCGCCCGGTCACCATGCGCAGCCGCGACCTGGCCACCGGCGCCGTCAAGCTGCCGCACCGGCATCCCTGGGGCCAGCTGACCTACGCCATGGAGGGCATGCTGCGCCTGACCGCCGACCGCAGCAGCTGGATCTTGCCGCCTCAGCGCGCCATCTGGGTGGCGCCGGACGTGGTGCACGAGGTCACGGTGCTGGAGGCGACGCGCCTGCGGCCGCTGTGCGTGCATCCGAGCCGGGTGCCCTTCCCCGGTTCCGAATGCCGTGTGCTGGAAGTATCCGGCCTGCTGCGCGAACTGATTGCGGCGCTGGAGCAACTGGACGATGGCGAGCAATCGGCCCGCAGGGCGCTGCTGTCCGGCCTGATCCTGGACGAACTGCCGCGCTGCCAGACACGTCCACTGCGCGTGCCGCTGCCGGCCGACAAGCGCCTGAAAGCCCTGTGCGTGGCCTTGATGGCCGATCCCGGCGCGGAGCTGAGCCTGCGCGACTGGTCGCAGCAGGTGGGCGCTTCGGAGCGCACCCTGGCGCGCCTGTTCGAGCGCGAGCTGGGCATGGGCTTCGTGCAATGGCGCCAGCAGGTGCGGCTGGCGCATGCCGCCCCCATGATCGCACGCGGCACGCCGCTGTCGCAGGTGGCGCACGCGCTGGGCTATGCCAGCCAGTCGGCCTTTTCCGCCATGTTCAAGAAGACGTTCGGCTGCTCGCCGTCCGCGTTTTTCGCATAACGATAGAGCACCTCTAAAAACCCCGGCAGTGATGGCATGATGTGGTTTCCACCACGATGACGACAACGCCATGATGAGACCAAACCTAGCCTTCAAGGTTTTCGTGGAAGCCGCTGCCGCCCTTCTTCCAGTAGGCGGCGGCGCGGATCTGGTGCTTGCCCAGGCCCTTGGCGCTCACCAGTTCGCCGCGCACGGCGGCCATGGTGGCGGCCTCGCCGGCGCACCATGCATAGCCTTCGCCCGGCGGCAGCGACAGCGCCTGCACGGCGGCCAGCAGTTCGGCGTCGCTGGACACCCAGCGTACCCGCGCATCGGCCTCGCCCGCGAACTGGCGCCGGTCGGCCTCCTGCTCCGCCTTGGCGATGACGATGGCCGCGGCGCCGGCCGGCAGTTCCTCCAGGCGGCGCGAGATGGCCGGCAGGCCGGTTTCATCGGCCACCAGCAGGTGCCAGTCATAATCGACCGGAATGATGAGGGAGCCGCGCGGCCCGCCTATGGTGACGCGCTGTCCGGGCGCGGCTTGGGCCGCCCCGGCCGCGCAGGGACCGTCGCCATGCAGGGCGAACTCGATCACCAGCTCCCCCGCCACCGGGTCGAAGCTGCGCGGCGTGTAGTCGCGCTTGACGGCGTCCGGACCGTCGCCGAGGATGAATTTGACGTGGTCGTCGAAAGAGGCGCTGATGAAGCCCTTGAGCGCTTCGCCGCCAAAGGTGACGGCGACGAAATGCAGGCCTATGGGCCGCACGCGCAACACTTCCACGTTACGGATCTTGAGCTCGTGGCGCACCCGCTGCACACGGCTGACAGGAGAGTCTATACTCATGACTTTATCTTTACAGTTGATTGACAATGTCACCCATCATCCACCAGTCGAATGACAATGTCAACCATTCCCACACACCCCGTGAGGATACCGTGCTGGAACTGATCCATACGATCATGCACCAGTACCGTTCGCAGCAATTCCAGGCCCTGCGCGATGGCCCACATGACCTGACCCATATGGAAGCCAAGGTGCTGGGCTTTTTCGAGCGCCATCCGGCCAGCACCCAGAGCGACCTGGCGCGCCATAGCGGCCGCGACAAGGCCCAGCTGGCGCGCCTGATCACGGCCCTGCGCGAGCGCGGCCTGCTGCAGGGCGAGGCCGATGCGCAGGACCGGCGCAACACGCGGCTGTCTCTGACGGAAGCGGGACGGGCGATACAGGCCGCCGCCCAGCACCAGGCGGAACTGCTCAATACCCAGGCCCTGCGCGGCATGAATGCGCAGCAGCAGCAGCAGCTGTTGGGACTGCTCACCCAGATCAGGCACAACCTGGACCGGACCGAGTAGGCGGTCCTGCGCTCCGGCGGCCCGGCGAACTAGCGGGGATAAGCTTGGGCGGGCACGGGCTTGGCCACCACGATGCGGTTACGGCCATCGCGCTTGGCCTGGTAGAGCGCGTCGTCGGCGCGCCTGAGCACGGTTTCTATGGAGACGTCGCCGCTGGCCACCTCGCTCAGGCCGCCGCTGATGGTGGCGCCCGGCCCCAGCGTGCCCAGGGCGCGCAGGGCGTCGGCAATGCGCAGCCGCAGCCGCTCGGCTATGGGCACGGCCTGCTGCCAGTGGGTGTGCGGCATCAGCACCACGAACTCGTCGCCGCCCAGGCGGCCCGGCACGTCGGTGGTGCGCAGCTCGGCGCGGCACACCTCGGCCGCCGTCACAATGGCCTGGTCGCCGGCCAGGTGGCCGTAGCCGTCGTTGATGTGCTTGAAGTCGTCGATGTCGAAGATCAGCAGCGAAACCGGGGTCTCGTAGCGGTTGAACAGCTCATAGTGGTTGCCCAGCACTTCCATCAGCTTGCGCCGGTTGGGCAGGCCGGTCAGGCTGTCGGTTTCGCTTTGCAGCCGCAGCTTGGCTTCCAGTTCCTTGCGCGCCGTGATGTTGGACGCCACCCACAGCACGGCGTCCTCGCCCTGCACCTGGAATTCCAGGGCCTGCACCCTGCCCTCGAAGCAGATCGCCTGCGGCGGCCCGGTGTCGGGCAAGCCCTGGACGTCGCCGCCCGTCAGGCTGTATTCGACCACATGCAGGCTGCGGGTGGACAGCGCGTGGCGGATCTCCCCCAGGAACCAGTCGGCTTTTTCCTGGTCCAGCACCTCGTGCAGGGTGCGCCCCACCAGGCCGGAGCCGTCGTGGTAATAGCGCAGGTCGGAGCCGCCGTACAGCGCGGCGTAGCGGCCGCTGCGGGTCAAAATGAACACGGGATCGGGCAAGGCCGTCAGCACGGATTGCATCTGCTCGATAGAAAACAAAGTCGTATCCTCCATCCGGTGGGCTGCATTCGTTCCGGCTAGTGTAGCGCAAAACGCCCCGCCGGCAGGATCACCGGCGGGGCGTTTAACCGGGCCTTAATGAACGACCCGGGGAAGGATCAGCCGAACACCAGGTCGCCGTCGCGCGCATCGACCTTGATGGTGTCCTTGGGACCGAAGCGGCCCTGCAGGATCAGCTTGGACAGCGGATTCTCGATCTGCTGCTGCACCGCGCGCTTGAGCGGCCGCGCGCCGTACACCGGATCGTAGCCGGCCTCCGCGATCTTCTGCAGGGCGGCGTCGCTGATGTCCAGGCCGATGTCCAGCTTGGCCAGGCGCTGCTCCAGGATGCGCAGCTGGATGCGGGCGATGGCGCCGATGTTCTTCTCGTCCAGGCCGTGGAACACGACGATCTCGTCGATGCGGTTGACGAACTCGGGACGGAAGTGGCTGCGCACCTCGGCCATCACGGCCAGCCGCACCACGGCCGGATCCGACTCGTCCATGGCCTGTATCTTGTGCGAACCCAGGTTGGAGGTCATGATGATGACCGTGTTCTTGAAGTCCACCGTGCGGCCCTGGCCATCGGTCATGCGGCCGTCGTCCAGCACCTGCAGCAGCACGTTGAACACGTCAGGATGCGCTTTTTCCACCTCGTCCAGCAGGATCACGCTGTACGGCTTGCGGCGCACCGCCTCGGTCAGGTAGCCGCCCTCGTCATAGCCCACGTAGCCGGGCGGCGCGCCGATCAGGCGGGCCACCGAATGCTTCTCCATGAATTCGCTCATGTCGATGCGTATCAGCGCTTCCTCGGTATCGAACAGGAAGGTCGCCAGCGCCTTGGTCAGCTCGGTCTTGCCCACGCCGGTCGGACCCAGGAACAGGAACGAGCCATACGGGCGGTTCGGATCGGCCAGGCCGGCGCGCGAGCGGCGGATGGCGTCGGCCACGGCGGAAATCGCCTCGTCCTGGCCCACCACGCGCTCGTGCAGCTTGTCCTCGATGTGCAGCAGCTTGTCGCGCTCGCCCTGCATCATGCGCGACACCGGGATGCCGGTGGCGCGCGACACCACCTCGGCGATTTCCTCGGCGCCGACCTCGGTGCGCAGCAGCTTGGGCTTGAGCGCGGCGGCGTCACCCTTGGCCGGCTGCTGGCCCTCGGCCTGGCGCAGCTGGGCTTCCAGCTCCGGCAGGCGGCCGTACTGCAGCTCGGATACGCGCTGCCAGTTGCTCTCGCGCGTGGCCTGCTCCATCTGCAGCTTGATGGCCTCGATCTCTTCCTTGATGTGGGTGCTGCCCTGCACCACCGCCTTTTCGGCCTTGAGGATTTCCTCCAGGTCGTTCAGTTCGCGGGTGAGCTTGGCGATTTCCTCGTCGATCAGGCCGAGGCGCTTGAGCGAGCCTTCGTCCTTTTCCTTTTTCACGGCTTCCTTCTCGATCTTCAGCTGGATCAAACGGCGTTCCAGCTTGTCCATGACTTCCGGCTTGGAGTCGATCTCGATCTTGATCTTGGACGCCGCCTCGTCGATCAGGTCGATGGCCTTGTCGGGCAGGAAGCGGTCGGTGATATAGCGATGCGACAGCTCGGCCGCCGCGATGATGGCGGCGTCCGAAATGGCGACCTGGTGGTGCAGCTCGTATTTATCCTGCAGGCCGCGCAGGATGGCGATGGTGGCTTCCACCGACGGTTCATCGACCAGGATTTTCTGGAAGCGGCGTTCCAGCGCCGGATCCTTCTCGATGTACTTGCGGTACTCGTCCAGCGTGGTGGCGCCCACGCAATGCAGCTCGCCGCGCGCCAGCGCGGGTTTGAGCATGTTGCCGGCGTCCATGGCGCCATCGGCCTTGCCGGCGCCCACCATGGTGTGCATCTCGTCGATGAAGACGATGGTCTGGCCCTGGTCCATGGCCAGTTCCTTGAGCACGGCTTTCAGGCGTTCCTCGAACTCGCCGCGGAACTTGGCGCCGGCCACCAGGGCCGCCATGTCCAGCGACAGCACGCGCTTGCCCTTGAGGGAATCGGGCACTTCGTTGTTCACGATGCGCTGCGCCAGGCCTTCCACGATGGCGGTCTTGCCCACGCCCGGTTCGCCGATCAGCACCGGGTTGTTCTTGGTGCGGCGCTGCAGCACCTGGATGGCGCGCCGGATTTCGTCGTCGCGGCCGATCACGGGATCGAGCTTGCCGGCGCGGGCGCGCTCGGTCAGGTCCAGCGTGTATTTTTTCAGGGCTTCGCGCTGGCCTTCGGCATCCTGGTTATCGACCTTGGCGCCGCCGCGCACGGCGTCGATGGCCGCTTCCAGCGACTTGCGCACCAGGCCGTTTTCGCGCGCCAGCCGGCCGGCCTCGGATTTATCCTCGGTCAGGGCCAGCAGTACCATTTCGCTGGACACGAACTGGTCGTTGCGCTTTTGCGCTTCCTTGTCGGACAGGTTGAGCACGGCCACCAGCTCGCGGCTGACCTGCACGTTGCCGCCGGTGCCGGACACCTTGGGCAGGCGCTCGATGGCGCCGCTCAGCGCTTTCGTCAGGCCGCCGACGTTGACGCCGGCCCGCTGCAGCAGCGAACGCGCGCTGCCATCGTCCTGGTTCAGCAAGGCCGTCAGCAGGTGCGCCGGTTCGATATAGGGATTGTCGTTGCCGACCGCCAGGCTTTGGGCGTCGGCCAGGGCTTCCTGCAGTTTGGTGGTGAGTTTGTCTTGCCGCATTTCATGCTCCATGCAATGTATTTAACTTGAGCTACAGATAAGGCCCAGCGTCACATTTTCAAGGAGCGTGTTCGACCCGGTTCAGGCCTGCCACTTGCGCAGCGCCTCGTCATCGCTGACGCGGGCGTCGACCCAGCGCGCGCCGGACGGGGTCTGCTCCTTTTTCCAGAACGGCGCCTCGGTCTTGAGGTAGTCGATGATGAATTCGCAAGCCGCGAACGCCTCGCCCCGGTGGGCCGCCGTCACCGCCACCAGCACGATCTGCTCCATGGGTTTCAGCGGACCGACGCGGTGTATCACCAAAGCGCCGTGCACGGGCCAGCGCGCGCCGGCCTGCTCCATGATGGCCGCGATGGACTGCTCGGTCATGCCGGGATAGTGCTCCAGCTCCATCTCGGCGACCGCCTCGCCCTCGTTCAGGTCGCGCACGGCGCCGACAAAGGTGACGATAGCGCCCACGCCGGGGTTAGCGGCGCGCAATTGCGCCACTTCCGCGCTCAGGTCGAAATCCTGTTCCTGGATGCGGACCTGGAACGGTGCGCGTGCGCTCATCCGCGCTCCGTAGCGCCGATGCGGCGGAACAGCTGTTCGATGCGGCTGGCGGTGCGGACGTCGGCCAGGGCCGGCATGGCGCACAGCTGCAAATACTGGGCGGCCTGGGTCAGCGGCTTGACGCCGGACTTGAGCGAGGATTGCAGCACCTCGACCTGCATCTTGAGACGGTCGCGCGCGAATTCGGCGCCGCTGTCCACGCCAGCCACGATTTCCAGCCGCAGCACTTCGTCCAGCAGCTTGGGCCGGTTACGTTCCAGGGTGGCGGCATAGCCGGCGCGGTCCTTGGCGGCGCCGGCCAGGCCGGCGGCAAAGCGGCCATGCAGGGTGCGCTCGTAGTCCGGCGCCAACGGCGGCAGCGCCTTCCAGCGCTCCTCCCAGGCCGCGCCATCGATCTCTTCTCCGGCCACGATGGCCTGCTCCAGCGCCTGGGCCAGGCGCAGCTTGTCGCGCAGGGCGTTGGCCTGGGCCGCGCCGGCGCGGCGCTTGATGGCGTCGGCCTGGGCCTGCAGCCCGGCCACGGCGGCCTGGTAGCGCTTGCTGATGCGTTCCTCGGCCGCGCGCGGCACCACGCCGCTGGCGTGCCACGCCGCCGCCGAGTCGCGCAGCAGCTTGGCGATGGCGGCCAGCCTGGCCTTGTCCTCGCCCTCGAAGGTGGCGCTTTCCATTTCCTTGCAGATGGCTTCGCGCGCATGCAGGTGGGCCTTGCGCTCGTGATCGGCCGCGTGCGCGCTTTCCTTGCGCTGGTTGAACAGGGCGTCGCAGGCGGCGCGGAATTTCTGCCACAGGGCTTGCTCAGCCTTGCGCTCCAGCGGCAGCGCCTTGGCGTGGGCCTGCCACTGTTCCTGCAGGCGGCGCAGCTGGTCCAGCGCGTGGCGGTCGGACGGGTTGATCTTGCCCACTTCGGCGATCAGGCGTTCGCGCTCGCCGCCCTCCTCCTTGCGGCGCTCGGACAGGGGCGCCAGCAGCTGGTTCATGGCCTGGTCGAAGGCCTGGTCCAGCTTGCGCTTGTCCTTGCGGTCCATGGCGCCCAGCCGGCTCCACACCTGGCGTAGGCGCTGGCCGGCGGCGGCGATGCTCTTCCAGTCCGGATCGGGCCCGATGGCGGCCGCCATGGCGCGCGTCTCGTCGATCAGGGCCTGGGCCTTGAGCGCGTTGGTGTGGCGCTCCTCGGCCAGCTGCTTGAAATGGGCGGCGGCCGGCGCGTAGGCGGTGGTGCAGGCGGCGTCGAAGCGCTCCCACAGGGCTTTCGGCGCATGGCCGGAGGTGGCGTCCAGCGCCTTCCAGCGGTCGCGCATGCTGCCGACCTTCTTGGCCAGCTCGCTCATCGATTGCTTTTGCGCGGGCAGTTCCTCGACCGCCTTGATCAGCTCCTCGCGCGACACATTGCCGCTCCAGCGCGCCCAGTCGTTCAGGCGTTTCAGCTCGGCGCGCAGCTGGTTCAGGCGCTCGCCCTGGGCGTGCGTCAGCCGGCCGGACTTGTGCTCCTTGAGCCATTTGTCATGCTCGGCGGCGGCGTGCAGGGCGCCCTGGCCCAGTGCCGCTTCCAGCGCGTCCATGGTCTCGATGAACTTTTTATCCACTTCCTTGGGGGGCGCCTTGTCAGCTTTGCCCGGACCTTTTGCCTTGCGCTCCTGGGACGGCGCGGCGGCCGGCTGTAGCAGGCTGAGCAGAGACTGGAAATCGGCTTGCATCTTGCTTGCCAACTCGCCCTGCGGCAGGCGCGGCAGGCTCTGCCAAGTGCGCTTGAGCTCATCCACCGCCAGGGTGGCGTGATCGGCGGCCAGCCAGTCGGCCAGGGCGCTGCTGCGCGCGGCAAACGCGGCCTGATGCTCGCCCAGCGCCGCGACGGCGGCCTGGCGGCGCTGCAGCGCCACTTCGTAGTCCTGCAGCAGGTGGCGCGGCAAGGCCGCGTGTTCCGGCGCCGACAGGTAGGCGTCGTGCGCGGCCTGCAATTCGGCCAGGGCGGCGGCGGCCTGCTCCGGCGTGTGTTCTGGATCGGGGTCCTTGCGCAGGGCGGCCACGGCGTCGATGATGTTGCGCTGCAGCGCAACCTGGGCTTCCAGGCGCGCGGCCAGGGCGGCGCGCGTTTCCTGGAACGGCTGGGCCAGCTCGGGCACGGCCCCTATCACCTGCCATTGGCGGTCCAGGCTGGCTACTTGATTAGGAGTAAGTTTCTCATCTTGCAAGAGCTTGCGGGCCTGCTCCAGGCAGGCCTGGGCGCGCTGGTGCTCGGTCTGCTGGTAGCGCAGTGCGTCCAGGCGCTGCTGCATCAGCTTGGCGACGCGGCGGTCGGTATTGCGCATGGCTTGCAGCACCTGCTCCAGCAGGGGCTGGGAATGCACGTGCTCGGCGGCTGCCAGGCGCACACCGGCAAATTCGCTATTGAGGATGACGTCGACGGCTACCTGTTCCTGTCCGGCCAGGGAGCGGGCGTAGGCGGCCTGCTGTTCGCGGCGTGCAGCCGAGGCTGCGGCGTCCTGTTCGGAGACCTCCTGGCCGGCGGTAACTGCGGAAGTATCGGTAGCTCGCTTAAAGAGGAATTCGAACATGGTGAGCTATGGAGTGGCTAAAACCACCATCATAGCAAAGCGGCCGGGTTTTGCCCGGCCGCGCGCCATGCGGGTGCTTATTTTGCGGCGGCGGTCTGGCGCGCAGGACGGCGGGCGGCGGTCGGCAGGCTGTCGGGTTCGGGCCGCACCATGGGCAGCACGGCCAGGCTGGGCACCGGGATGCCGCCGGCGCGGTCCCAGGCCGACTCGCCATCGAGGCGCTGCGGGGGCCGCTGCGGGTGTGCTGGCTGCTGGGGCGCGCGGCGCGCTTCCTCCACCTGCTTGTCATGCAGCATGAGCTGGTTGGCGATGGAGAACCAGGCCTCGCCGCCAATCACGCGGCGCGCCACGTCGAACAACTCCTGCTCTTCCTTTTCCAGGCGCTGCAGCATGGCGGCGCAGAAGGCTTCGATGCTGTCGCAGATGCGGCCTACGTGCTGGTCGCGGCCGTCGGCCAAGGCGCCGTATTGCGACTGCAGCGACTGCAGGGTGCGGATGGCGTCCAGCGCCATCTGGTTCAGGCGGCCCAGCTCATCGAGCAACTGGTCGGCGCGCTCGGTGGCCTGGCGGATGGCCGGGATCAGGTACATCTCGATCTTGCGCCAGTGGCAGGCGTGGTACAGGCGGTTCAGGGTTTCGCAGGCGTACTCCAGCTGGCCCAGGGTGATGCTGTTCTGCTCCATCAGCGTGGAGCGCATGTACTTTTGAAATGATTGCAAGCTCATGCGGACACTGGCTTGCTCAACGGACAGCGCGACCAGGGTATATGTGGCGGTTAACATTCTGACTCCCAACTGTGGTTGACGCGTGGTTGAAGCGGCAAGGGGAAGTAAAAGTGTAAAGAATTCCGACAAATACGCTTTGATGCAGAACAAACGCGCCTCGCAGCAGAACCTGGCAGCGGCGCGCTCCACCGGGGTATTCCAATATATAACAAGGACGCGCCGAATGCTATCGGAGAGGCAAGCGGAGGCGCACCATGCCCGCTTCAGGATGCGGCAAAACCACACCGCCGAATCGGCGTATGAGATGCTGCACGCCGGCGTTCTCGGCCAGGGCCTCGCCGCAGATCTCGGCCGTGCCCCGGCTGCGGAAATAATTGGTGAGTTTCTCGAACAGCACCCGTCCCAAGCCCTGTCCTTTCAAGTCGGAACGCACGACGATGGCGAATTCAGCGCGCTGATTGTCGGCGTCCGCCACGGCCCGCGCCACGCCCAGGGTTTCCGCTACGCCGTTGGCGCCGGGGCGGGTGGCAATGAAAGCCATGGCGCGGTCGTAATCGATTTGCGTCAGGCGCGCCAGCTGGGCCGGCGGCAGTTCGCGCATGACGGTGAAGAAGCGCAGCCGCACGTCGTCCGGGTCCAGCGCGTGGAAAAAGGCCTGGTGCTGCGGCCCGTCCTCGGGACGGATGGGCCGCAGCAGCAGGGTCCGGCCCTGCCATTGCACCTGCTGCTCCTGCTCCTGCGGATAGGGACGGATGGCCAGCGGCGCGCGCTGCGCGGCCGGACCCAGCACCATGCTGGCGCCGCCCACGCGCAGCACGCCGTCCTGCACCAGGACCGGGTCCAGCGCCAGGCCATGCAGGCCGGGGATGTCGGCCACCAGCCCGGCCACCTGCACCAGCAGCCGGCCCAGGGCCTCGGCCACGGCGGCCCCGCCGCCCAGCAGGGCCGCGGCGCGGGTGCGGCCCAGCATGTCGCGCGCCAGCGCCAGGTTGAGGGGCGGCAGGCCGGCCACGCTGTCGTGCACCACCTCGGCGGCCACGCCGCCCTGGCCCACATGGATGGCCGGACCGAACACGGGGTCGGTCACGACGCGTATCGCCGCCACCGCCGTGCTGGCAGGCTTCAGGCAGGGCTGCAGGGTGATGCCATAGGCCGCCAGCAGCGCGGCCGTATCGCTGTCGTCCAGCCGTTCCCGGCCCGCCGCCAGGGTGGCCTCCACCAGCGCGGCGGCCGCCGCGCGCTCCGGCGCGGCCGCCAGCGGCACGGCGCCCGGCACTTCCATCAGCAAGTCCTGGATGCGCCGGTATTGCGCCAGCTGCAGGAAGCCGCGCACGGCTTTTTCCGGCGTGTCGTAGGTCGGCAGCCCGGCCTCGGCAAACACCTGGCGCGCGCCTGCGGCGGCGCGTCCGCCCAGCCAGCAGGACAGCACATTGCGCGGCGCCGCCGCCAGCAGCGGCGCCAGCGCCTGCGCAACTGCCCTGCCCTCCACCATGGCCGTGGGCGCGTGCAGGAACAGCAGGGCGTCCGTCTGCGGCTCGGCCAGCAGGGCGGCGGCGGCGGCGGCGTAGCGTTCGACCGGCGTATCGGCCAGCAGGTCGACCGGATTGGTATCGGCCGCGCCGGCGCGGCGCAGGCGGGCGGCGGTATCGGGCGACAGCTGCGCCAGCAGCGCGCCGCCGTCGCGCAGGGCGTCGGCGGCCAGCCGGCTCAAGCCGCCGCCGTTGGTCAGCAGCGCCAGGCGTTCGCCGCGCTGGCCGCGCTGGTGGGCCAGGGTTTCGACAGCGTCGAACAGGTCTTCGGTGGAGTACACGCGCAGCATGCCGGCGCGCCGCAACGCAGCATCGAACACCTGCTCGGCGTCGGCGGACGGGTCGCGCCCCACCTTCAGAACGATGACCGGCTTGCCGCGCGCCGCCACCCTCCCCGCCGACATGAACTTGCGCGCGCAGCTGATCTGCTCCAGGCACAGCAGGATGGCGGCGGTATCGGTATCGGCGGCCAGGTAGTCGAGCACGTCGCCCACATCGATGTCGGCCATGTCGCCCAGCGCGCACACGCTGGAAAAACCGATGCCGCGCAGGCTGGCCCAGTCCAGCACGGCCGCGCCCAGGGCGCCCGACTGCGACACGAAGGCCAGCTTGCCGGGCGCGGCGCCCAGGTGGTTGAAGCTGGCGTTCAAGCCCAGTGCCGGCGTCAGCAGGCCGACGCTGCCGGGACCGAGGATGCGCAGCTGGTGCGGCCTGGCCGCGCCCAGCATGGCCTGCTGCAGGCTGCGTCCACCGCCGGCCTGGCGCGCCGCTAGCCCGGCTGTCATGACGATGGCGGCGCGGGTGCCGCGCGCACCCAGCTCGGCCACCAGGCCGGGGATGGTGTCGGGCGGCGTGCACAGGATAGCCAGGTCGGGCGCATCCGGCAGCGCCGCCACCCGTGGGTAGCACGGCAGGTCCAGCAGGCGCTGGTACTTGGGATTGACGGGCCAGATGGCGCCGCCGTAGCCGCCGCCGGCCAGGTTGGCCAGCACCCGGGTGCCGATGCGCTGCGGCTTGTCCGAGGCGCCGACCACGGCCACCGAGGCGGGACAGAACAGGCGCTCCATGTGGGTGATGCTCATCCGTCCCTCCGTGGCGGTGGCTACCAGCGCGCGGCGTGATCCTCGGTCACACCGGGCAGCTGGCTGATGATGCGTTTCGGCTGGTCCGGTCCACTGCGCACCCAGCCGCTGAAGGTGCCCAGCGGCTGCACGTAGCGGCTGGAGGCGAACGGCAGCCTGCGCTGCTCGCGCCGTGCGCCTTCCGGCGTGAAATACAGGTCGAGCTGGTCGTCCTCGGTGAAGATGTGCCAGCGCGCCACCGGATCCTTCACATCGTACAGGAAGTGGGCCGGTCCCAGTGCGTGCACCTGGCCGTCCAGCCACAGCGCGTTTTCGTGCGCGCCGAAATAGCCGGCCTGCAGGTTGAAGCCCAGTTCCAGGTTGTGCGCCGAGGCCCAGCGCCAGGCCGTGCGGCGCGCCAGCAGGCCGTTGGAATAATCCACGCTGGCCACGCCGCCGGCCAGCGCGAATTCATCGCGGTAGGTGCGCACCGCGCCGCCCAGCAGCGGCAGGCCGCCCGTCTTCTGGGTGGCGTGCACCGAGCCGCCCTGCACCGGCCCGCAGGCCAGCAGCGGCGGCGCCGCGCCGGGACCGAGCAGGGCGTCGATTTCCAGGTAGTCGCTGCGCACGGCCAGGCGCTGGCCGGCGCCTTCCGGCGCGATCTCGATGGTGCAGCGGCGGGTGCGGAAGTGGCTGGCGCCGCGCGCCTGGTCGGCCACCCGGGCCGACAGCAGCGGCACGCCGTCCTCGGAAAAATTGGTCAGCATGTCGCCATCGCTGCGCTCGAAGGCGTAGGCGAAGGCGGTGCTGGCCCAGCCCAGGTCGACGATGGCCACGGCGCAGAACACGCGCTCGGTGTACAGGGCCACGTAATGCCAGCGCTTGTGGTGGAAGCGGCGCCACAGCGGGCCGCGGCGGAACGGCGGCGCCAGCTGCGACCAGTCCAGCGGACCGGTGTGGCCGGCGTAGCGGCCCAGCAGCGGGCGGCCAGCGCCATCCAGCAGGCTGGCGGGGGCGGCGGGCAAGATCATGCCTGCTCCGGCGCGGCAGACGGGCTGAGTATCGATGCGGTCAAATCGGCGATCCTGGAATGAGAGCGCCTATTCTAATAAAGAGCGGTCAACATTGCCTGTGTTTTTTGCGACACCGGCCCGTGCTTTCCTGTCCAAACCGGATCTTTCCGTGCAGAATATAACCAATGAATCGGACCGGGTCCAGCCTCGCTTTCCTCCGCCAACTGTATCGCGCGATACTGCTGCCCTCCTTCGTGCTGGTGCTGCTGGCCACCATGTGGGCGGCCGTGATCTACCAGGTCGGCCAGGAACGCGCCAGCGCCCACGCCGACGCGGTGCTGCAGAGCCGCACGCTGGCGCGCACGCTGGGCGAGCACACCAACCACCTGCTGCGCCAGACCGAGCACGCCACCCAGCTGTTCAAGATCCAGTACGAAGCCGGCGGCGGACGCCTGACGCTGGCCGAATTTGCACGCAGGAACGGGCTGCTCGATTCCCTGCTGCCGTCCAAGCTGGCGCTGCCGCTGGCCCTGGTAGGACCGGATGGCAGGCTGCGCGACAGCATGAACGGCTGGTTCGCGCCCGACCAGGGCGGCATGGCGTATTTCAAGACCCATGCCGCCGCCAACGAGGACATGCCGGTGGTGTCCATGCCGGTGGTCGAGCCGCGCACGAAAAAATGGCAGATTCAGCTGTCGCGCCGCCTGAACGGACCGGATGGCGCCTTTGCCGGCGTGATCGTGATCCAGGTCGATCCCGCCTATTTTGTCGACGACTACGACCGCATCAGCCTGGACGACGACGGCGCCCTGCTGCTGCTCAGCCGCGACAACGCGCTGGCGGTGGGCCGCGTCAACGAGCAGCTGGTCATCAGCGACACCCTGGACCTGTATCGGCCGCCATCGGCGACGGGCGCGTTTGCCGATGAACTGGTGCCCAGCCAGCCCTTGGACCAGGTGCCGCGCATCTACAGCTACAGCGACATCGCGCGCTATACGCTGATGGCGGTGGTGGGCATCCCGGCGCACACCGCCATGGCCCGCTTCGAGCGCCAGCGCCGCATGTACTACGGCGCGGTGACGGTGGCTTCGCTGCTGATGCTGGGCTTTATCGGCCTGCTGACGCAGCAGCACCGCCGCCTGCGGCGCAGCCAGGCCGAACTCACCGCCGTCAACGACGCCTCGCCGCTGGGACTGATCCATGCCGATCCGGACGGCCATTGCACCTATGTCAACCGCACCTTCGAAGCCGTGACCGGTCTGACCCGCGAGGAGGCGCTGGGCGACGCCTGGATACGCGCCGTGCATCCCAACGACAGGCCGCAGCTGCAGGCGGCCCTGAAGCAGCTGGTGGACAGCGGCCAGCCGCAGCGCGACACGGTGCGCTGCGTGCATCCGGACGGCACCCTGCTGTGGATCGCCTTCAAGATCGCGCCCATGGTGGTGGACGGCAAGGCCATCGGCTATGTCGGCACGGTGGACGACATCACCCATCTCCGCAAGTCGGTAATCGCGCTGGGCGAAAGCGAGGCGCGCCTGCGCACCATTGCCGACAGCCTGCCGGCCATGGTGGCCTACATCGACGAGGAACAGGTCTACCGCTTCCACAACGTGGCCTACGAGCGCGAATTCAACCGCAGCGGCAGCGAGGTGCTGGGCAAGAGCGTGCTGGAGACGGTGGGCCCGGAGCGCTACGCCTTCCTGCAACCGTATATCGAACGCGCGCTGGCCGGCGAAACCCTGGACTTCGAGGAGCAGGACGACAGCGGGCTGCTGGAACGCTACTTCGAGGTGGCCTACATCCCGCAGATGGACCAGGAAGGACTGGACGTGATCGGCTTCCACGTCATGCGCCAGGATATCACCAGCCAGAAGCGCGAGAAGCAGCGCCTGCTCAAGCTGTCCCAGGTCGACGCCCTGACCGGGCTCACCAACCGCGCCGGCTTCCTGCAAAAGCTCACCGACAGCATGCAGTCCTGCCGCGCGCAGGGCGGCATGATGGCCGTGATGTACATGGACATCGACCGTTTCAAGCCGGTCAACGATACCTACGGCCATAGCGTGGGCGACGCCCTGCTCAAGGCCTTTTCCCTGCGCCTGGCGCACGCCGTGCGCGCCAGCGACACCATCGCCCGCCTGGGCGGCGACGAATTCACCATCATCCTGGAGCAGCTGCACCGCCACCAGGATGCGGACGGGCTGGCGGCCAAGATCGTGCAGGCCATGCGCGCGCCCTTCGACCTCGATGGCAAGGTGGTGGACATCTCGGCCAGCATAGGCATGGCCTATTACCACGGCGAGGAACTGACTCCGGCCGAGCTGCTCAACCGCGCCGACGTGCTGCTGTACGAAGCCAAGCAGGCCGGCCGCGACACCTTCCGCGCCGGACCAGTGCTGCCCGCGCGCGTCGACGCGGCATGAGCGGCATGGATTTGACGCAGATCCGAGCCCGGATGTGGCTACTTAGGCTATATTGAGCGCTTTCTCCGCTGTTTCAGGTTTTTCCTCCATGCGTCTGCTGCACACCTCCGACTGGCACCTGGGCCTGTCCCTGCATAATTTCGAGCGTCACTACGAGCACCAGCGCTTCCTGGACTGGCTGCTGGACACCATCGTGGCCGAACGGGCCGACGCACTGCTGATCGCCGGTGATATTTTCGACAACGCCAACCCCTCCGCCGCCGCCCAGAAGCAGCTGTACAGCTTCCTGCGCCGGGCGCGCGAGCTGGCGCCGCACCTGAATTTGGTCGCCATCGCCGGCAACCACGATTCGCCGGGACGGCTGGAAGCGCCCGGACCGCTGCTGGAGGCGCACGGTACCCGCGTGGTGGGCAGCGCCCAGCGCCGCGCCGATGGCGAGATCGACCTGGAACAGCTGGTGCTGCCGCTGCATGGCGCCGACGGCGCGGTGCGGGCCTGGTGCCTGGCCGTGCCCTTCCTGCGCCCCGGCGACGTGCCGCGCACCGCCGCCGGCGGTGAGGATGGCGGTCCCGATCCCTACCTGGCCGGCATCGCCACCCTGTACCGCCAGGCGCTGGAACTGGCGCTGGCGCGGCGCGAACCGGGCCAGGCCATCGTCGCCATGGGCCATTGCCACATGGTGGGCGGACAGATGTCGCAGGATTCCGAGCGCCGCATCGTGATCGGCGGCACCGAGATGCTGCCGGCCGGGATCTTCGACCCGGCCATCGCCTACGCCGCCCTGGGCCATCTGCACCTGGCGCAGGCGGTCGGCCAGCAGCAGCACATACGCTATTGCGGCAGCCCGATCCCGCTGTCGTTCGCGGAAACCGGCTACCAGCACCAGGTGCTGCGCATCGATCTCGATGGCGAGCGGCTGAGGGAAGTGGCGGCGATTCCGGTGCCGCGCGCGGTGGAACTGCTGCGCGTGCCGGCCCGCCCGGCGCCGCTGGCCCAGGTGCTGGAGGAGCTGGCCGCGCTGGAGCTGCCGCTGCTGGACGCCCACCAGCAGCCCTTCCTGGAAGTGCGGGTACGCCTGGAAGGGCCGGAACCGGGCCTGCGCACGCGCGTCGAGGCGGCGCTGGAAGGCAAACCGGTACGGCTGGCCAAGATAGAAACGTCCAGCGCACCGCGCGCCGGCGCCCTGGAGCAGGAGGTGATGACGCTGGACCAGCTGGCACGCCTGAAACCGGACGATATCTTCCGCCAGCTCTACCGGCACAAATTCGGCGCCGAAGCGCCGCCCGACCAGCTGTCCGCCTTTGCCGAACTGATGCTGCCCGGCGCCTGAACCACTGTCCCGCATTCCCCATGAAGATACTGAAAATAGGTGGCAAGAACCTGGCGTCGCTGGCCGGTGAATTCAGCGTGGACTTCGAGCAGGAGCCGCTGGCCTCGTCCGGCCTGTTCGCCATCAGCGGCCCGACCGGGGCCGGCAAGAGCACGCTGCTGGACGCCCTGTGCCTGGCGTTGTACGACGACACCCCGCGTCTCTTGCGCGCCATCGGCCGCAGCGCCCTGCCCGACGTCGGCAGCGACACCGTGAGTACCGGCGACACCCGCAACCTGCTGCGGCGCGGCGCCGCCGAGGGCTATGCCGAAGTCGATTTCGTCGGCGGCGACGGCGCCCGCTACCGGGCCCGCTGGAGCGTGCGCCGTTCGCGCACCCGCGCCGAGGGCGCGCTGCAGCCCACCGCCATGAGCCTGCATGTGCTGCCGGCGCTGCAACCGGTGGGCGCCACCAAGACCGAAGTCAAGGCCGAGATCGAGAAGCGCATCGGCCTGTCGTTCGAACAGTTCACGCGCGCCGTGCTGCTGGCGCAGAACGAGTTTTCCGCTTTTCTCAAGGCCGAGGACAACGAGCGCGGCGAATTGCTGGAGACGCTGACCGGCAGCACCGTGTACAGCGAGATCTCGGTGCGCGCCTACGAGCGGGCCAGGAAGGAGCAGGCCGAACTGCAGCGCCTGAACGGCCGCCTGGCAGACCAGAAGCCGCTCAGCGGCGCGCAGCGCGCGCAGGCGGAAGCCGATTGCGCGGCAGCCGACGGCGTGTTGCGCCAGCTCGACCAGCAGAAAACGCTGCTGGAGCAGGAACTGCGCTGGCACCAGCACAGCCAGAAACTGGAGGCGGACATCGAACAGGCGCAGGCGGCCTGCCAGGCGCGGCGCCAGGACCTGGAGCGGGCCGCGCCGCGCCGCGCCGCGCTGGAACTGGGCGATGCGGTGCAGCCGGCACGCGCCCTGGCGGCCGACATCGAACGCATCGCGGCCGAGATCGTCGCCGCCGAACACGCCCTGACGTCCGGCGCCGCCGCGCTGGAGCAGGCCGAAGCCGCGCAGCGCAATGCGGCGCTGGCGGTGCAGGCGGCCGGCCAGCGCCTGCAGGGCGACGAACAGGCGCGCCGCGACAGCGCGCCGCTGCTGGACCAGGCCAAGGCGCTGGACGCACGCATCGAAGCCATGCTGCCGGCGCACCGCCAGGCCAGCGCGGCGCGCGAGCAGGCCGAGCGGGTAGAGGCGGCCGCACGCGGCGCCTTGCAGGAAAAACAGTCGGAACAGCGCAGGCTGGCCGCCACCCAGGACGCCAGCACCGCCTGGCTGGAACGGCACCGTCACTGGCAAACCCTGGCGCAATCGTGGCCGCGCTGGGAAGTGCTGTTCATGCAGGCCGGGCAGGCGGCGGCGCAGGCCGAGAAGTTGTCGCTGGCCCTGGCGCGCACGCAGCGCGGGGCCCAGGCCCTGCGCGACGAGGAGTCAGGGGCGCGCAATAAACTGGAGTCCAGCGCCGCGCAGCTGCAGGCGCTGGAAGCGCGCCGGCAGGAAGCGGTACGCACCCTGTCCTCGTTCGCGCCGGAGCAGATGCAGCAATCGCGCCGCGCCCTGGAGCAGCGCCGCGACCTGCTGGCCGGGGCCGAGAAGATCTGGCTGGACCTGGACGCGCGCCAGGCGCGCAGCCGCCAGCTGGCGGCGCAGGAGGCGCAGTTGTCGCAGTCGCGCGCCGCCGCCGAAGCCCAGCTGGAGCAGGCCAAGCAGGAAAATCCCCTCATCATGGCGGCCTTCGAGCAGGCCGAGCGCTCGCTGCGGCTGGCGCAGGCGGCTTGCGCGGAAAATGTGGAAACCCTGCGCGCCGCGCTGGAAGACCACACGCCCTGCCCCGTGTGCGGCGCCACCGAGCATCCCTACCGCCACGACGATGGCGCGCTGCAGGCCATGCTGCAGGGCTTGCAGGGCGAGGTGCTGCGCTGCCGCCGCCAGCTGGAGCAGAACGTGGAACGCCAGGCCGGTCTGCGCGCCACCATGCAATCCTGCCTGGAGCAGCTGGGCGCCAATGCGGTCGAGGCGCGCGCGCAGGCGCCTGCGCTGCAGCGTCTGCAGGAGGCCTGGGACGGGCACGCGCTGGCCGCATCGGCGCCGCCGGAACAGCGCGGCGCATGGCTGGAATCGCAGCTGGCCGAGGCCCGCGCCCTGCTGCAGGAGCTGGAGCGGCAGGAGCACGCGCTGCGCGCGGCCCAGGCGGCGCGCGATCAGGCGCAGCAGGCCTGTGACCGGGTCGCGGCCGAACATGCGCGCCTGCAGGAGGTGGCGGCGCAGGCCCGCACCGCGCTGGCCCAGGCCGAGGCCGAGCACACGGCGCTGGACGGGCAGCGCATCGAGGTGGCGCTGCAGCTGGGCGCCCTGCTGTCCGACCTGGACCCGGCCTTCAGCGGCTCCGACCTGCCGTCCGATGAGTGGAAAGAGGATTGGCGCACCGGACCGGCGCGCTTCTACGAGGCGCGCCAGGCCGAGAGCCGCCAGTGGACGGCGCAGCGCAGCGGCCACGACGAGCGCGCCCAGCAGTTGGCCGCCATCGCCATCGAACTCAAGGCGCTGGAAGAGGCCTGGTCCAGGACCGTGCACGATGGCCAGTCTGTGCAGGCCGCATACACGGCGGCCGACCAGGCCCTGGCCGCCGCCCAGGAACAGCGCATGCAGCTATGGGGCGGCAAGGAGGTGCGCAACGTGGAGGCGGCGCTGGATGGCGCCATCGCGGCGGCGCGCTCGCAGCTGGAGCAGTCGCAGCTGGCGGGCCAGGACGCGGCCCAGCGCCGCGCCCGCGCCGAGGAAGCGCTGGTGCAGGCCCACTCCCGCCAGCAAACCCTGCACCAGGCTGCGCACACGGCGGCGCAGCGGCTGGCGGACTGGCTGGAAGACTTTCAGCAGCGCCAGCCCGTCGCCGGCCTGCGCGACATGGCGCACCTGCGCGAACTGCTCCTGCGTCCGCAGGAGGACGTGGACGCCGAGCGCGCCGCGCTGCAGGCGCTGGAACGCGCCGCCGCCAGCGCCGCCACCGTGCTGGCGGAGCGCCAGCGCCAGCTGGAGCAGCACCGCGCCGCCGCGCCGCCATCCAGCGCTCCCGGCGCCCAGGCCGCAGCGCCCGCAAGCGGGCAAGCCGCCGGTGACACCAGCCTGCCGGGCCGCGACCAGCCATCGGACGCCGCAGCGGCCAGCCAGGATGGAGAGGCCGAAGGCCGGTCCGCGCCGCCGGCGGCCGAGTCCTCGTCCGCCGCCCTGGCCCGCCTGGCACACGCACTGAACGCCTTGGCCTCCGAACGCCGCGCGGCACATGACCAGGCAACGGCCCTGCGCCTGGCGCTGGCCCAGGACGACGCCAAGCGCCAGCGCGCCAGCGCCATGCTGGCCGAGATCGCGCGCCAGGAAGCCATCGAGCAGCGCTGGGCGCGCATGAGCGACTTGATCGGTTCGGCCGATGGCAAGAAATTCCGCAACTACGCCCAGCAGTACACACTGGACGTGCTGCTCGGCTACGCCAACGCACACCTGGCGCAGCTGGCGCGGCGCTACCGGCTGGAGCGCATCGTCCACCCCTCGAATCCATCGCTGGCCCTGCTGGTGCGCGACCAGGACATGGGTAACGAAATGCGCTCGGTGCACTCGCTGTCCGGCGGCGAATCCTTCCTGGTGTCGCTGGCCCTGGCCCTGGGCCTGGCGTCGCTGTCGTCCAACCGGGTCAAGGTGGAGTCGCTGTTCATCGACGAAGGCTTCGGCAGCCTGGATGCCGACACCCTGCGCGTGGCCATGGATGCGCTGGACGGCCTGCAATCGATGGGCCGCAAGGTCGGCGTGATCTCGCACGTGCAGGAAATGACGGAGCGTATCGCCACCAAGATCCTGGTCCAGCCCTCGGCCGGGGGCCGCAGCACGGTCAGCGTGCAGTAAGAACCACACCATCCGGCTGACTGACTGCAAGCAAATGCTATAAATTTGCTATCATTCAGCCACCATGAGCATCGCCGCCATTCCATCGGCATCGGGGTACGCCGCGGCCGCGCAACCGGCCACGCCGGCGCGCCAGGCCGCCGCAGACACCGCACTGTCCCGGGACGACCTGGTCCTGCTGGACAAGCTCAAGTCGCGCGATACGGAAGTGCGCCAGCACGAACAGGCCCACATGGCGGCGGCCGGCGGCCTGGCGCTGTCCGGCCCCACCTACACCTACCAGCGCGGCCCGAACGGCGTCAATTACGCCGTCGGCGGCGAAGTGCAGATCGATACCTCGCCCGGCGCCACGCCGGAGGAAACAGTGGAACGGGCGCGCGCAATGCAGGCCGCCGCCCTGGCCCCGGCCCAGCCCTCGGACGCCGACCGCGCCGTCGCTGCCCAGGCCCAGCAGATGGAACAGCAGGCCCGCGCCGAACTGGCCGAACGCCAGCGCCAGTCCGTGGACGGCGGCCGGCTGCGGCAAGCCTACAACACCGCACCGCTGGTGCCGCCCGTGCTCGACATCTACGCGTGAATGTTAAAATCGGGTTTTGGGTTTTACATCGTTTGAAATCATGTCCAAAGCACCACGTTTCCTGACCTTTAAATGCGACGGCTGCGGCAAGCCGCTCCAGCTCCAGTTGCAGAAAGTCTCGGCCTGCTCGCACATCCAGCCCTACCAGGGCATCTGCAAGTGCGGCGAGATCAAGCGCCACGCCACCGGCCAGGCGGACGCCGTCCAGTCCTACCTGGCGTCTCCGATCGGCGACTGGCACCATCACCATTAAGCATTGCGGCTCAAGTATCCGGCGCGGATGCCGTTGTAGCTTGCTAAGCTGCCTGCAGTAGTGATAATGAACGGAACCGCCATGTCTAGCATTTCATCCCTCGCCAACCGCTACCTGCCCAACTCGCTGCTGAACAATACGGCGGCGCAGGACGACGGCAAGAACACGGCAGCCGCCACGCGCCAGGCGCAGGGCAGCGTGTCGTCCACGCCCACCTCGCTGTCCAGCGGCGCGCTGGACCTGCAGCAGCGCCTGGAGTCGGTGGGCAACGACACCATCGATTACGCCCAGAGCCTGATGAACAGCTTCGCCCAGAACCTGTTCGGCGACGGCGCCAATATCGATTTCGACTCGGCCAGCCTGGAGGCGCAATCGAGCTTCGGCATAGGCGCCCTGCACAGCGAGGACGCCAGCGGCGTGACCGACGCCGCCGCCTTCCGCCTCGCCGACAGCTCCCACTTCATCGGCAAGGGCACCATTACCACCGCCGACGGCCGCAAGTTCGACTTCGAGATCGAAGTCAAATACAGCTACGAGCTGACGGCCGGCGCGGCCCAGACCAGCAGCGGCTCCGATGCGCTGGATGGAGCCGGCGATGCAGCCAGCGGCAAGCCGGTATCAACCAACGACCTGCCCACCGTGCAGGTGCCGAACATCGACTTCCCGGGCACGCTGTCGGACCTGTTCAAGCTGATCGGGCGCGATCTGCAATCCATCGTCTCGGACCGGCAAGGCGGCACTACGGATGGCAACAGCTTGGACCGCGGCGCCCTGCGCAACCTGTCGCTGCGCCTGCTCAACCTGGTCGACAGCAAGGACAAGGATACCTACGAGGCGCCTGCCGCCGACCAGTCCAAGGCGGTCAACGATGCCTATGGCGTCACGCCCGGCGGTCCGGCCGGCGCGGTCGCGGCGGCGCCGGTGGAAAGCACCACCGTTAGCGGCACCGCGCCGGCAGCCCAGGCCGGCCAGGCCGCCAATGGCGGCCAGCCCCCCGCCGCTTCCTGACGCCGCGCAGCAGGGGTGCCAAGGGGCAGGCCGCGTGCCTGCGTCGCGGCCTGCCCGCGAGGGTGGCCTTCCCCGGGGTCATCAGCCCAGTATAATAGGCGCATCACCGAACACGCCGCCGGATGCCTGCGCACCGGCGGCGTTGTCATTACTTCCACTGCCGAACACACACGCCATGCCAGAAACCACCACCGCCGACTTCCCGCTCATCCAGTGGGAGGAAAACGGCGCCCAGCACACGGCCCGCTGGCGTTCCGAGAGCGGCCTGCCGCCGCCCAAGCGGGTCCTCATCGCCGACGACCGCACCAATGCCGACCAGGCCTACCGCCTGGCCTGCGAAGGCACGGCCCTGCTGTGGCGCGGCGACTTCCAGAATGCGCGGCAGCTGCTGCAGGCGCTGGCGCGCCGCGCCGACCACAAGCACGGCAAGGGCGCCCGCAAGACCAAACCCGCCAAGGCGCCGGCCACGCCCACCGAAGCCTTCCACCTGCACCGCCAGGCGCAATCACAGCGGGCCCGCACCCTGGCCATGCTGCTGATCCCGTTCGAGGCCGATTACAGCATCCCGCTGCGGCGCGCGCCGGACGTCAAGCTGGCTTGCAACGAGGCCTACGGACGTGGCGAACACGCGTTCGTGGCCTCGCTGCGCGAACTGCTGGGATTGATCGGGGCCCATGAATGGCGCCGCACCGGGGTCGAGATCGCGGCGCTGGGCGCCCGCATCCATCCCTGGTACGGGGTGTTCTCGCCGGTGCGCGGCGAGTATGTGCAGCTGGTGGCCGATACGCCGCTGCCCAAGGGCGCCAAAGAGGCCTTCGATATCGGCGTCGGCACCGGCGTGTTGTCGGCGGTGCTGGCGCGGCGCGGCCTGCGCGTGACCGCCACCGACCAGGACCAGCGCGCCCTGGGCTGCGCGCGCGAGAACATGGCGCGCCTGGGGCTGGACGACCAGGTCGAGGTCATCAAGGCCGACCTGTTCCCCGAGGGCCGCGCGCCGCTGGTGGTGTGCAATCCGCCCTGGGTGCCGGCGCGGCCCAGTTCCGCCATCGAATACGCCGTGTATGACCCGGACAGCCGCATGCTGCGCGGCTTCCTGGACGGGCTGGCGGCCCACCTGTCGCCCGGCGGCGAGGGCTGGCTGGTCTTGTCCGACCTGGCCGAGCACCTGGGCCTGCGCCCGCGCGAACAGCTGCTGGGCTGGATAGAAGCCGCCGGACTGAAGGTGCTGGGCCGGCAGGACGTCAAGCCGCTGCACGGCAAGGCGGCCGACGCCAGCGATCCCCTGCACGCGGCGCGTGCGGCCGAGGTGACGTCTCTTTGGCGCCTGGGCGCGGCGGGTTGATCTCAGCCGTCCTTGCGGAATGCGGCAAAGCTGTATATAATACGTGCCTCAGACGCGGGGTGGAGCAGTCTGGCAGCTCGTCGGGCTCATAACCCGAAGGTCACAGGTTCAAATCCTGTCCCCGCAACCAGATACGCAAGCCGTTGATTCTCATCAGGAATCAGCGGCTTTTTGTTTTGCGGCACGGTCTGCGTTCAGACCGCCGCCCGGAATTTTCATCCACCCCGCTTTTCACATGAGCGGCAAGATGTCACAATCGGCCTTTGCCTGAAACCATTGCAGAGGAGAAGCGCGTGAAGGATCAACAGCAGCCAGCCGGCGACCCGGCCATCAACCAGGACTTGCCGGCCAATCCCGCGCGCCGCCGCATCTTCCAGGCCGCCACCGCCGCCGGCGTGGCCGCCACCCTGCCCCGGGTGGCCGAGGCCGCGCCCGGCAAGAAGGTCGCCGCCGGCAGCTCGCTGGACGCCAAGCTCAAGGCCAACATCAAGACCGTGGTCGTGATCTACCTGGAAAACCGCAGCTTCAACAACCTGTTCGCCAATTTCCCCGGCACCCAGTCGCCGCTGTCGGCCGTGCCGGCCAGCGCCGCCGCCCAGAAGGACCGCGACGGTTCGGTGCTGCCCAAGCTGCCCAAGATCTGGGGCGGCATGGTGCCGAACAGCCAGAACATCGGCGGCAAGCAGTACATCATCAAGGAAGACGATATCCAGGACTTGCCCAACGCCCCCTTCAAGCTGGCCGACAAGGATGGCAAGCCGCTGCCGGAAGCCGTCATCACGCGCGACCTGTGGCATCTGTTCTATCACAACCAGATGCAGATCAACGGCGGCAAGAACGATGGCTTCGCCGCCTGGGGCAACACCGGTGGCATGGTGATGGGCTATTACGGCGAATCGAACAAGAACCTGGGCATGTGGAAGATCGCCGAGCAGTTCACCCTGTGCGACAACTTCTTCATGGCGGCCTTCGGCGGCTCCTACCTCAACCACCAGTTCCTGATCTCGGGCCGCACGCCGGAATACTTCAACGCCAAGGACACCGCGGCCAAGAAAAAGATCGCGGTGCTGGAGGACGGCCCCACCGGCTACCGCCTGGCCGTGGCCAAGGACAGCCCGGCCTCGGCGCTGGACGGCCGCCCGCACTTCGTCAACGATGGCGCCATCACGCCGGACGGCTATGCGGTCAACACCATGGCCCCGCCCTACCAGCCCAGCTACATCAGGCCGGCCTACGACGGCGATCCGCTGCACGCCGATCCCAAGGACGCCGCCACCCTGCCGCCCCAGACCTACGACACCATCGGCGACCTGCTGTCGCGTAAAAAAGTGAGCTGGGCCTGGTATGGCGGCGCCTGGCAGGCCGCCCTGGACGCGCGCGGCGGCGGCGAGAAGCCCAACTTCCAGTACCACCATCAGCCCTTCAACTACTTCAAGAGTTTCGCGCCCGGCAGCGCCGAACGGACCGAGCACCTGCGCGACGGCGGCCTGGGCGACAGCCCGATCTCGAACAAATTCCTGGCTGACGCGGTGGCCGGCAAGCTGCCTGCGGTGACCTTCTACAAGCCGCAAGGGAACCTCAACCTGCACGCCGGCTACTCGGACGTGGAATCCGGCGACGCCCACGTGGCCAACGTCGTCGAGCACCTGAAGAAGTCGCCGCAGTGGAGCAACATGCTGGTGGTGATCACCTTCGACGAGAACGGCGGCTGGTGGGACCACGTGGCGCCGCCCAAGGGCGACCGCTGGGGCCCGGGCTCGCGCATCCCGGCCATCGTGGTGTCGCCGTTCGCCAAGCAGGGACAGGTCGACCACACCTTCTACGACACCACCTCCATCATGCGCTTCATCACGCGCCTGCACGACCTGCCGCTGCTGGAAGGCCTGAAGCTACGCAACGAAGCCTTCGCGGCCCGCAACGCGCTGCCGCCGGGCGACCTGACCGGGGCCCTGAGCTTCCGCTAATCCCGACACGGCCGCAGGGCTTTGTGATACACTGCGGCCTGCTTTAATCCACGGAGCCCGACTGATACAGCCGGGCTTTTGTTTTGTAGGGCGCGCAAGCGTCGCGCAGAGAAATGAGAGACAAAAAAGACAACGCGACCTTCGACCTGCCCGGCTTTGCGCCGGCCGCGCCGCTGGAGCCGGAGCCCAAGCGCCCGCCGCCGCCGCGCGCGCGCCGTGCGGCCATCAAGCAGGTGCAGATGGAACTGCTGGAACCGACCGACACCACCGGCCTGCCCATCTGGCAGCGCGACGAGAACCTCGACATCACCGGCCTGCCGGTCTGGCGCCGGGACTGAGCTTCGTCCAGTCTCACCCGTACCACACCCCGCGCGCAGCCCGGCCACAGACTGCTAGACTGTGCGCATCGCCCCCACCTTATTCCCCCGCCCATGAGCTCCCATACCTTTGACAGCCTGCCGCTGACGCCAGAATTCCTCGCCAACCTCGATGTCCTGGGCTACACGCAGATGACGCCCATCCAGGCGCAAAGCCTGCCCTCGGTGCTGCAGGGGCGCGACCTGATCGCCCAGGCCAAGACCGGCAGCGGCAAGACCGCCGCCTTCGGCATCGGCATACTGAGCAAGATCAACCCGGCCTGGTTCGCGATCCAGGGCCTGGTGCTATGCCCCACGCGCGAGCTGGCCGACCAGGTGGCCAATGAACTGCGCCGGCTGGCGCGCGGGGTCGGCAACGTCAAGATCCTGGTGCTGACCGGCGGATCGCCCATGCGCCCGCAAATCGCCTCGCTGGAGCATGGCGCCCACATCGTGGTCGGCACCCCGGGCCGGGTGCGCGACCACCTGGGCCGCCAGACCCTGGACCTGTCCACCGTGCAGACCCTGGTGCTGGACGAGGCCGACCGCATGACCGACATGGGCTTCTACGACGAAATCGCGGGCATCGTCAGCGCCTGTCCCAAGCGCCGCCAGACCCTGCTGTTCTCGGCCACCTATCCGGACGATATCCGCGTCGCCACCGACGCCTTCCTGGCCGATCCGGTCGAAGTCACGGTGGAATCGCAGCACGACAACACCAAGATCGAGCAGCACTTCTTCGAGATCGAGAACGAGCAGCGCGACGCCGCCGTCGGCAAGCTGCTCAAGCATTACAAACCGGCGTCGGCGATTGCCTTCTGCAACACCAAGGTGCACTGCCGCGAACTGGTGGAAGCGCTGCGCGCCGAGGGCTTCACCGCGCTGGCCCTGTACGGCGAACTGGAACAGCGCGAGCGCGACGAAATCCTGGTGCTGTTCGCCAACCGCAGCGCCACCGTGCTGGTGGCCACCGACGTGGCCGCGCGCGGACTGGACATCGCCAACCTGGAAGCCGTGATCAATGTCGACGTGTCGCGCGACGCCGAGGTGCACATCCACCGCATCGGCCGCACCGGGCGCGGCGACGAGCAGGGCCTGGCGCTGTCGCTGGCCTCGTTCGGCGAGCGCAAATGGGTCAAGCTGATCGAGGAATATCAGGGCATCGCAGTCGAATGGTTCGACATCAACGACCTCGATGACGACGAGCACGCGGGCGATCCCGCGCCCATGCTGACCCTGTGCATCCTGGCCGGCAAGAAGGACAAGCTGCGTCCCGGCGACGTGCTGGGCGCCCTGACCGGCGACGGCGGCCTGACCAAGGAGCAGGTCGGCAAGATCAATGTGTTCGAATTCCAGACCTATGTGGCGCTGGACCGCCGCGTGGCCTACGACGCCTTCGCGCGCCTGGCGGCCGGCAGCCGCGCCGGGGCCGACTTCGGCAGCTTCAAGGGCCGCAACTTCAAGATGCGCTTCGTCGAGATCGAATGATTTGTGTATCAAGCTTGATACAGGGTTGAGACAAAGCTGCGACACAGTTTTGTCCCTGCATGCCGTAAATGAGTCAGGCGCCGCGCCAAGGCAGCGGCAAATATAGGCTCAACCACGGGAGTACATCATGGCAGGTTCCATCAGCGGCATCAGTTCCGCCAGCACGGCGGCGTATCCGGTCCAGGGCGGCAAGCGCCCCGATCCATCGGAAGCCTTCAGCAAGCTCGATACCGGCAACAAGGGCTATATCGACGCGGCCGATCTGGAGCAGGCGTCGCCGTCGCAGGACGGCAAGGGCCCCAGCGCCGGCGAGGTCCTGAAAACGCTGGACACCAGCGGCGACGGCAAGATCACCAAGGAAGAATTCACCGACGGCGCCAAAAAGCTGGGCGAACAGCTGCATGCGCAATTCGACCAGTCGCGCGTCGATAGCGCGGTGGCGGCAAGCGGCGCCGCCGCTGCGGACCAGGCCGACAGCCAGGGCGGCGCCAGTGGGGCTTCAGCCGGCGGCGAGACTGGCGCTGGCGCCAGCGCTACCGGCACCACCGCCAGCAGCAGCGCCAGCAAGACCTACGAGGCGGCCGATACCAACGAGGACGGTAGCGTCAGCGAGAAAGAACGCCTGGCCTACGAGCAGAAGACCCAGGCCGCGCAGCAGGCTTACCAGCAGGCCGCCGCGTCCTTCGAAAGCCAGTCCTTTGGCAGCCTGCAGACCGCCGCCTGACCCGGCAGCCCGGCAGACTGATACAAAGACGACATAAAGCGGTGCGCACCGGACCGGTAGAATAGCCGGTCCGGCCCATGCCACGCACTGCGCAACAATGTCCAACACCATCCAGGCCCTGATCGTCGATGACGATCCCGAACTCGGCAAGCTGCTCACCGACTACATGGGCGATTACCACATCGCGTGCACCGCCGTCGCCGACGGCTGCGCCATGCGCGCCGCCATCGAGGCGCGCCAGTTCGATATCGTCATCCTCGACCTCATGCTGCCCGGCGAGGACGGCCTGTCGCTGTGCCGCCGCCTGCGCGACGGCAGCGACATCCCCATCCTGATGCTGACCGCGCGCGGCGAGGCCCCGGACAAAGTCATGTGCCTGGAAATGGGCGCCGACGACTACGTGGTCAAGCCCTTCGATCCGCGCGAGCTGGTGGCGCGGGTGCGCGCCATCCTGCGCCGGGCCCACGGCGACGAGCGCCCACGCTCCGCCTCGATCGGCAACGGCGATGAAGTGCGCTTCGACGGCTGGCGCCTGCACCGCTCGACCCGCCAGTTGACCTCTCCCAAGGACGTGGTGATCCCGCTGTCGAACGGCGAATTCCGCCTGCTGTGGGCCTTCCTGGAAAAGCCACGCCAGGTGCTCAACCGCGACCAGCTGCTGGACGCCGCGCGCGGGCGCGCCATGGAAGCCTTCGACCGCAGCATCGACCTGCTGGTCTCGCGCCTGCGCCAGAAGCTGGAGGAAGATCCCCGGGAGCCGCGCCTGGTGCGCACCGTGCGCGGCGAAGGCTATATCCTGGAAGCGCAGGTGGAGCGCTAGCATGGACAGGTTCAATACCCTGTACGCCCGCCTGCTGGCGCTGGTGCTGGCGGCCATGGTGCTGAGCCACGCCGTCACCTTCGTGCTGATGGTGCTGGTGTTCCATACCTGGCCGGGACAGCGGCCGCCGCCGGGCGGCATCTGGACCATCGCCGGGGTCGAATTCCTGTCCTGGGCCGTGATGGCGCTGGCGGTGGCGCGGCTGGTGGCGCGGCCCATCCAGCAGCTGGCGCGGGCCGCCAGCGAGCTGGGCGACAATGTCGACCGCGCGCCGCTGGCCGAAACCGGCAGCCAGGAGGCGCGCAGCGCGGCGCGCGCCTTCAACCGCATGCAGGCGCGCCTGCGCGAGCAAATCGCGGCGCGGGCGCGCTTCCTGGCGGCGGTGTCGCACGACCTGCGCACACCGCTGACGCGCATCCGGCTGCGGGTCGAACGCCTTCCGGCCGATGGCGCGCGCGACCAGCTGCGCGAGGATGTGGAGGAGATGCGCCAGATGCTGGACGCCACCCTGGACTACCTGCGCGGCGAAGCGCGCGGCGAGACGCCGGTGCGGCTGGACGTCCAGGCGCTGCTGGAATCCATGGTGGACGATTACCAGGAACAGGGGCTGGAAGTGCGCCTGGCGGGAAAAGCCGCGCCGCTGCAGGTGCAGCAGGGGGCGCTGCGGCGCGCCCTGTCCAACCTGATCGAGAACGCGCTGCGCTACGGCGGCGCGGCCGACATCGAGCTGGCCGAGGAGGAAGGCTGGCTGCGCATCCAGATCCGCGACCGCGGCCCCGGCATACCGGAGCACCAGCTGGAGGCCGTGTTCGAGCCCTTCTACCGTATCGAATCCTCGCGCAACAAGGCGACCGGAGGCGCCGGGCTGGGCTTGTCCATCGCCCGCGAAGCCATCCTGCGCCAGGGCGGCGCGCTGACCCTGGCCAACCTGCCGGACGGCGGCTTGCTGGCCGCCGTCCGCGTGCCGCGCTGATCAGCGCTTGCCGCTATCCATGCGCGGCAGCAGCACGGTCAGCACGCCCAGCAGCGGCAGGTAGGAGCACAGCTGGTACACGGTGCGGATGCCGGCCACGTCGGCGATATGGCCCATGGCCGCGGCGCCGATGCCGCTGACGCCGAACATCAGGCCAAAGAAGATCCCCGCGATCATGCCGACCTTGCCGGGCACGAGCTCCTGGGCAAACACCACGATGGCGGAAAACGCCGACGACATCACCAAGCCGATCACCACGCTCAGCACGGCGGTCCAGAACAGGTCCACATAGGGCAGCAGCAGCGTGAACGGCGCGGCGCCCAGGATGGAGACCCAGATCACCTGCTTGCGGCCGATGCGGTCGCCGATCGGGCCGCCCATGAAGGTGCCGGCCGCCACTGCCGCCAGGAACAGGAACAGGTACAACTGGGCGCTGTGCACGCCGACACCGAACTTGTCGATCAGGTAGAAGGTGTAATAACTGCTCAGGCTGGACATGTAGATGTACTTGGAGAACACCAGCAAGGCCAGCACCGCCAGCGCCGCAGCCACGCGGCCGGGCGGCAGGCCGTGGCCGGCGTGCGCCGCCGCCTTGCGCGGGCCGGACAAGTGCCGGGCATGCCAGCGGCTGACGCGCGCCAGCACCGCGATCGCCAGCAGCGCGGCCAGCGCGAACCAGGCGATCTGGCCCTGGCCGCGGCCGATGATGACGGCGGCCGCCAGCAGCGGACCGAAGGCCGATCCCACGTTGCCGCCCACCTGGAACAGGGATTGGGCAAAGCCGTAGCGCCCGCCCGAGGCGGCGCGCGCCACCCGCGAGGCTTCCGGGTGGAAGGTGGAGGATCCGACCCCGATCAGGGCCGCCGACAGCAGCAGCATGCCGAAGCTGTGGACCACGGACAAGAGCAGCACGCCGGCCAGGGTGGCGGCCATGCCGGCCGGCAACAGCATGGGCAAGGGGCGGCGGTCCGTGACCAGGCCTATCCAGGGCTGCAGCAGCGAGGCGGTACACTGGAAGGTCAGCGTAATCAGGCCGACCTGGGTGAAGCTGAGGCCGAATTCCGCCTTGAGCATGGGGTAGATCGAGGGCAGCATGGCCTGGATCATGTCGTTCAGCAGGTGCACGAAGGCGACCGCGCCGAGTATCTGCATCACGGCCTGGCCGGGCTGTGAGCGGGTGGCGGGAGCAGGACTGGCGGCGGACAAGGAAGTGGTGGGTGGGGTCATGGTTTACTCCGCAGTTGGGACTGCCAGCAGTGTAGTATTGTGTGCCTGCGCAGAGATTCCATGTTTCATCGAGAAAGTGACAATGTCCGGACTGCCCCGCCCTCCCCATGACCGCCCGCCGCCGGCGCCAGAACGCAGCCAGGATGCGCGCGACTACCAGCATATCCGCCGCACGGTGGCGGCCATGCCGCGCGAATACGAACATGGGGCGGAAATCGCCCGCCACAGCCACGAACGCGCCCAGCTCATCTATGCCGCCGAGGGCGTGATACGGGTACGCACCGAGTTCGGCATGTGGCTGCTGCCGCCCCGGCGCGCCCTGCTGATACCGCCGGAGGTGGAGCACGAGGTCGCCACACTGGGCAAGGTCAGCATGCGCAGCCTGTATATCGAGGCCGGGGCGGCGGCGCCGGTATGGGGGCCGCGCGGCAAGGTGATCGAGGTGTCGCCGCTGCTGCGCGAGCTGATCCTGGCGCTGATGGAAGAGCCCATCGAGTATCCGGTCGAGGGCCGGGGCGGCCACCTGGCGGCGTTGATCATGTCGGAACTGGCGGCGGCCGAAACGGTGCCGCTGGTGATACCCTGGCCGCGCGACCGGCGTTTGGTGGCGGTGTGCAGCGCCATCCTGGATGATCCCGGCAGTCCGCGCGGCATCCAGGACTGGGCCGACACGGTCGGCGCCAGCGCGCGCACCCTGATGCGGCTGTTCACCAGGGAAACCGGGCTGCACTACCGCCAATGGCTGCAGCAGGTGCACCTGGCGGACGCCTTCCTGCGCCTGGAACGCGGCGACAGCGTGGGCAGCATCGCCGCCGCGCTGGGCTACGCCAGCCCCAGTGCCTTCACCGCCATGTTCCGCCGCATCCTGGGCCGTACCCCGCAGCACTACCTGAATGAATGGCGCCCAACATCCCACCCCGGTGTCAGATCTGCCATTCGCACATGAGGCTGCCATTTGAAAGCGAGCTCATGTACTGATGGCAGATCTGACACCGGGTTCCGACGAAGAGAAGACAACAAAAAAGCACGCCTGGGCGTGCTTTTCCGGGAAGGCGGGAGGCAAGGATTAGTTGCGGACCACGCGCTTGTATTCGTTGGTGCGGGTGTCGATCTCGATGATGTCGTCGGTGGCCACGAACAGCGGCACTTGCACGATGTGCTGCTTGGACTCGATGGCGTTCTCGATCTTGGCTTCTTTCAGCACGTTGCCCGAGGTGTTGCCCTTGACGGCAGGCTCGGAGTACACCACCTGGCGGGCGATGATGGTCGGCAGTTCCACGGAAATGGCTTTGCCATCGTAGAACACGGCTTCGCATTCCATGCCGTCTTTCAGGTAGTTCAGGGCGTCGCCCAGGTTTTCTTCTTCGATTTCGTACTGGTTGTACTCTTCATCCATGAAGACGTACAGCGGGTCGGCGAAGTAGGAGTAGGTCACCGGCTTCTTGTCCAGCACCACCACGTCGAATTTGTCGTCGCCGCGGAACACGTTTTCCAGCGGGGCGTTGGTCAGAAGATTTTTCATCTTCCATTTGTAGGTGAAGCCCGTGCGGCTGGAGCCGTTCACGTCCGAGCGCAGCACGATGAAGGGCTTGGCGTCAACCATGATGATGTTGCCAACACGAATTTCTTTTGCAGGTTTCATAGATACTCTACGTTAAAAGGAGGTTGCCGTAACCGCGCATTATAGCGCAGTTTCCGTTGCTGCCGTACGCAAGCCATGGGCAAATTGCAGCAAATTGGTGCCCATGTCGCCGATTTGGTTCATTTGCGCCTGCCATTGGTGCGCATGGGCGCCCAGCGCCTCGCGCTCGGCCTGGAAAGCTGCCCACAGGGCGCTCCAGTCGGGCTCGGGCGTCACCGCGTTCCAGGCCAGGCTGAAGGCGGACAGCGCCGGGAAGTCCATGGCGTAGCGCTGCAGGAAGGCGCGCAGCTTCTTGTGGTGCAGGTTTTCGTCCTGCGGATAGATGTGCCATACGAAGGGCCGGCCAGCCCACTGGGCGCGCACGAAGGAATCCTCACCACGCACGAAGTTCAGGCCGCAGGCCCACAGCAGGCGGTCGTAGTCGGGCTGGGGCACGAAGGGCAGCACGCGCACGGTAAGCGCGCCCCGGGTGGCGGCGGCGCCGGCCACAGGCGGGGCGCCCAGGAAGGCCTGCACCGCATCGGCGGCGACACCTTCCGGGACCAGGCAGGCCACCGGCGCCGCGCCCTGCTCCCAGGCCGAGAACAGCGCGGCGGCGGGTGCGTGCGGATAGCAGAACAAGGACACCAGCAGCGCCTGCTGTTCCGCTGGCGTCACGCCCAGGACGGACAGGAAGGCGGCGCGCGCCGCCGCATCGGCCTGGAAGGCGGCGCGCGCCGCGTCCAGTCCCGCTTCGCACAGCAGGCCGCCAGTCTGGGCCGTAAAGCCGGGGAAGAAGAAATGCTTGGTCAGCGGCAGGCGCGGATGCGAGGACGGCAGGCGGTGGCAGCCCTCCACCCATTCCTCGGCAGTCAAGCCCTCCAGGTTCAGCCACACCGGGCGCGGCGTGCGCTGCGCCATGGCCGCCACGTAGCCGGGCGGCAGCTCGCAGCCGAAGAATTCGATCACGATATCGGGGATTTGATCGGCGCTGAATTCGCCGTCCTGGCCGGTCCAGTGGCGCACCGCGACGCCATCGACCTGCTGCCAGCCGGCGGCCACGTCCACCTGCGGGCAGATGCGGCGAAAACTGGGCAGGTCGTCCACCCACAGTTCCACGGCCACGCCGTGCTCATGGTGCAGCTGGCGCGCGAAACGCCAGCAGATGCCGATGTCGCCGTAGTTGTCGACCACCCGGCAAAACAAGGTAAGGGTAAGGGGCATGAAAGCTGGCTCTGAATGGCAAAAAAGCCGCTAGTGAGCGGCTTTTTGCTTGTTTGGCGTCCCCACGGGGATTCGAACCCCGGTACTCACCGTGAAAGGGTGATGTCCTAGGCCTCTAGACGATGGGGACAGAAATCTGCCCTGAAGCGCGCAACGCACTCCGGCCCGATAGCGCAGATCGTAACACGATCACGTCGCCACTAACAATGAGAACCTGTCTCTATACAGGAATGTGTGTGTTCTGCGCGATTGGTGGAGGTAAGCGGGATCGAACCGCTGACCTCTTGCATGCCATGCAAGCGCTCTCCCAGCTGAGCTATACCCCCCGGGCGCAGAAACTACAGATATTGCCATCGCTGGCGTCCCCACGGGGATTCGAACCCCGGTACTCACCGTGAAAGGGTGATGTCCTAGGCCTCTAGACGATGGGGA
>NZ_JBKFEH010000014.1:0-317947 GCF_053572355.1 Duganella kummerowiae
TTGGTGGAGGTAAGCGGGATCGAACCGCTGACCTCTTGCATGCCATGCAAGCGCTCTCCCAGCTGAGCTATACCCCCTGGGCACAGAAACAAAAAAGTCGCTTGCGCGACCCTTGTCAGACTACTTGTTTTAAACCTTAAAAACAATCAGTACAACAACGACCTACTGCTTTACAACTCGCTACTACTGGCGTCCCCACGGGGATTCGAACCCCGGTACTCACCGTGAAAGGGTGATGTCCTAGGCCTCTAGACGATGGGGACCCTGGACTACCGTACTACATCTGCCACACTGGTGGAGGTAAGCGGGATCGAACCGCTGACCTCTTGCATGCCATGCAAGCGCTCTCCCAGCTGAGCTATACCCCCGTGTGCTGCAGAGCCAGAATTATAGCAAAGGCTCCGCAGGATGCAAATACCCTTTTGCAACTTTGCTGCGGGTTTAATTCCCCCTCAGGCAAAACGTGCCAGGCGCGCCACAATCGCCTCGCGGCTGAACAGCGCCAGCACGGCGTCGATGGCCGGGGTTTGAAGCTGGCCGGTGACGATCAAACGCAGCGGCATGGCGATCTGCGGCATCTTCAGGCCGTTGGCGGCCAGCACTTCCTTGAGCAGGGCCGACAGCGCTTCCCTGGTCCAGTCCACCGTCTGCACGCGCTCGGCGAACTGGGCCAGGGCAGGCTTGACGGCGTCCGTCAGGTGCTGGGCCAGCAGGGCGGCATCCGGCTGCGGCTCGCGGAAGAACAGCATGGCGGCGTCGGCCAGCTCATTGACGGTGTAGACGCGTTCCTTCATCAGGCCCAGCACGGCCGGCAGCGACGGCGCGCCGTCGAACACGGCGCCATTGGCCAGCATGCGCGGCTGGGCCAGCCCGGCCAGGCGTCCGTTGTCGGCCTGCTTGATGTAGTGGTTGTTCAGCCAGTTCAGCTTTTCGATGTTGAACTGGGCCGCCGAGTTGGACAGGTGGCTGCCGTCGAACCACTGGCACAGCTGCTCCATGGAGAATACTTCCTCATCGCCATGGCTCCAGCCCAGGCGCGCCAGGTAGTTCAGGATGGCTTCCGGCAGGTAGCCCTCGGCCGGGTATTGCATGACGTTGACGGCGTCCTTGCGCTTGGACATCTTGGCGCCGTCGGAGCCCAGTATCATGGGCAGGTGGCCGTACAGCGGCAGCGGGGCGCCGATGGCGCGCAGGATGTTGATCTGGCGCGGGGTGTTGTTGACGTGGTCGTCGCCGCGCAGCACGTGGGAAATCTTCATGTCCCAGTCGTCGACGGCGACGCAGAAGTTATAGGTGGGCGTGCCGTCCGGGCGGGCGATGACCAGGTCGTCCAGCTCCTTGTTGGCGATGGTGATGGTGCCCTTGACGAAATCGTCCCAGCTCACTTCGCCGTCCAGCGGGTTCTTGAAGCGCACCACCGGCTTGCGGCCTTCCGGAATGGCGGGCAGGACCTTGCCCGGTTCCGGGCGCCAGGTGCCGTCGTAGCGGGGCTTCTGGCCGGCAGCCATGGCGCGGTCGCGCATTTCCTGTACTTCTTCCGGAGAGCAATAGCAATGGTAGGCCGTGCCCTGCTCCAGCATCTGGACCACCACTTCGCGGTAGCGGTCCATGCGCTGCATCTGGTAGTACGGGCCCTCGTCGTGGTTCAGGCCCAGCCACTGCATGCCGTCGATGATGGCTTGCACGGCTTGCGGGGTGGAACGCTCCAGGTCGGTATCCTCGATGCGCAGTACGAAAGTGCCGCCGTGGTGGCGGGCAAAGGCCCAGGAATACAGCGCGGTGCGGGCGCCGCCCAGGTGCAGATAGCCGGTCGGGCTGGGGGCGAAGCGGGTGCGGACGGGTGCGGTGGTCATTGGTTGTGCAAAAGCCGAGATATAAAACGGCTATTTTACCGCCACCGGCCCGGCCCCTGCCAGCCGGGCCGATGGCCGCCGCCGCCCCCGCTGGCCAAACGCTGGCCGGCCGCCACGCCGCGCAGGCGCCGCGGCCGCGCCCATCAGTCGTTCTTGATGACGATGGTGGGGAATTTGCTGCTCATGTCCTTGGCCTTCTCGGCGATCTTGACCGCCACCTTGCGGGCGATCGCCTTGTAAGCCTGGGCGGCGGCGCCGTCCGGTTCGGCCACCACGGTGGGCTTGCCGGAATCGGTCTGTTCGCGTATCGCCATGGTCAGCGGCAGCGCGCCCAGGAAGTCGACATTGAAGTCGCGGCACATCTTCTCGCCGCCGCCATGGCCGAAGATTTCCTCGGTATGGCCGCAGTTCGAGCAGGTGTGGGTGCTCATGTTTTCCACCACGCCCAAAATCGGGATGCCGACCTTTTCGAACATCTTCAAGCCCTTGCGCGCGTCCAGCAGGGCGATGTCCTGCGGCGTGGTGACGATCACCGCACCGGTCACCGGCACCTTCTGCGACAGGGTCAGCTGGATGTCGCCGGTACCGGGCGGCATATCGACGATCAAATAATCAAGGTCGCTCCAGTTGGTCTGCTCCAGCAGCTGCTGCAGGGCCTGGGTCACCATGGGGCCGCGCCACACCATGGGCTCATCCGGATCGATCAGGAAGCCGATCGACGATACCTGCAGGCCGTGCGAGGTCAGCGGTTCCATGGTCTTGCCATCGCGCGTCTCGGGACGGCCGGACACGCCCAGCATCATGGGCTGCGACGGGCCATAAATGTCGGCGTCCAGGATGCCGACCGTGGAGCCCTCGGCCGCCAGCGCCAGCGCCAGGTTGACCGCCGTGGTCGATTTGCCCACGCCGCCCTTGCCCGAGGCCACCGCCACGATATTCTTCACGCCCGGCAGCAGCTTCAACCCGCGCTGCACGGTGTGCGAAATGATCTTGCTGTAGACATTGACGTTGACCGAGCCCACGCCCGGCAGCGCCGACAGCGCCTGCGTCACCTGCTGGCGGATGCCGGCGTGCTGGCTCAGGGCCGGATAGCCCAGTTCGATATCGACGCTGACCGCACCGCCTTCGGCCTTCAGGTTCTTGACCGCCTTGCCGCTGACATAGTCCTTTGTTGTATTTGGATCTATCAATTTGGACAAGGCCGCCTTGACGTCTTCGACTGTGATGCTCATGTAATTCTCCGGGTTTCCGTGCACTTGAATGGCCGCAGTCTAGCGCAAAATGGCCGCCCCGGCGCGGCCGCCCATGCGCAGCCGCCCGTTCGGCTGGTAAAATGTCCCTTTTACCCACCCTAGACGTCGAGACCATGACCCGCAAGCTGTTTGTCACCACCGCCCTGCCCTACGCGAACGCCGCCTTCCATATTGGCCACATGATGGAGTACATCCAGGCCGACATCTGGGTCCGTTTCCAGCGAATGCAGCGCGACGGCGACAGCCTGCGCGAAGTCCACTTCGTGGGCGCCGACGACACCCACGGCACCCCCATCATGATCGCGGCCGAGAAGGAAGGCATCACGCCCCAGGAATTCGTGGCCAAGATCGCGGCCGGCCGCGCCCAATACCTGGACGGCTTCCATATCGCCTTCGACAACTGGTATTCCACCGATTCGCCGGAAAACGTCGAGCTGTCGCAGGGCATCTACCGCAAGCTGCGCGACGCCGGCCTGATACAGACCAAGGTGGTGCCGCGTTTCTACGACCCCGTGAAGGGCATGTTCCTGGCCGACCGCAACATCAAGGGCGAATGCCCGGTGTGCCACGCCAAGGACCAGTACGGCGACAATTGCGAAGTGTGCGGCGCCGCCTACCAGCCGACCGAACTCATCAACCCGTTCTCCGTGTTCACCAACGCCACCCCGGTGCTCAAGGATTCGGAACAGTATTTCTTCAAGCTGTCCGACCCGCGCTGCTACCAGTTCCTGAAGGACTGGCTGAACACGCCCGGCCGCCTGCAGCCGGAAATGGTCAACAAGGTCTCCGAATGGCTGGGCGAGGCCGGCGAAAAGCTGGCCGACTGGGATATCTCGCGCGACGCGCCCTATTTCGGCATCCCGATTCCTGACGCGCCGGGCAAGTTCTTCTACGTCTGGCTGGACGCCCCGGTCGGCTACCTGGCTTCGCTGAAGAACTACTTCAGCAAGAAAGGCATGGATTTCGACAGCTTCCTGAACGACCCGGCCGCCGAGCAGATCCACTTCATCGGCAAGGACATCGTCTCCTTCCACCTGCTGTTCTGGCCCGCCATGCTGAAGTTCGCCGGCCACCCGGTGATCGACAAGCTGAAGGTCAATGTGCACGGCCACCTGACCGTCAACAACGAGAAAATGTCCAAGTCGCGCGGCACCGGCATCTCGCCGCTGCGCTACCTGAACCTGGGCATGAACCCGGAATGGCTGCGCTACTACATCGCCTTCAAGCTGAACTCCAAGGTGGAAGACCTGGACTTCACCGGCGAGGACTTCGTGGCCCGCGTCAATTCCGACCTGATCGGCAAGTACGTCAACATCGCCTCGCGCTGCGCCGGCTTCATCACCAAGAAGTTCGACGGCAAGCTCGCTTCCAGCCTGTCCGACAACGCCCAGGCCTGGATCAAGCGCGCCCTGGTCACGCCCGAGGGCGTGGAGCGCCAGGCCAATATCGCCGCCAACTTCGACAGCCGCGAATTCGGCAAGGCCCTGCGCGAGATCATGGAAATCGCCGACATCACCAACCAGTACGTGGACGAGAACAAGCCGTGGATACTGGCCAAGGATGACAGCAAGGTCGCCGAGCTGCACAACGTCTGCACCGCGGCCCTGATCCTGTTCCGCCAGCTCAGCATCCTGCTGTCGCCGGTGCTGCCGGGCGTGGCCGCCAAGGTGCGCGAGTTCCTCAACGACGGCGCACCCGTGTGGAGCGATACCGACGTGGCCAGCGGCGCCGTGTGGCAGTCCATGCTGGGCCGCACCATCGGCGCCTACAGCCACCTGATGACGCGCGTGGACGCCAAGATGATCGAGGATTTGTTCGACGCTCCCAACGCGGCTGCAGCGGCCCCCGCAGCTCCCGCCGCCAAGGCCGAGAAAGCCGCCAAGCCGGCCAAGGCCGCCGCGCCCGCCGTCACCGAGACCGGCATCGAAGTGCTGGCGCCGGAAATCTCCATCGACGATTTCGTCAAGGTCGACCTGCGCATCGCCAGGATCGTCAACTGCGAACACGTGGAAGGCTCGGACAAGCTGCTGCGCCTGACCCTGGACGTGGGCGAAGGCCGCCACCGCAACGTCTTCTCCGGCATCAAGTCCATGTATCAGCCGGAAGACCTGGTCGGCAAGCTGACCGTGCTGGTGGCCAACCTGGCGCCGCGCAAGATGAAGTTCGGCGTGTCCGAGGGCATGGTGCTGGCCGCGTCGGCCGCCGACGAAAAGGCCAATCCGGGCATCTACATCCTCAACCCGTGGCCGGGCGCCGAGCCGGGCATGCGCATCCGCTAAGGGCCGCCGCATGAACGTCGTGGTGCGCGAAGCCAACGATGACGATGCCAGGCTGATCGCGGACCTGACCCGCGCGGCCTGGTCCAACAAGGTGGCCGTCACCTCCAGCGGCCACCGCGAGACAGCCGTGCAGGTCAGACAGCACCTGCGCGACGGCGGCGGCTTCGTGCTGGAAATCGATCATGAACCGGTGGGCTCGGTGCGCTGGTGCCCGCTGGACGGCGTGCACGACATCTGGGAAGTCAAGCGCATGGGCGTGCTGCCCCGCTGGCGCGGCAGCAATCTGTCGCAGCATCTGCTGGAAGCGGTGGTGCACCACGCCCAGACCTGCGGCGTGGAAGAAATCCGTCTGGCGGTACGCGCCGACCAGCCCAAGCTGATCGACTTCTACGCTGCCTACGAATTCGAACTGGCCGAGGAACTGGAATACACCGACGCCAATCCGCTCGAACCGGCGCCGCTGGTGATGCGGCGCCAGCTGCGCAGTTAAGCGGAATGTCGTTTCAGGCGATGGTGCACGACGCCCGCAACTGCGGATATCGCCCAGCCTCCCAGCAGGCAGGCTCCCAGCAGACCGGTATCGACGTGATGCGGATCGGCCACCACCCAGGCAGCAGCGCCGCCCAGCGTGCCCAGAACAGCAATTTTAACGAATGGCATGTTCATCTCCCGGCAAATAAGGAGGCTCAGCGGCAGCTCTGGCCGGCGGCTATCGCTCCTGCGATAGCGCCGCCCAGCGCGCCAAGCAAAGCGCCTACCGCACCGCCAGCAGAACCGGCAATGCTTCCTCCAATCGCGCCGCCAATGACCGCATTGGCGCATGGCGTATCCACGGGTGCCACCTGGCCCCGACTTCCCATACCGCCAGCCACGAATAGCATTTCGGTGCAATTCAGTTCCTTCATGTTATCGCTCCTTAACGTGGTTAATCACACAGAAGTGACACTATACGAGCTGAGAATATGGTCGCATTGACAATGCCCAAATACTGGTGCTGGACCACTTGTCAGCACCAGCCGCTCGGCTAAATCCAAACTCCGGTGCGCTCCAGATGGGGCGACGCCACCGGCGCGCTCCAGCGCCATGGCAGCGCGCCGCTGCGGCGCACCGCCTCGCGCACGTGGAAGCGCAGCAGGTGTTCCGCTCCCGCGAATTGCCCCACTTCCGGGCCGTCCCAGATGATCCCGGCCTCCACCGCCAGGTGCAGCAGGTCGCCGCGTTCGAAGTCGATGAACAGCAGGCCGGCGCGGCCATCCTCCAGCAGATTCCCCAGCGTGTTGAAGAAGTGGTTGCCGGCGAATTCAGGCGCGGTCAGCGTGCCGTCTTCCTCCACCCGCACGAAGCCCGGCCGCCCGCCCCGGTGCGACACGTCTGCGCCCGAATCGGCGTGGGCGCTGGCGATGAAATAGGTGTCGGCGCGGGCGATCAGTTCGCGGTCCTTCGCAGTCAATAGGGCGCTGCTGCTTACTTCCACCGCTGCCTCCTCGCCGCGCGGCGACTGCTGCCGGTTCTGGATGTATTTCGGGCAGTTGCCAAAGCTCTGGCGTACGGCGATGCGCATGACGCCGCCATCCATGTGCTCGATCACGCCGTTGACGCGGTTGCGCCGCCGTGTCATCGGCGCCAGTCCCAGCCCGCCGACCTGGTCGCCAACGCGCAGCCGGGACGCCAGCGGATCGCCGGCCAGCCAGCCGCCCGCTACCGCCAGGCTGCGCTCATCGGGGCTGCTGACGAAGCCCGGTTCGCCCACCAGCACGGTGGCCCAGGGCTGGCCGTCGCGGCCGCGGGCACCGAGCAGGAAAAATGGCAGCTCGGCGTAGAACTCGCGGTGCTGCTCAGGCATGTAGTCGCGCACGGCAATGCGGCCGACGCGCTCCATCGCCTCGCGCATGCCTTCGCGCTGCTGCAAGGCGCGCTCGCCGGCGTGGAAGGGCTCATGCGGCGCGGCTGGCATTGCGGCGGGCATGGGTTGCGCAGGCGCCGCAGCGAGCGGTACTGCGCTGGGCGGCGCAGTACCGGCCAATGCGGATGTCCGCGTACCAGGCGTCGCGGCGGAGTGGCTGATGGTGTCCATGCCGGCCTCCTACGCTACCAGGCCGGCACGGCTGGTCACCATGGGCACGAAGCCCGGCAGCGCCTCGATGCGCGCCAGCCAGGCCCGCAGGTGGGGATACGGCTGCAGCGACACCCCGCCCTCCGGCGCATGGGCGATATAGCTGTAGCCCGCCACGTCGGCGATGCTGGGATGCTGGCCCAGCACGAAGTCGCGCCCGGCCAGTTCCGCGTCCAGCACCGGCAGCACCCGGCCCGCGATGGACAGCGCGCGCTCGTGGTCCAGCGGCGCGCCGAACACAGTCACCAGCCGCGCCGCCGCCGGGCCGTAGGCGATCTTGCCGGACGCCGTGGACAGCCACTGCTGCACCTTGGCTGCCGCCACCGGCTCACGTGGCAGCCAGCGCCCGCTCCGGTCATATTTGGACGCCAGGTACACCAGGATGGCGGTGGAATCGGCCAGCACCACGTCGCCATCGCGCAGCACCGGCACCTCGCCGTGCGGATTAAGCGCCAGGAAGGGCGCGCGCTTGTGCTCCCCGCCCTTGAGGTCGACCGCCACGAACTCGAATGGCAGTTGCAGCAGATTGAGCAGCAGCTGGACGCGGTGGCTGTGGCCGGACAAGGGGAAACCGTACAAGGTGATCATCATGCGCTCCTGTGAGTGGGTGGATGGACCGAGTATAGGCAGCCCGGCGGCGCTCGATAAGCTGCCCGCCCACGCAATCAGAGTTCACTTAAAGTGCACAATCGCGCATAATACGATCACCATGGCAGACCTCGGCACCGTCAACCTGAACCGCTTGCGCATCTTCGTCACCGTGATTGAAACGGGATCGCTGACGGCTGCCGCCGCACGCCTGGGCCTGGCCAAATCCATGGTCAGCAAGCACATGCAATTACTGGAGGCCGAGCTGGGCGTCAGCCTGCTGGCGCGCTCCACGCGCCGCCTCAGCCTGACCGATGCGGGCCGCCGCTTCCATGACTCCAGCCGCCAGCTGCTGGCCGCCGCCGAACAGGCCATCACCGAAGCCCGCACCGGCCTGGAGGCGCCGCAAGGCACGCTGCGGGTGGCCGCCGCCATCGACTATGGCGTGATGGTGGTGGCGCCCTTGCTGGCGCGCCTGCGGGCGCGCTATCCCGCATTGAAGGTGGAACTGGTGTGCGGCGACAGCCTGGTCGACCTGATCGCCGAAGGCGTGGACGTGGCGGTGCGCCTGGGCCGCCTGGCCGATTCCGGCCACATGGCCGCGCGCGTGGGCAGCTTTGCGCGCTGGCTGGTGGCCAGTCCGGACTTCATCGCCCGCCACGGCCGGCCGGGCAGCCTGGAACAGCTGGCCGCCCTGCCCCACATCGCCCTCACCGTGCTGCCCCAGCCTTACAGCTTCAGCCTGACCCATACCGACGGTACGCAGCGCACGGTACGCATGCAGAACACGGTATTCGCCACCAACACCGCCTATGCCTGCCGCGCCGCCGCCCTGGCTGGCGACGGCGTGCTGATGGCCACCGGTTTCCTGGTCGGGGACGACCTGGCGGCCGGCCGCCTGGTCAAGCTGCTACCCGAGTGGACGCTGGCGCGCGGCGACATCCACGCCATCTATCCGGCCACCCGCCACCAGGCCCGGAAAGTACGCGTCTTCATCGATGCCCTGCGCCAGGCCGTGGGCGCCGACTAGCGCCCGCGCGAAGACACCACGATGCCGCCCACGATCAGCGCGAACGCCGCCGCGTGATAGCCATGCGGCGGCTCGCCCAGCAGCAGCGAGGACAGCAGCGCCGTGAACAACGGCGTCAGGTTGACAAAGAAGCTGCCGATGGCCGGCCCGGCCAGCCGCACGCCCTCGCCCCAGCAGCGGAAGGCGATCACGGCAGGGAACACCGCCACATAGGCCAGCGCCGCGCCCAGCTGCCAGCTCCACTGTACCGGCGCCGCGCCCAGCGCCTGCTCGGCCAGCGCGAAGCCGCCCGACCACAGCGCGCCAAAGCCCACCTGGGCCAGCAGGAAGGCGGCCCAGTCGGCGCGCACGGCGGCCGGCTCCGTGGTGCGCATCAGCAGCCAGCTGTAGAAGGACCACGCGATGGTGGCCAGTATCATGAACAGGTCGCCCGCCACCAGGCGCAGCTCCAGCACATGGCGCCACTCGCCGCGCGCCAGCACGATCAGCACGCCGATAATGGACAGGACCGCGCCCGCCACCTGGCGCCGCGAGATGGCCACGCCGAACCACACCCAGCCGGTCAGCATCATCCACACCGGCATGCCGGAGGCCACCAGCGTCACATTGATGGGGGTGGAGGTAGTCAGCGCCATGTACTGCAGTGCGTTGTACAAGCCTATGCCGAGCAGGCCCAGCAGCGCGTAGCGGCGCCAGTGCGGCCACAGCCCGCCGGCGCGCCACAGTTGCGGTCCCGCCAGCGCCAGCAGGATCAGGAAGGCGATGCCCCAGCGCAGGAAGTTGAGCAGCACCGGCGGCACCATGCCATGCACCATGCGTCCTACCACCGCATTGCCGGCCCACAGCAAAGGAGCCACAGTCAGCAGGAAGGCGGCGCGCGGCGACAGTCGTATCGTCATAAAGTGTGACAGGTATGCAACAACGGAGCCGAGAGCATACGCCATTCCCGGCGGCCCCGCTGTGGCAAAGATAGAATTACCGCCGCCGCCCCGCACGCGGTAAAATAACCAGTTGTCGATACTATTCCATCACATCCCATGAAACTGCTTTTCAAACAACATCGCAAGTACGAATCCGAGCACACCCTGTTCATCAAGGCGCTGAAGGAAAAAGATCCGGGCATCGACCAGCGCCAGCAGGAAGGCCGCGCCCTGCTGTGGGACCGTCCCTCGACCTCGCTGGCCGACCAGCAGCGCCTGCGCGAATCGGCTGTCAAGCAACAGGCTTACGTGTACCAGAACAAGCTCTAAGCTTCGGGGACGGCAGGGATGTTGCCAGAACAAGCGGCCGGCGTGGAAACGCCGCCGGAACCACTTGCCGTCCCGGCCCCCGCCGAGACCGGTCCCGCACAGCCTGCCCCGGCCGACAAGACCACCGAGGCCGCGCTGGCCCGCCTGTACGGCGAGCCCATGCTGCAACTGCCCACCGACCTCTACATCCCGCCCGATGCGCTGGAAGTGTTCCTGGAAGCCTTCGAAGGCCCGCTGGACCTGCTGCTGTACCTGATACGCAAGCAGAACTTCAACATCCTCGACATCCCCATGGCCCAGGTCACGCTGCAATACCTGCAGTACGTGGACCAGATCCGCTTGTCCAACCTGGAGCTGGCCGCCGAGTACCTGCTGATGGCCGCCATGCTGATCGAGATCAAGTCGCGCATGCTGCTGCCGCAGCGCCAGCACGACCTGGAAGTGGACAGCGAAGACCCGCGCGCGGAACTGGTGCGGCGCTTGCTCGAATACGAGCAGATCAAGCTGGCCGCCCACGACCTCAACGCCATCCCGCAAGTCGGGCGCGACGTGGTCCGTACCCAGATCCACATCGAGCAAAGCCTGGTGACGGCCTGGCCGCACGTGGATGCGGACGACCTGCGGCAAGCCTGGGCCGACCTGCTCAAGCGCGCCAAGCTCACCCAGCACCACAAGATCAGCCGCGAGGAATTGTCGGTGCGCGAGCACATGACCGCCATCCTGCGCCGCCTGCAGTCATCGCGCTTCGTCGAATTCGCCGAGCTGTTCGAGCCCGGTGGCGGGGTGCCGGTGGTGGTGGTCAATTTTGTCGCCCTGCTGGAGCTGGCCAAGGAAACCCTGATTGAAATCACCCAGGCCGAGCCGTTCGCACCGATCTACGTGCGGCTGGCCTACTCGCCGGCCTAGGCCGGCACGAACCAGCGCCTCCGCGCTCCATGACATGAAAATCATCACCACCATCCAAGAACTGCGCGACCAACTCAGCGGCCAACTGCGCACCGCATTCGTTCCGACCATGGGCAATCTGCACGAGGGCCACCTCTCGCTGATGCGCCTGGCGCGCAAGCATGGCGACCCGGTGGTGGCCTCCATCTTCGTCAACCGCCTGCAGTTCGGCCCCAACGAGGACTTCGAGAAATACCCGCGCACCTTCCAGGCCGACGTCGAGAAGCTGGAAAAGGAAGGCGTGTACGTGCTGTTCGCGCCCACCGAGAAAGACCTGTACCCGGAGCCGCAGGAATACCGCGTGCAGCCGCCGGACGGCCTGGGCAACACGCTGGAAGGCGAATTCCGCCCCGGCTTCTTCAACGGCGTGTGCACCGTGGTGACCAAGCTGTTTTCCTGCGTGCAGCCGCGCGTGGCGGTGTTCGGCAAGAAGGATTACCAGCAGCTCATGATCGTGCGTAACATGGCGCGCCAGTTCGCGCTGCCGACCGAGATCATCGGCGCCGAGACCTACCGCGCCGAGGATGGACTGGCGCTGTCGTCGCGCAATATGTATCTGTCGGAAGCGGAGCGCGCCGAAGCGCCGGCTTTGTTCCAGAGCCTGAACTTCGTCGCCAACGAGATGCGCGCCGGCCACCTGGACGTGTTCCAGCTGGAGCACCGGGCCATGGACGACCTGGCCAAGCGCGGCTGGAAGCCGGACTATATTTCGATCCGCAAGCGCGCCGATTTGCAGCCGCCCAACGCCGGCGACCTGGCGCAGGGCACGCCGCTGGTGGTGCTGGCCGCCGCCAAGCTGGGCACCACGCGCTTGATCGACAACCTGGAAATCTGAGCCTTGGGAACGGGCGGCGCCGGCGCCGCCACCCTGGGAATGGCGTTGTTGATCAGGAAGGCCATGACCGTGATGTTCACGGTCGTAAAAGCAAGGAACATCGCCACCATCCAGCGCAGCATATTGTTAAAGCCGGCTTCCATCTTGGCTTCCATTTGAGCGAAGCGGACATTCATGTCAGCCCGTAATGCGTCGATCTTGGAATCGGCCTGCACGAAGCGCACGTCCGTATCGGCGCGCACGCTGGCGATCTGCGCACTGGTGCCGGTCTGGGCCGCATCAAGCCGTGCGTCCAGGTAATCCTTCAGGTGCGAATTGTCCTCGGGGCTGTTCATCAAACCATGATCGGCCGCACGGCAGCCGCTGTCAACCCGGTCCGCGCCTGCGTTTGTCCCGCCGCAAGCCGGTGTCAATCCGCCACGTTCTGGGCCCAGGCCAGGGCTGACAGATGTGCCTGGTTGACTTCCAGCGGGCTCAGCTTGAGCGAGGCCGCCAGCAAGGACACCAGGTGGGAATTCAGTTCGCAGGCCTCGGCCAGCGCCAGTTAGGGGCCGTACTTGCCGCCGCGCGTCAGCAGGGCCGCCACCACATCCTCCGACAGCTGTACGCTGTCCAGCACCTCCGCCATGGGGATGCCCAGCAGCCGGTCCAGCAGCGAAAACATGCCGGCCACGAAAACCTGCTCGGCCTCGCCCTGGCCCAGCGCGGCTTCGACCTGGGCAATGTCGGCATTTTGCTGCACCATATGCATCAGTTGCAGCACCAGGGCCTGGGCGGGGTTCAGCCCCCTGGCATGGTTGCCGGGACGCGGCGTGAGATGCAGCTTGCCGACAAAGGCGTCCAGCCCCAGCGCGGCGCTGGCGTCGAAATCGGCCCAGGTGGACACGGGACGACCCACCATGGGCACGCTGCTGTGCTTGAGACCGGCATACACACGGGCCTGGGCCGCCTTATCGGCGCCCGAGCACTTGACTTCCACATAGGAACAGATGGAGGGCAGGCGGCTGCCGATGCGCGCCAGGTCGGCCTCGCGCAGCAGCACGCCACGCCGCCGGCGCGCAGCGCCTGCACGGCCGCGAGGGTATCGGGATGGGCCAGCTCGCTGGTGCGTATCGACAGCACGGTGCGCTCGGGCGGCAGCCGGTGCAGGGCATCGGTGGACAGCATGGCCGGGACGGCCTGCAGGAACAGGATTTTGTGACGTAGCAGCCAGCCCAGCTCGCCGCCCCGCACCTGGCGGTGACCAAGCCGAGCAACGCTACAGCCCGTCCGCCGAGGGGACGGCCCCGGCCGGCTGCTGCCTGCCCAGTCCATACCCGGCCACACGCTGGCGCGGATCAAGCAGGGCCTCGCGGACGAGGAAGTGGGTCTGGTGCATGATGGGGACCAGGGCCTGTGCGCCGCGTCATACGCAGGCCCTGGCGGCGGCAGCCGCTGACCGCCTCAGGCGCCCAGCTTCTCGAAGATCTTGTTGAGCTTTTCGTCCAGGGTGGCGGCGGTGAACGGCTTCACCACATAGCCATTGGCGCCGGCCTGGGCCGCCGCGATGATGTTTTCCTTCTTGGCTTCGGCGGTCACCATCAGCACCGGCAACTTGGCCAGGGCGGGATCGGCGCGTATGTTCTGCAGCATGGTCAGGCCGTCCATGTTAGGCATGTTCCAGTCCGACACGACGAAGTCGAACGATTCGGCGCGCAGCTTGGCCAGCGCCATGACGCCGTCCTCTGCCTCGTCGACGTTGGCATAACCCAGTTCTTTTAACAGATTCCGGACGATGCGTCGCATCGTCGAAAAATCGTCAACAACCAAAAATTTCATCTTCGGATCAGCCATGAATTACTCCGTTGTTTCTCTACGCGGTTATTTAATAATGCCTGCAAGTGCCAGCAAGTTGTAGCATAGCATTTTCGTTGCGGCAACGCGAACAAAGTAGCAGTAAAACGTCAGTTGACGCCACTGCCACCATGTTACACCCGCAACGCCCGCATGCCGTGTTGTGCAAGGTAACCGAGCACCATCCCCGGCAAGGCCTGCAACGCACCGATTTCGTGCGCGGCGCCCACGGCAATGGCCTCGCGCGGCATCCCGAACACGACGCAGCTGGCTTCGTCCTGGGCAAAATTATACGCCCCGGCATTTTTCATCTCCAGCATGCCGGCCGCGCCATCCTTGCCCATGCCGGTCAGGATAACACCGACCGCGTTCTTGCCGGCCGCCTGCGCCGCCGAACGGAACAGCACGTCCACCGACGGCCGGTGCCGGTTGACCGGCTCGGCCTGGTCGATACGGGTCATGTAGTTGGCGCCGCTGCGGGTCAGGTACAGGTGCGAATGGCCGGGTGCGATGTAGGCGTGGCCCGGCAGCACGCGTTCGTTGCCCTGGGCCTCCTGCACCGAAATCTTGCACAGCGTGTCCAGGCGTTTGGCAAACGAGCGGGTGAAGCCTTCCGGCATGTGCTGGGTGATCAGGATGCCGGGGCAGTCGGACGGCATCTGCATGAGGAATTCGCGGATCGCCTCGGTGCCGCCGGTGGAGGCGCCGATGATGATCAGCTTTTCCGACGACATCAGCGGGTTGCGCAGGGCCGGCAGCGGGGCCGCGCCGTCGGCGCCCGGCTGCGGCAGGGTGCGGGCGCGCACCCTGGCCTTGGCGGCGGCGCGTATCTTGTCGGTGATCAGCTCGGTGTATTCGCGCATCCCGGCCTGGATCGAGATCTTGGGCTTGGTGACAAAGTCGACCGCGCCCAGTTCCAGCGCCCGCATGGTGATTTCCGAGCCGCGCTCGGTCAGCGAGGACACCATCACCACCGGCATGGGCCGCAAGCGCATCAGCTTTTCCAGGAAATCCAGTCCATCCATGCGCGGCATTTCCACGTCCAGGGTCAGCACGTGGGGATTGGTTTGCTTGATCAGCTCGCGCGCCACCAGCGGATCGGGCGCGGTGCCGACCACCTCCATGTCGGGCTGGCTGTTGACGATCTCGCTCATCACGCTGCGTATCAGCGCCGAGTCATCCACGATCACCACTTTGATTTTGTTCATAAAACGCTACTTTCCGGGACACACCCTATCAGAACAGATCCACTTCGCCCCCCACCGGCGCCTTCTTGAGCCGGCTGGCGTATTCGATTTCGCGCTTGGCCAGGGTGTCGTTATGGCTTTGCATCAGCTTCTTGACCAGCACCTTGCCGCTGCGCGGAAAGAAATATACCTTGCGCGGGTGGATGTCGTTCAAGTCCTCGGCCACCACGCGGATGCGCTCCGTCTTGAGGAAATTGAGCACGAAGGCTGCGTTGCGCTCGCCCACGTTGATGGCGGTGAAGCCCTTGAGCACGGCGCCGCCGCCAAACACCTTGGCTTCCATGTTCTCGCGCTTGGCGCCGGCCTTGAGCAGGTCATTGATCAGGATTTCCATGGCGTAGCTGCCGTAGCGCGCGGAGGCCGAGGCCGGGCCGCTTTCGCCGCCGCCGTCCGGCAGCATGAAGTGGTTCATGCCGCCCAGGCCGGTGGTGCGGTCGCGTATGCAGGCTGACACGCAGGACCCCAGCACGGTCACGATCAGCATGTCCTTGTTGGTGAAATAATATTCCCCGGGCAGTATCTTGGCAGCCTCGCAGTCGAAGGTCCGGTCGTAATACACATTGGTGGCGAATTGTTCCAGGTCCATGTGCGCTCCTAGGGACGTTTGCGGGCCGACGCGGCCGCATCGTCCAGTTCGTACACGGTCTTGCCGCGCAGTTTCAGCGATTCCGACACGTACAGGAAGTTCTCGGAATGCCCGGCAAACAGCAGTGCATCCGGCTTCATCATGGGCACGAAGCGCGACAGGATCTTGCGCTGGGTGGCCTTGTCGAAGTAAATCATCACATTGCGGCAGAAGATGGCGTCGAACTGGCCGCTCACGGGCCAGCCGTCGGCCAGCAGGTTGAGCTGCTTGAAGGTGATCATGTTGCGCAGCTCGTTGCGCACCCGCACCATGCCCTCGCGGTCGCCCTTCCCTTTCAGGAAAAAGCGGCGCTGGCGCTCGGCTGACATCTTGTCCAGCCGGTCCATGGTGTAGACGCCATTGGCGGCCGTGGCCAGCACGTTGGTGTCGATGTCGGTCGCGATGATCTGGCAGTTGGGCGTGAGCGTGTTGAAGGTTTCGCACACCGTCATGGCGATCGAATATGGTTCCTCGCCGGTCGAACTGGCCGAGCACCAGATGCTGAGCGGTTCGCGCTTGTTCCTGATGTGTTCGGCCAGCAGCGGAAAATGGTGGGCTTCGCGGAAGAACGACGTCAGGTTGGTGGTCAGCGCATTGGTGAAGGCTTCCCACTCCTCGCCCAGGTGGCCGGCTTCCAGCTCGTCCAGGTACTTGGCAAAGGACGAGATGCCGGTGGCGCGCAGGCGGCGCGCCAGGCGGCTGTAAACCATCTCCTGCTTGCTGTCGGCCAGCGAGATGCCGGCGCGCTTGTAGATCAGCGCGCGCACGCGCTCGAAGTCGCGCGCGTGAAAGTCGAATTCCTTGACCGTGTCTTTAGTCTGCGGCATTTGTTAAATCCTTTGGTGACTGGAACAATGCCTGGCCGGCAGTGCCGATGTTACTTCAAAACTCTTCCCATTCGTCGCCGGACGGGGCTGCTGTGGCCTGCTTTTTCGCAGCCGGGGCCGGTGCGGCCACCGCCACCGCGCGGCTGGCCGGCTTGGCCACGGCCGGCTTGGCCACGGCCTTGGGCGACGGCTTGGGCGCGGCCGGCACAGGCGCTGGCGCGGCGGCGCGGCGCTGCCCGTCATGCGACAGCTTGAAGATGCTGACCGCTGCGGCCAGCTTGATGGCCTGCTCCTGCATGCTCTCGGCGGCGGCGGCGGCCTGCTCCACCAGGGCCGCGTTCTGCTGCGTCATTTCATCCATCTGGCCTATGGCGCGGTTGACTTCCTCGATGCCGTTGCTCTGTTCCTGGGTGGCGGCCGTGATCTCGCCCATGATGTCGGCCACTTGCTTGATGGAGGTGACGATCAGCTCCATGGTCTGGCCGGCCTCGTCCACCAGCTTGCTGCCATTGTCCACCTTGGTGACGGAATCGCCTATCAGTTCCTTGATTTCCTTGGCGGCGCCGGCCGAGCGCTGGGCCAGGTTGCGCACCTCGGACGCCACCACCGCGAAACCACGGCCCTGCTCGCCCGCACGGGCCGCTTCCACCGCCGCGTTCAGGGCCAGGATATTGGTCTGGAACGCGATGCCGTCGATCACGCCGATGATGTCGGAAATCTTGCGCGAGCTTTCCTTGATCGAGCCCATGGTCTCGACCACCTGGGACACCACGCTGCCGCCCTTTTCCGCCACCGAGGACGCCGACACCGCCAGCTGGTTGGCCTGGCGCGCATTGTCGGCGTTCTGGCGCACGGTGGAGGTCAGTTCCTCCATGGAGCTGGCGGTTTCCTCCAGCGAGCTGGCCTGCGACTCGGTGCGGGCCGACAGGTCGGCGTTGCCGGAAGCGATTTCCTGCGAGGCCGTGGTGATCAATTCGCTACCCTCGCGCACCTCGCCCACGGTAAGGGCCAGGCTGGAATTCATGTCCTTGAGCGCCTGCAGCAGTTCGCTGGTTTCATCCTTGCCCTCCACTTCCACCTGCGAGGTCAGCTCGCCGCTGGCCACCTTCTGCGCCACTGCCACGGCGCCCGACAGCGGCCCCACGATGGAGCGGGTGATGACCGCAGCGCACACCACGCCCAGGCCCACCGCCACGGCGCCCAGGCCGAACAGCAGCAGCATCAGGCGGCGGTCGGCGGCCACCGAACCGTCCATCACGTCCTGCGAGGCGGTGTGCTGCAGCTCGACCAGCTTGTTGATCAGGACCAGGCTCTGGCTGCTCAGGGGGTCGATGCGGCCGGCGATGATCTTGGTGCCGCCCTCGGTGTTGAAGGCCAGGATCTGGCCGATGGCTTCCTTGAAGGCGGCATCGGTCTGGGCATCGGTGGCGGCCAGCTCATCGAGGATTTTCTTTTCCTGGTCCGTCACCCCCAGGGTTTTCAGCTGGTTCAGGGCCTTGTCGTAGCGGGCGCGCTGCTCCTTGACCTTGGCTTCTTCCTTCTGCATCAGGCTGACGTCCGACTGCAGGCCGATATTGCGCATGGCGATACCGGTTTCCAGCATCGCGCTTTTCATGGCGCCGGCCTGCAGGCTCTTGGCGTCGGCCTGGGCCAGGCCATGGTTCAGGCTGGACTTGTTGTTGTGGTTAAGGATGTTGGTCAGGATAACCATCGCGACCAGTATCAGCAGTATGCTGCCAAACCCCATGCCTAGACGCACGCCTATCTTGAAGTCGCGCAGATTCATGTTCCGTTCTCCCCCTTGCTTCCCGCTTGTTATCTATCTTGTTATCTATCTTGTTATCTATCTTGTGCTGCGCGTGCGCCTAGGCGGCCAATTGTTCCGACAAGCCCATTTCCGGGCTGGACATCAGGCGGTCGATATCGACCAGGATCAGCATGCGCTCGGCTATGGTGCCCAGGCCGATGATGTAGTCGGAACTGAAGCTGCTGCCCATTTCCGGCGCCGGCTTGAGCTGGTCCGCCGCCAGGCTGGTGACGTCCGACACGGCGTCCACCACCATGCCCACCACCCGTCCGCCGATATTGAGGATGATCACCACGGTGAACTGGTCGTAGGTGGCCTGGCCCAGGTGGAACTTGATGCGCATGTCCACCACCGGGATGATGATGCCGCGCAGGTTGATCACACCCTTGATGAATTCGGGCGCGTTGGCGATGCGGGTCACCGCCTCGTAGCCGCGAATTTCCTGCACCTTCAGGATGTCGATGCCGTATTCCTCGGAGCCGAGCTTGAAGGCCAGGAATTCGCGTCCGGCGATGTCGCTGGCCGCGCTGGGAAGGAGGTCTGCCATGGTGTCACCCTAAAGGTTGTTGGATCAGGAAAAAATCGATTCGTCTGCCAGCTGGCGCGCCGAACGTATCAGCGCCGCCACGTCCAGGATCAGCGACACGCCGCCGTCGCCCAGGATGGTGGCGCCGGATATGCCGGCCACCTTGCGGTAATTGGATTCCAGGTTCTTCACCACCACCTGCTGCTGGCCCACCAGGTCGTCGATGAACAGGGCCGCCTTGCGCCCTTCGGTCTCGATGATGACCACGATGCCCTGGGTCGGATCGGTGTGGTTGGGGGTGATGTCGAACATCTGGTGCAGCGGCACCAGCGGCAGGTATTCGCCGCGTACCTTGACCACCCGGCCCTTGCCGCTGATTTCCTTCACATCCTCGGCCGCCGGCTGCAGCGATTCCACCACGAAGCCCAGCGGCAGGATGTAGACTTCCTCGCCGACCCGGATTGACATGCCGTCCAGGATGGCCAGCGTGAGCGGCAGCGAGATCGAGATGGTGGTGCCGAAGCCCTTGGCCGAGCGGATGTCCACCACCCCGCCCATGGCCGTGATATTCCGTTTGACCACGTCCATGCCCACGCCGCGGCCGGACACGTCGGTCACCACCTCGGCGGTCGAGAAGCCGGGCGCGAAGATCAGCTGCCACACTTCGGCGTCGGTCATGGAGTCGCTCACGGCCAGGCCGTTCTGCTGCGCCTTGGCCAGGATTTTTTCACGGTTCAGGCCGGCGCCGTCGTCCGACACTTCGATGATGATGTTGCCGCCCTGGTGGCTTGCCGACAGGAACAGCCTGCCGGCGTCGGTCTTGCCGGCGGCGCGCCGCACGGCCGGAGTCTCGATGCCATGGTCGACCGAGTTGCGCACCAGGTGCGTGAGCGGATCGACGATGCGCTCGATCAGGCCCTTGTCCAGTTCCGTGGCGGCGCCGTTGGTGATGAAATCGACCTTCTTGCCCATCTTGTTGGCCAGGTCGCGCACCATGCGCGGGAAACGCGAGAACACGAAGTCCATGGGCATCATGCGGATCGACATCACGGCTTCCTGCAGGTCGCGCGTGTTGCGGGTCAGCTGGCTGACGCTGTTGAGCAGGCGCTGGTGCACCATGGGGTCCAGGGTGTCGATGCGCTGCTCTATCATGGCTTGCGTGATCACCAGCTCGCCCACCAGGTTGATCAGCTGGTCCACCTTTTCGATCGATACGCGGATCGAGGACGATTCGGCGCTTCCGGCGCCGCCCCCGCTCTTTTCCGCCTTTTCCTTGTCTTCCTTGCGGCGCTTCTTGTCCTGCTCTTCCTGCACGGCGGCGGCGCTGGGCGCCTCGGCCACGATGCCGGCGGCGGCGCGTATCTGCTCGATGGGCTGGAAGAAGCCGTAGCCGCGCGCATCGTCGGAGGCGGCATCGGCATTGGCGCGGATCTCGTCCAGCGGCTGGAAGAAGCCATAGCCCTCGCCCTGCTCCGCCCCCTTGGGCGCGACCGGATCGAAGAAGCCGTAGCCCAACGCATTCTCGACCCGGGCCCGCTCGGCCGATTCCAGCGCGGCCTGGCCCTCGCTCAGGGCCGGCAGTTCGGACACCGTCATCTGGTCGGTGTCGACCACGAAGGAGCAGATGGCCAGGATATCGTCCAGGCTTTCGTGGGTGGTGACCACCATGGCGTTGCGCTCGTGGTCCAGCGGCGTGATGGACACCTCGCCCATCAATCCGAGTTCCGCACCCAGCGCGGTCACCTCGCGGTGCGCCATGGCCGGCAGTTCCAGCCGGTAGCGCCTGCCGCCGCTGTGGTCCACCGATTTCGCCTCGGGCGCGGCCGCGAACGAAGCCACGTGGGCCATGGCGGCCACCGGCACGTCCTGCGACAGCGACTGCAGCATCATGCGCACGTCGCCCACCGCGTCCTGGTCCACGGCGCTGCCGTTGCGGTGCCCGTCCAGCTGCATCTTGAGGATGTCCTTGGCGGCCAGGAAGGCGTCCACGTGCTCGGCGGTGAGCGCCATCTCGCCCTTGCGGATGCGGTCCAGCAAGGTCTCCAGCACGTGCGTGACTTCTATCATGTCGGTGACGCCGAAGGTGGAAGCGCCGCCCTTGATGGAATGGGCGGTGCGGAACACGGCGTTCAAGTCCTCGGTATCCGGGGACTCGACGTCTATGCCCAGCAGCAGCCTTTCCATTTCAGCCAGCAGCTCCTCGGCCTCGTCGAAGAAGACCTGGTAGAACTGGCTAATGTCGATGGTCATGGTGATACCCTGTCTGATTGCCGGCTCAGCCGATGACCTTTTTCACGACCTCGATCAGCCGCTGGGGATCGAAAGGCTTGACCAGCCAGCCATTGGCGCCGGCGGCGCGGCCCTTGGCTTTCATCTCATCGGAGGATTCGGTGGTCAGCATCAGTATCGGGGTCTTCTGGTAGGCGGGCAGGCCGCGCAGTTCGGCGATCAGCTGCAGGCCGTCCATCTTGGGCATGTTCTGGTCGGTCAGCACCAGGTCCACGGCCTGCTGCCTGGCCTTGTCCAGGCCGTCCTGTCCATCCACCGCCTCCACCACCTGGTAACCGGCCGCCTTCAGGCTGAAGGCCACCATCTGGCGCAGGGAGCTGGAATCGTCTACTGCTAATATCGTCTTGGCCATGTCACTCTCGCTTTATAAAGGTCGGGGCGCGCGGCCCGCGGTTATTTCAGGTTCGGTCGGCGGTCAGAACAGCTCGATGTCGCCGCTTTCCAGGTGTTTTTGGCTCACTGCCTTGCGCAGCACGCTGCGCAGTTCCAGACTCTGTATTGCCAGCGCCATGCTGACCTTGCCCAGCAATTCCACGATAGTGTCATTGTCGCTTTCCGGCAGCATCTCGGCGCCATGCGCGCCCAGCGTGCCCAGGAATTCGCGCAGCCCGGTCACGCGTTTCAGGGTGCGGTCCAGCAGCTGGCTGGTCATGTCCTGGAACTGCATGCTGGTGATGGCCGCGTTCACATGCTGGCCGACCTGGGCGCTGAGCGCCTCCAGCCTGGCGCGCGCCTCGGCGCTGGCCGTGCCGCCGTCCAGCAGCAGCTGGATGGTGGCCTGCTCGGCCTGCACCGCCTGGTGGATGGCCATGAAGTTGTAGGACAGCTTCTCGATCGCTTCCTCCAGCAGCAGGCCGGTCTGTATCAAATCGGTCTCGACCTCCGTCAGGTGGCGCCGTCCGTGGTCCGACACGCCGGACAGCAGGCGCTTGACGTGCGAGCCTAATATCTTTTTTCTTGTCATAACTGTCTCTGGTTCCGCGGCTTACTTCCCGGGACGCTGTGCGGCGGCCGGTGACGCTGCTGCGGGGGCGGCGGCGCTATCCTCTGCGCCGACTTCGATCTGGCGCCCGCTGTCGCGCAACACCGCATCCTCGGTGCGCTTGTTCATCACGATGATGCTGATGCGGCGGTTGATCGGGTTGAACGGGTCCTGCCGGTCCAGGTTGGCGGCCGAGGCCAGGCCCACCACGCGCAGCACCTTGTTGTCGGCCATGCCGCCCACGATCAGCTCGCGGCGCGAGGCGTTGGCGCGGTCGGCCGACAATTCCCAGTTGCTGTAGCCGGCGTCGCTCATGTAGGGCGTGGAATCGGTGTGGCCGGACAAGCCTATCTTGTTGGGCACGTCGTTCAGCACGCGGCCGATCTCGTGCAGGATTTCCTTGGTATAGGGCTGCAGCTCGGCCTTGGCCAGCGCGAACATGGGGCGGTTCTGCTCGTCCACGATCTGGATGCGCAAGCCTTCGCTGGTGATGTCCATCAGCAGCTGGTCCTTGAACTTCTGCAGCTGCGGGTTGGCCAGGATCTGCGCTTCCAGCTTGTCCTTGAGCGCCTGCAGGCGGCCCGCCTCCTCCTTCTCCAGCGCGGCCTTGGCGGCGGTCAGGTTGTAGGTCTTCTTGACCGAGGGGTCGCTGCTGGCGTTGACCTGGCCGTCACGCCGGGTCAGGTCCTTGCCGCCGCCGGGAATGACGGACGAGCTGTCGCCGCTGCCCGAGCCGCCCTGCATGGCCACCTTGAGCGGGGTCTTGAAGTATTCGGAGATGCCGTTCAAGTCGCCCTTGGTGGTGGAGCCCAGCAGCCACATCAGCAGGAAAAAGGCCATCATGGCCGTCACGAAGTCGGCATACGCAATCTTCCAGGCGCCGCCGTGGTGGCCACCGCCGCTCTTCTTGATGCGTTTGACGATAATCGGCCGCAGGCCTTCTTCAGCCATGGTTCACCTTATTTGGACTTGGACTTCTTGATATGGTCTTCCAGCTCGCTGAAGGTGGGGCGCTCGGTCGAGTACAGCACCTTGCGGCCGAATTCCACCGCCAGCGCCGGCGCATAGCCATTCAGGCTGGCCAGCAGCGTCACTTTCACGCACTGGAACATCTTGGTCGATTCTTCCAGCTTCTGCTCCAGCAGGCTGGACAGCGGGCCGATGAAGCCATAGGCCAGCAGAATGCCGAGGAAGGTGCCGACCAGGGCGTGTGCGATCAGGATGCCCAGCTCGGCCGGGGGGATGCCCACCGATTCCATGGTGTGCACCACGCCCATCACGGCCGCCACGATGCCGAAGGCCGGCAGGCCGTCGCCCAGCTTGGCGATGCAGTGGGCCGGCACGGCGCCCTCGTGGTGGTGGGTCTCGATCTCGTTGTCCATCAGGTTCTCGATCTGGAACGCATCCATGTTGCCGGACACCATGAGGCGCAGGTAGTCGGTCATGAATTCGACGATATGGTGGTCCTGCAGCACCGTCGGGTACTTGCTGAACACCGGGCTGTTTTCCGGGCTTTCGATATCGCCCTCGATCGACATCAGGCCCTCCTTGCGGACCTTGGACAACACGTCGAACAGCAGCGACATCAGCTCCATGTACAGGTCCTTGGTGTAGCGCGAGCCCTTGAACAGGGTAGGCAGCGCCGCCAGGGTGGCCTTGATGGCCTTGCCGTTATTGCCGACCACGAAGGCGCCGATGGCGCCGCCGCCTATCATGACCAGTTCCAGCGGCTGGAACAGCACGGCCAGGTGGCCGCCGCTGGCGGCATAGCCGCCGAACACGCCGGCCAGAACAATCACATATCCGATGATGACTAACAAGTGCCCTGACTCCTGTATCGATGGGGACGCCGTGGCCGCCAGGCAGCACATTCCCACACGGCAACAACAAGCGCGCGATTATGACGCGCTCTTGGTCCGTTTTCAACAAATTTATCTATGGAACTACAATAGCGTGACTAAGGCTACCGGGGCAAGCAAATCACCGCAAATGATGCTTAAAAGCACCAAACATACAGTGGCTTGCCCTCCTCTGAGGCAAGGATAGTTCGGTCAGGGGCTTGGACCTCAACTATGAATTCGTAACTGAGCAACATGGCGCCCGGCCGCATTTCCGCCCTGGCCTTGCGCCACAACGGACCCATCGCCGCCGGCGACAGATAGGCAAACACCACATCGAACCGGCTGAAATCGAGCTGCTCGTAATCGCGCCGCAGTAGCTGCACCGGCAGGCGGGCCAGACGGGCGCGCAGCCAGCTGGCCAGCCACGGCAGCGGCGCCAGTTCGACCCCAGTATAGTCCAGATCGGGACGCACCCGGGCCAAATACAGCAGGAAACCGCCCAAGCCGCTGCCGATGTCTACCACGCGCAACGGATGTTCACGCACGGCATCAGGCGGCGGCAGCAGTTGGCGCACCGCATCCCACACGGCCGGGGTGGAGGGATAGTAAGGCACCTGGGTGCGGAAGGTGGACCAGTACCAGCCCAGCATCAGCAGGAAGACCAACAGGAACAGCCAGGACGGCAGTCCCAGGGCCAGCGCGGCCAGCACGGCCACGGGAAACAGCAGCTGGATGGCGCGCCACCACGGCGCCAGGCCCAGCTTCCAGGTCAGCAGCATGGCCAGCAGGCCCTGGATCAGGGCCGCGTGCAGCACGGTGAGGGGGAGCTGGAAGGCGTTCAGCACATACAGCAGGATGGCGGACAGCAGCAAGGCGCCGCCCTGGATCAGCAGCGCCTGGACGGCGGGGGCGCGCAGCAGGCGCCGGCGGCCCTGGGCCTGGCCTGGGGTCACGCGGCCAGCACCTCGGCCTCGGCGTCGCGCGCCTTCTTGGTCTTGCCGGCGCGCGAGGGCATGTGGCACAGGCCGCACACATAGCCGCCGTGCAGGTCCATGGCGTTGACCACGAATTTGCCCGAGCATTTCTGGCACGGCGCCACGTCCAGCATCTTGCTGCCGAAGAAGCGCACCAGGGTCCAGGCCCGGGTCAGCGACAGCAGCGGCTCCTCGCCCGGCTCCGGCGGCATTTGCTCCAGGTACAGCTTGTAAGCCTTCATGACGGCCTGGATGCCGCTGGCGCCGGCGTGCAGCACAAGGAATTGATAGATATTAACGAACAGCGAGGAATGGATATTCGGTTGCCAGGTCAGGAACCAGTCGGTGGAGAACGGCAGCATGCCCTTGGGCGGCGATACGCCCTTCAGCTCCTTGTACAGCTTGAGCAGGCGCTCGCGCGACAGCGACACTTCCGATTCCAGCAGCTGCAGGCGGGCGCCCAGCTGTATCAGTTCGATCGCCAGCTGGATTTCCTGGGCTTCGGAGACGACGCTTTTCTTGGTCATGGCAGGCTCCCGGCGCGGCTCAGACGATTTCTTCGACCGGCTGGCCGGCCATCAGGATGGCGGCGTGCGACTGGGCCAGCACGCGATCCTTGTTGTAATTGGTCAGCATGGACAGGATGGCGCCATCGTCGAAGCGGAAGCGGGCCAGCATCATATTGCCGCCAGCCAGTTTCAGGATCTGGGCGTTGCTCATGCCTTCGATCAGGTCGGCAATGTCGGCGGAGATGCCCAGGCGGAAGATCGCAGTCACCTTGTCCGCGCGGATCATCTGCTGGGCCAGCATCAAATAGCTCAGGTTGGCGTCGCGGATTTCAGCCATCATATCGTTAGCGGTCATTTCCCTCTCCTTGTATCGAACTGCGGAACACAATTGCGTTTCCAGTGAGATACATTCTGCCCGAGCAATAAATGCACGCACAGAGGTGTTGCTCTGGATTTTCTGTCGGGAAATAACGGAGACGACCTGTCAGCGTTTGTCTGACAAACGCATGCAGATCGAGGGCCGACGCCCTTGCGGCGCGGGTTTGCGGGGTGGTCGGCTTATCAAAAAACCCGCTTGCTGAAGCGCCGAACTGGACCACGATGCGACTCTTTTTTGCCACACCTGAGTTCTTAACGGCATGTGTTTCTGGAACTTTAGGGTCAAAACCAAAAAAAATTCAGAAATTTTGCGCTTGCTTACAAGTTGCTAGCGAGCATGCCAACGCGGTTTTCCGCGTATCTAAACCCGGTTACGGCAGGCCGGCGAAGAACTTTAGGGTGTTTTTGAATTTTTTTTGAAAAAAGACGATTTTTTTTCGGGAGCGGCTACACTCGCGGCTTCGGCGCCTGCCCCACGGCGCCACCGCACTGGAAGGTATTTGAATGACAACACGTGACGATTGCCTGGCGCGCGACGCCGCCGATCCGCTGGCGCCCTTGCGCGGCCAGTTCGACCTCCCGCCCGGGGTGATTTACCTGGATGGCAACTCCTTGGGCGCCCGGCCCAGGGCCGCGCTGGAGCGCGCCCGGCAGATCATTGCCGAGGAATGGGGCCGCGACCTGATACGCAGCTGGAACACGGCCGGCTGGTTCGACCTGCCGCGCCGCCTGGGCGACCGCCTGGCCCCGCTGGTAGGCGCCCTGCCGGGCGAGGTGGCGGTGACCGACACCACCTCGGTCAACCTGTTCAAGGCCCTGGCAGCCGCCCTGCACATGCAGGCCGACAACCCGGCCACGGCCGCGCGCCGCGTGATCGTCACCGAGCGCAGCAACTTCCCCACCGATATCTATATGGCCGAAGGCCTGGCCGCCTGGCTGGACCGGGGCTACCAGCTGCGCCTGATCGATGCGCCCGAGGAACTGGCGGGCGCCGTCGGCGCCGACACGGCGCTGGTCATGCTCACCCACGTCAACTACCGCAGCGGCTACCAGTACGACATGGCGGCCGCCAGCGCCGTGGCGCACGCGGCCGGCGCCCTGGTCGTGTGGGACCTGGCCCATTCAGCCGGCGCGGTGCCGGTCGACCTGCACGCGGGCGGCGCCGACCTGGCCGTGGGCTGCACCTACAAGTACCTGAACGGCGGCCCCGGCGCGCCGGCCTTCATCTGGGTGCCGCAGCGCCACCAGGCCGCCTTCCGCCAGCCGCTGTCCGGCTGGTGGGGCCATGCCCGTCCGTTCGCCATGGCGCCCGCGTTCGCCCCGGCCGACGGCATCGCGCGCGCCCTGTGCGGCACCCAGCCCATCGTCTCGCTGGCCCTGGTCGAATGCGGGCTGGACGTGTTCGCGCAGACCGATATGGCCGCCATCCGCGCCAAGTCGCTGGCCCTGACCGATCTGTTCATCGCCCTGGTGGAGCAGCGCTGCGCCGGCCATCCGCTGCAGCTGGTGACACCGCGCGAACATGCCCGGCGCGGCAGCCAGGTCAGCTACGCCCATCCGCACGGCTACGCCGTGATGGCGGCCCTGATCGCGCGCGGCGTGATCGGCGACTACCGCGAACCGTCCATCATGCGCTTCGGCTTCACGCCCCTGTACACCAGCCATGCCGACGTATGGGACGCGGTGGACATCCTGCGCGACATCCTGGACCGCCAGGACTATGACATCCACGCCGAACGCGGCGCCGTGACCTGAGGAATACCCATGAGCGACCAACCCCAACACGCTTCCGGCTGCCCCTTCGGCGCCGCCCCCGCCTCCGCTCCTGCCGCCGGGGCCCAATGGCACGGCGCGCAAATGGACTTCAGCCAGTCCATGAGCTACGGCGACTACCTGGCCCTGGACCGCATCCTGAACGCCCAGCATCCGCTCTCGCCCAACCACAACGAGATGCTGTTCATCGTCCAGCACCAGACCAGCGAACTGTGGATGAAACTGATGCTGCACGAAATGCGCGCCGTGCGCAGCCATCTGCGCGCCGGCGACCTGCCGCCGGCCTTCAAGATGCTGGCCCGGGTGGCGCGCATCATGGACCAGCTGGTGCACGCCTGGGACGTGCTGGCCACCATGACGCCGCCCGAGTACACGGCCATCCGCCCCTACCTGGGCGCCTCGTCCGGCTTCCAGTCCTACCAATACCGCGAGATCGAATTCATCCTGGGGAACAAGAACGCCGCCCTGCTGGAGGTCCACCAGGCCACGCCGGAACTGTACGCGCTGCTGGACACGGCGCTGCGCACCCCGTCCGTGTACGACGAAGCCATACAGCTGCTGGCGCGCCACGGTTTGCCCGTCGCGGCGCAGCGCCTGCAGGCGGACGTGACCCAGCCCACCGTGGCCGACGCGTCCGTCAAGGAAGCGTGGCTGGCCGTGTACCGCGATCCGCAGCGCTACTGGAGCCTGTACGAACTGGCTGAAAAGCTGGTCGACCTGGAGACCGCCTTCCGCTTCTGGCGCTTCCGCCACGTCAGCACGGTGGAGCGCATCATCGGCTTCAAGACCGGCACCGGCGGCACGGCCGGCGCCAGCTACCTGCGCAAGATGCTGGACGTGGTGCTGTTCCCCGAGCTGTTCGAGCTGCGCACGGCGCTGTAAATACCCGCGCTTTCGGCCCTGCCGAGGTTCGCTGCTGGGCTGCCAACGCCTTGAGGCAGGTCAAACTCCTGTCCGAACTCCTTCGCCACACTGGCTTCTAAGAGTAGCGCACATCTTGTGCGCGCTCTCTTACACCCGAAGGAGTACCAAAATGAAAAAAGTAATCTATGCCGCGCTTGCGGTAGCGGGGATGACGGCAGCCGCCGCATCCCAGGCGGCGCTGTACATGACCATCATGAACGGCCCCACCCAGTCCCCCATGAACAACTCGCCGGCCACCGGCTCGGTGGTGCTGATCTATGAACCGGGCACCCACATGTTGACCATCAACTCGGCCTTTGCCGGCCTGCTGGCCAACAGCACCGGTGGCCACATCCACTGCTGCACCCCGGTCAGCGGCGGCGGCGACGCCGCCATCGCCATCGACAGCCCGAACTTGCCCGGCTTCCCGGTCGGCAGCCGCTTCGGGCCGTACACCCGTACGCTCAACACCAGTATTCCCGCCACCTGGGATCCTGCCTTCCTGGCCGCCCACGGCGGCACCACTGCCGGCGCCGAGGCGGCGCTGTTGGCAGGGCTAAGCGGCGGCAAAGCGTATTTCGACGTGCACAGCGTGAACTATCCCAACGGTGAAATCCGCGGCTACCTGAAAGGCGTGGGCCTGGCGGCCGAGTCGGATTAAGTAGCCGTTCCAGGCGGCGGCACAGAATAAAAGGCCCGCGCGGCTCGATCAGCGGCGCGGGCCCGGCGGCGAGAGGCAGCCTGAGGCAGGCTTACTTGGCGCCGCCCAGCAGCATCTCGTTCAGGCGCTTGACGAAGGAGGCCGGATCGCTGAGCGAACCGCCTTCGGCCAGCAGCGCCTGGTCAAACAGGATGTGGGCCCAATCGTTGAACCGGGCGCCGGCGTCCTGGTATTTCAGGCGCGTCACCAGCGGGTGGTGCGGGTTGATTTCCAGGATGGGCTTGGTCTCCGGCGCATTCTGGCCGGCCGCCTTCAGCATGCGCAGCAGGTTGCCGGACAATTCATGCTCGTCCGCCACTAGGCAGGCCGGCGAGTCCGTCAGGCGGAAGGTCACGCGCACGTCCTTGGCCTTGTCGCCCAGCGCATCCTTCATCTTGCCTACGAGTTCCTTGTACGAGGTCTCGGTTTCCTCGTGTTCCTTCTTCTCGGCCTCGTCTTCCAGCTTGCCCAGGTCCAGGCCGCCCTTGGCCACCGACACCAGTTCCTTGCCATCGAACTCGGTCAGGAAGGACAGCATCCATTCATCCACGCGGTCGGTCAGCAGCAGCACTTCCACGCCCTTCTTGCGGAAGATTTCCAGGTGCGGGCTGTTCTTGGCGGCCACGTAGCTGTCGGCCGTGACGTAGTAGATCTTGTCCTGGCCTTCCTTCAGGCGCGACACATAGTCTTCCAGCGACACGGTCTGGGCGTCGCTGTCGCCGTGGGTGGAGGCGAAGCGCAGCAGCTTGGCCAGGCGGTCCTTGTTGGCCGCGTCCTCGCCCACGCCCTCTTTCAGCACCTGGCCGAATTCGGTCCAGAAGGTGGCGTACTTGTCCTTTTTCTCCTGCTCTTCGGCATTGGCCAGTTCCTCCAGCATGCCGATCACGCGCTTGGTGGAGCCGTCGCGGATGACCTTGACGTCGCGCGATTCCTGCAGGATTTCACGCGACACGTTCAGCGGCAGGTCGGCCGAGTCGATCACGCCCTTGACGAAGCGCAGGTAGGTCGGCAACAACTGCTCGGCGTCGTCCATGATGAACACGCGCTTGACGTACAGTTTAAGGCCGCCGCGCTTGTTGCGGTCCCACAGGTCGAACGGCGCCTTGGCCGGGATGTACAGCAGCTGGGTGTATTCGCTGCGGCCTTCGACGCGGTTGTGGGTATGCGTCAGCGGGGCCTGGAAGTCGTGCGAAACGTGCTTGTAGAATTCGTCGTACTGTTCCAGGGTGATGTCGGACTTGCTGCGGGCCCACAGGGCGCTGGCCTGGTTGACGGTTTCCAGCTCGTCCTTCAGGGCCATTTCCTTTTTCTCTTCGTCCCACTCTTCCTTCTGCATCACGATGGGCAGGGAGATGTGGTCGGAATACTTGCGGATGATGGACTTCAGCTTCCAGGACGACAGCAGCTCGTCCTCGCCTTCGCGCAGGTGCAGGATGATGTCGGTGCCGCGGCCGGCCTTCTCGATCTGCTCGACCGAGTAATCGCCCTCGCCGCCCGATTCCCAGCGCACGCCTTCCGAGGCCGGCAGGCCGGCGCGGCGCGATTCCACGGTGATGTTGTCGGCCACGATGAAGCCGGAGTAGAAGCCCACGCCGAACTGGCCGATCAGGGCGGCGTCCTTCTGCTGGTCGCCGGACAGCTTGCCGAAGAATTCCTTGGTGCCCGACTTGGCAATGGTGCCCAGATGCGAAATGGCTTCGTCGCGGCTCAGGCCGATGCCGTTGTCGGAAATGGTGACGGTGCGGGCCGCCTTGTCGAACGAGACCTTGATCTTCAGTTCATGGTCGTTGCCATACAGGGCGTCGTTGTTGATGGCCTCGAAGCGCAGCTTGTCGGCCGCGTCGGACGCATTCGAGATCAGTTCACGCAGGAAGATCTCTTTATTCGAGTACAGGGAGTGTATCATCAGCTGCAGCAGCTGCTTCACTTCCGCCTGAAAACCCAGGGTCTGTTTTTCGCTCATCTTGGTGAACCTCTTATGCAAGTTGGTCAGGAAAGCCAGGAGGTGGGGATGATAGACAAGATTTCAAGGGGCGGCTAGCGCCCCAGTTCACGTTCCAGGAAACGCCACACGGCCGGGTCCTGCATGGCCGCCACATTCAGCCGCATGCGGGCCGAAGGCAGCTGCTGGGGCGAGAACAGGCTGCCCGGCGCCAGCAGCAGGTTGTGGGCCATGGCCCGCTCGGCCAGCGCGTTGGTGTCGCAGCCGGCGTCGACCCAGACGAACATGCCGGCCGGCGAGACCGCATCCACCTTCAGCCCAACCCGCTCCATCTGGCGCACGGTCTTGGCGCGGATCGCGTCCAGCCGGGTGCGGATACGCTCGGTGTGCTTGCGGAAGGCGCCTTCGGACAGGACCTTGTACACCACCCGCTCGCCGATCTCGCTGGTGGTCAGGGTGGTCAGCATCTTGCGGTCGGCCAGGCGCCCGGCCCGCTCGGCCGAAGCCGCGATATAGCCGACCCGCAGGTTGGCCGCCATGGTCTTGGAAAAGCCGCCCAGGTAGATCACCCGCTTCAGCTGGTCCAGCGCCGCCATGCGGGTGGCCGGCTGCACCGCGCTGCCCGGATGCAGGTCGGCGTAGATATCGTCCTCCACCACGATGAAGTCGTGTTCCTCGGCCAGGCGCAGCACCTGGAAGGCCTTGGCCGCCGACAGCGAGGTGGAGCTGGGGTTGTGCAGCACCGAGTTGACGATGTACAGCCGGGGCTTGTGCAGGGCCGCCAGCTCGGCCAGGCGGGCGATGTCCGGGCCGTCGGCCAGGCGCGGGATGCCCACCACCTTGGCGCCCAGGGCGGCGAAGGAGCCGAACATGAGGAACCAGGCCGGATCGTCGACGAAGATGGTGTCGCCGGGGCGGCTGAACTCGCGCGCCACCATGTCCAGCGCCTGGGTCACGCCCAGGGTGGTGACGATCTGCTCGGGCGCGGCGCCGATTTCCAGCTCGGCCAGCTTGTGCTGCAGCTGCTGGCGCAGCGGCAGGAAGCCCTGCGGCAGGCCGTAGTTGACCAGCAGCGCGGGGTTCTGGCGGCTGACCGAGCGCAAGGCGTTGGCGATGGTGGCGCCGTCCAGCCAGTCGCCGGGCAGCACGCCGGAACCGGGCATCTGCTGGTGCGGCAGCTGGCGGAACATGTTACGCACCAGCCACACCACGTCGATCGGCTTGCTGCCGGCCAGGGCGTCGGCGCCGATCTGCGCCTCGGCGGCGGGCAGCATGGACGCCCGCTCGCGCACATAGAACCCGGCGCCGCGCCGCGATTCCAGATAGCCGCGCGCCACCAGCTTGTCGTAGGCCGCCACCACGGTGAAGGCCGACACCCCGTGGCCGGCGGCGAACTGGCGGATGGACGGCATGCGCGCGCCGCTGCGCAGCAAACGGTCGTCGATGCGCGCCGACACCGAGCGCACGATCTGGTCGGTCAGCGACTCGCCGGATTCGCGCGACAGCAGGCCCAGCAGGGATGCCGTGGATGCGGTGGACGCCGCCGCACGCAGCGGCATGGAGTGTGTATTGGTCATTTCACCGTCACAGTATGAGAAACTATGTCTGAAAGTGTATTGGTACTGTATTGGTTTTGTCGATTAGGATACACCCGTCCCCGCCATCCCGCTACCGCAAAACGGACCTCGATGCCGGCCCGGATGGGAATGGGCCGCTACTCGAGAGTACAATAATGGATTCTTTCATGCCCCAACCTGGAACCACCATGTCAGTTTACGAAAAACTCAAAGCGCTAGACATCACCCTGGCCGCGCCGGCCACGCCGGCCGCCGCCTACGTCATGTATGTACAGACCGGCAACCTAGTCTTCCTGTCCGGCCACATCGCCAAGCGCGCGGATGGCAGCGTGTGGGTGGGCCAGCTGGGCAAGAACATGGAGACCGCCGAAGGCAAGGCCGCCGCGCGCGCCATTGCCATCGACCTGCTGGGCACCCTGCAGGCGGCGGTAGGCGGCGACCTGACCCGGGTCAAGCGCATCGTCAAGGTCATGAGCCTGGTGAATTCCACTGCCGACTTCACCGAGCAGCACCTGGTGACCAACGGCGCCTCCGAGCTGCTGGGCGAGGTGTTCGGCGACGCCGGCAAGCACGCCCGTTCGGCCTTCGGCGTGGCCCAGATCCCGCTCGGCGCCTGCGTCGAGATCGAGCTGATCGCCGAAGTCGAGTAATCCCGCAGGCAGCGCTCTTACCCGGGCGCCGCCCGTTCCCGAGAGCCCGCCACAAGCGCGCCTGATAGCTGTTAGCCTTAGTTAGTGAGAGCCGTATGAAAATCGAAAACAAGAACCCCATCCAGTGGCGCTTCTCGGAGCGCGCGGACCAGCTGCAAAGCTCCTTCATCCGCGAAATCCTGAAGATCACCCAGCAGCCCGAGATCATCTCGTTTGCCGGCGGCCTGCCGTCCCCGCTGACCTTCCCGGTCGACACCATGAAGGCCGCCTTCGACCACGTGCTGAGCACCACCGGCACCACCGCCCTGCAATACGGCCCGACCGACGGCTACCTGCCGCTGCGCCAATGGATCGCCGACAGCCTGTCCACCGACGGCGCGCGCATCGTCCCGGAACAGGTACTGATGGTGTCCGGCTCGCAGCAGGCCCTGGACCTGCTGGGCAAGGTGCTGATCGACGAAGGCAGCCGGGTGCTGGTCGAGACCCCGTCCTACCTGGGCGCCCTGCAGGCGTTCTCGGTGTACCGCCCCGAATTCGTCTCGGTCGATACCGACGACCACGGCCTGGTGCCGTCCTCGGTGGACAAGGTGGCCGAAGGCGCCCGCCTGCTGTACTCCCTGCCCAATTTCCAGAACCCGACCGGCCGCACCATGTCGGTCGAGCGCCGCCAGCAACTGGTGGAAACCTGCGCCCGCCTCGGCCTGCCGCTGATCGAGGATGATCCGTACGGCGCCCTCAGCTACAAGGGCGAACCGCTGCCCAAGATGGTGGCCATGAACCCGGACGGCGTGATCTACATGGGCTCCTTCTCCAAGGTGCTGACCCCCGGCATCCGCCTGGGCTATGTGGTGGCCCCGCTGCCGCTGGCGCGCCGCCTGGAGCTGGCCAAGCAGGCCGCCGACCTGCACACCTCGCAGCTGACCCAGATGGTGGTGCACCACGTGATCAAGGATGGCTTCCTGGACCAGCACATTCCCAAGATCCGCGCCCTGTACGGCGACCAGTGCCAGGTCATGCTGGACGCCATGGCCGAGCAGTTCCCGGAAGGCGTGACCTGGACCCGTCCGGAAGGCGGCATGTTCATCTGGGTCACCCTGCCCCAGCACATCGACGCCCTCAAGCTGCTGGACGAAGCCATCGCCCAGAAGGTCGCCTTCGTGCCCGGCTCGCCGTTCTACGCCAATGCGCCGGCCAGCAACACCTTGCGCCTGTCCTTCGTGACGGTGCCGCCGGAACGCATCCGCGCCGGCATCGCCATCCTGGCCAAGCTGATCAAGGCCAAGCTGTAATCACGCCGATGTAAATACAACAGCGCGACCGCACGGCTGCGCTGGATTATCACCAAAAGTAACAATACGGCTGCAAAGCCGTATTGTTCAGTCAACATTACCACGGCACGGACGCCGTGCGTCCCACCCCGCATGCCTTCTGGCTCCCCGGCCTGGCAACAGCCCCAACATTTTTCACATTTCCGGAATACAAAGCGGTATGATTTAAACAGATAGTCACCACTCTTTGATCAGGCCCGCACTTGTCCAAACGCACGATAGCCTATCGAAATACCAACATTTGCCCCGGAGCGCAAATGGCGGCGCGCGCCTGGAGCAAGCGCTCGGTCAACCACGGCGAGGCGCGATGAATCCAGGCAGTTCCGGTTACGCGGCACGGCGCGAGGCCGCCATCCTGATCGTGGACGACGCGCCCGACAACCTGGCCGTGCTGCGCAAGCTCATGGTGCAGCAGGGCTACCAGACCTATGTCGCGACCTCTGGCGAACGGGCCCTGAAAATCGCGCGCCGCGCCCATCCCGACCTGATCCTGCTGGACGTCATGATGCCCGGCATGGACGGCTTCGAGACCTGCCGCCAGCTCAAGGCCCACAACGCTACCCAGTCCATCCCCGTCCTGTTCATGAGCAGCCGCAGCGATACCGAGGACGTGGTGGCCGGCTTCGACGCCGGCGCGGTCGACTACATCGTCAAGCCGCTGCGCCTGCCGGAAGTGTGCGCCCGGGTGCGCACCCAGCTCAGCATCCGCAGCAAGAGCGAGACCCAGGAAGAGCAGGCCGAACGCCTGCGCACCATCGTCAACAACATGGCCGAGGGCCTGCTCATCATCGAGCAGGACGGCCGCATCCAGTTCACCAACCCGGCCTGCGACAAATACCTGGGCTATATGGAAGGCGACCTGGCCGGCAAACGCATTGCCGACCTGCTCAATCCCCTGGTGGCGCAGGAATACCTGGACTATTTCGACCGCTACGCGGCCTCGCCGGAAACGGCGCACAGCCATGGCACGCGCGAAGTCATCATCCGCCACCGCAACGGCAGCTCGGTGTGCATGGACCTGACCCTGACGCCCATGTATTTGCGCCAGCCGCTGTTCATCGGCCTGCTGCACGACATCGCCCACCACAAGCAGTCGGAGGACGCGCTGCAGCGCGCCGCGATGGTGGACCCGCTGACCAAGATCGCCAACCGGCGCCACTTCGACACCTTCCTGGAGAAGGAATGGCAACGCGCCATGCGCAGCGGCGCGCCGCTGTCGCTGGTGGTGCTGGACGTGGACCACTTCAAGCTGTACAACGACACCCTGGGCCATCCTGCCGGCGACCTGTGCCTGCAGCAGGTGGCGCAAGCCATCGCCTCGCACGCGCTGCGGCCTACCGACCTGGCGGCGCGCTACGGCGGCGAGGAGTTCGTGCTGCTGTTCGCCGAGACCGATGCCGACGCCGCCTACCTGCTGGCGGAATCCGTGCGCGCCCATGTGGAATCGTTGCGCATCCCGCATCCGCGCTCGCCCACCTCGCACTGGATCACGGTCAGCATCGGCGTGGCCACCATCCACCCGCACCAGCTGGACAACATCGAGTCGCTGTTCGTGGCGGCCGACCGCGCCATGTACGTGGCCAAGGAGGGTGGCCGCAACCAGGTGCAGGCCACCCGTTCCGGCAGCGCCGCCCTGGACGCCGTCAAGGCCCTGGTGATGCGCTGAGCATGCGCCGGGAGCTCACCATTGCTCCGGATAGCCGGTGATGGCCGCGATCTCGCGGTACATGGACTGCAGGCGGTGGTACATCTTCAGGTAGACGCGCCGGTACAGCTGGTCGTACACGGCGCGGTGGTCCGCCACCGGCTGGAACACCCGGCCCGGGCGCGTCATGGCGCGCGCCGCCGCGCCGAAGTCCGCGTGCAGCCCCAATCCTGCCGCCACCGCCATGGCGGCGCCCAGGCCGGAGGCTTCCGCCACATGGGCGCGCGCCGCCGGCAGGCCGAAGATATCGGCCGTCAGCTGCATGGCGGCGTCGCTCTGCGCGCCGCCGCCGGCTACGCGCAGCTCCGTGATCGCCGTTCCGCTGCGCTTCTCGATGCGCTCCTTGCCTTCGCGCAGGGCGTAGGCCAGGCCTTCCAGGATGGCGCGGTACATATGGGCGCGCGTGTGCACGTCGCCAAAGCCTATCATGGCGCCCTTGGCTTCCGGCCCCGGCACCTTGATGCCCGGGCTCCAGTAGGGCTGCAGCATCAGGCCCATGGCGCCGGGCGGCACCGCCTCCACCAACTGGTCGAACAGCGCCTCCGGCGCCATGCCCTGGCGCGCCGCCGCCTCCTGTTCCAGCTGGCCGAACTGCTCCTTGAACCAGTTCACCATCCAGTAGCCACGGAAAATCTGCACCTCGGCGCTGTAGGACCCCGGCAGCGCGGCCGGATAGGGCGGTATCCATGGCGTCACTTCCAGGTAGCGGCGGCTGGTGATGTTGATGGTGGCCGTGGTGCCGTAGCTCAGGCAACCGACGTGCGGTTCCAGCCCGCCCGATCCCAGCACTTCGCAGGCCTTGTCGGCGGCGGCCGCCACCAGCGGGGTGCCGGCCGGGATGCCGGTGTCCAGCGCCGCCTGCGCGCTGACGGCGCCCAGCACGCTGCCCGGCGCGGCCAGCTCCGGCAGCATGTCCGGGCGGATGGCCAAGGCCTGCCACTTCCAGTCGCGCGCGCCGGCCCAGCGGTGGCGCTTGTAGTCGAACGGGAGATACCCCACCTGCGAGCCGGTGGAATCAACCATGCGCCCGCACAGCTTGTAGTTCAAATAGCCGGACAACAGCAGGAATTTGCGGGTGCGGCGCCAGATCTCCGGCTGGTGCGCGGCGATCCAGTTGATTTCAGCCTCGCGCCGGAAGTAATCCACCGTGTCCGACACGCCGGCCACCCGGAAGGCGGCGCGCCACCATGGTCCCAGCGGCGGCGCCTGGCCGGTGCGGCGCTGGTCCAGCCAGGTGATGGCCGGCCGCAGCGCCCTGCCCTCGCCATCCACATTGACCACGGTGCCGCGCTGGGTGGTGACGGCCACCCCGCGCACGGCGCCGGGCGCGATGCCGGATTCGTCCCACAGGCGGCGGCAGGCCAGGCACGCCGCCTGCCAGTAGCCGTCGGCGTCGTGCTCGGCCCAGCCGGGATGGGTGGAGTAATACGCTTGCAGCGGCACCTGGGCCCTGGCCGCCAGGTTGCCATCCAGGTCGAACAGCAGCGCACGCACGCTCTGGGTGCCATTGTCGATGGCGAGCAGGTACACCAGGCCTATTTCTCCGAGACGCTTTTCATGCTGGCCAGGCCTTGCTCGAAGAACTTGCCCACCATGCTGTCCATGCTGACGAACAGTCCCATCAGCTTGCTCAGGTAGCTGTGCGGGCCGGACATGGTCCAGGTCACCAGGGTGCCGCCCGCCTGCGGGGTGAGCGTGAACACGGTCTGGTTCTGCGACGGGAAGGGACGGATGAAATCGAGCTTGATCACCACCTTGGACGGCGGCGTGATCTCGGTGATTTCCATGCTGCCCGCGCCCACTTCGTCGTTGCCATCCCAGGCGTAGTAAGCTCCCTGGGCATTCGGTGCGCCCCTGAAGCTGCGCTTCATGGCAGGATCGATGTTCTCCCACGGCGACCAGGATTTCCACTGACGGAAGTCGCTAATGAGGGGCATGATTTTCTCCGGCGGCGCCTGGATGGCGATGGAGCGCTGCACGCTGAAGGCGGCCGGCTGCAGGGCCGCCAGTCCCAGCACGATCAGGATCAGCACCACCAAGGCCAGGCCTGTCTTCTTCAGCATGACTACCTCCCCCAGTTTTTATGGGTGCTAGCCTAGCATGCTTTTTCCGCCAGATCGACGGGCAGGTGGCCGGGGGTCATGGTAAACGTGAATTTTTCCTGCGCGGGCGCCACAGCGGTGTTGCGCCGCAGGCTGAAGTGCGCCGCCAGCATGGACATCACCATCTTGATTTCGGCCATGGCCAGGTAGCGTCCGGGGCAGAAGCGCGGCCCGCCGCCAAAGGGAAAGTGCTTGCGCGCCGGGTCGTCGTCGCCGCTGCCGCCGGCCTGCGCCAGCCAGCGCTCGGGCTGGAAGCGCTGCGGCTCCGGCAGGTCGGTGTCGCGCTCGGCCGCGTGCCGCATCATCAGGAAGATGGTGGTGCCGGCCGGCAGCACCAAATCGCCCACCGGGGTGTCGCGCACCGCCTCCAGGGGCAGGAAGGGCGCCACCGGTTTTAGTCGCATGGCTTCGCGCACGGCCGCCTCCAGGTAGGGCAGCTCATCGAGCATGTCGTGCCGGCGCAGAACGGTATCGGTTCCCAGCGCGGCGGCGGCCTCGCGGGCCAGCGCGGCCTGCGCCTCTGGCGCGTCGGCCAGGTAGTCGATCAGCCAGGCCAGGGTGTTGGAGGTGGTGTCCTCGCCCGCGAACACCATGGTGATGGCGTTGCCCACCACGGCCGCGTCGGTGAAGCCGGAGCCGGGCTCGTCGCAGGCCACAATCAGGGCTTCCAGCATGTTGGAGGGCTTGGCGCGCAGCGCCGGCTGCTCCTGCAGGCGCTGGCGCGCCTGGGCCACAAAGCCGGTGATGGCCTGCTGGATGCGGCGCGCGGCAGCATCCGCCTCGCGGTCCTGGGCGCGTTTCAGCAAGGGCAGGCGCCAGTAGGCGAATGGCGAAGTCAAGCGGCGCGCCACCAGCTTGAACAGGAAATCGATATCGCGCTGCAGCGGATTGTCCTCCACTTCCAGCGTGTTGATGTCCTGCCCCATGGCCAGGCCCACCGTCACGTCCAGGGTATAGGCCTTGAGGTCGCGCAACAGGTCGACCGGGCGGCCCTCGTCCAGGGCGCGCTGCCAGCGCAGGCGCAGGCGTTCGGTCATGGCGCCCAGCGTGGGGAAGAAGCCGTGCACCACTTCCGGCGTCAGGGCCCGCATCACCAGCTTGCGCTGGCGCCGCCATTCGTCGCCCTCGGCCGTGAACAGGCCGCGGGTGCCTATCTCCTCCAGCATTTCCTGGGTGCGCAGCGGCCGGCGAAAGGCGTCGGGACGGTCGCGAAGCAGGGCCGCCACCTGCTCGCGCTCGGACGTGACCACGAACTGGCGGCCCATGATGTGGAAGCGGTACAGCGGCCCGTACTCGCGCGCCCAGTCCTCCAGCACCAGGTGCAGCGGGCGCCGGTTGATCTCGCGCGAGGCGCCCATGATGAATTGCCCGGCCGGGCCGGGCAGCTCACGCACGCGGCGCAAGGGTGCGGGCTGCGCCATCAATCGGGCTTCTTCTCCGGGTACAGCACCACCTGCACGTAGTTGTCCATGTCGAAGTAGCGCTTGGCGGTGGCGGCCAGCTCCTGCGGCTGGATGGCCATGACGCGCTCCTCATAGGTCAGCAAGCTGGCCGGGTCGGTGCCGTTGATCAGCGCCGACTGCAGCTGGTTCAGCCAGTAGCCATTCTCGCGCAGGTTCTTGCGGTGGTTCTTGAGCCAGGCCGCGCGCACCTTTTCCAGGTCGCCCGGCTCGACGCCGTGCTCCTTGACCTTCCGGATTTCGGCAAAGGTGGCGGCAATCACCTTGTCCACGTTCTCCGGCCCGCACGGCAGGCTGATGGTGATCGAGTAGTTCCCGTAGGGGAGCTTGCTCAGGTTACCGCCCATGCCGCCGCCATAGATCAGGCTCATTTTCTCGCGCAGCACCTCGACCAGCTTGATGTTGAGGGCCTCGATCACGGCCTGCAGGCGCATCTGCTCCGCGCTGGAATACTCGGCGTTGCCGGTGAAGGTGATGGAGATGGTGCTCTTGGCCTCGGTCCCGGCGTGCACTTCCTTCTTGACCACGCCGCGCACCGGGCGCACGCCCAGGTCGCGGTACATGGTCGGCACCTCGCCCACCGGCAGCGTGCCCAGGTACGCCGCCAGCAGCGGCTTGACCTTCTCCACGTCGAAGCTGCCGACCAGGAAGAAAGTGAAGCCCTTGGCGCTGGACATGCGGTCGCGGTAGATCTGCATCACGCGGTCCAGCTGGATCTTGTCGAAATCCTCGGGGCGCGCGGTGCGCGGCACATAGGGACTGTTGTTGAACAGGGTGGTGGTGATGGTGTCGCTGAACTGCGCCTCCGGGCGCGCCATGCTGCTCTTGGCCAGTTCGCGCTGGCTGTCCATGGCCGACTTGAAGATCACCTCGTCGCGGCGCGGCTTGGTCATTTCCAGGTACACCAGCTGCAGCATGGCCTCGATGTCGTTGCTGCCCGAGCGCCCTCCCGTGCCTTCCGACATGGAACCCAGCGAGGTGGCCGCCGAGACGCTCTGCCCGGCCAGCACCTTGCCCAGGTCGGCCGGGGTATAGTCCAGCACGCCCATTTGCGCCACCAGGGTGCTGGCGTAGCGCGCGTTCAGGATATCGCTCTGGTCGAACAGCGACTGGCCGCCGAAACGGAACGACGCCAGCAGCACCTGGTCGTTATTGAAGTCGGTCGGCTTGAGCACCACCTTGACGCCATTGCCCAGGGTGAGCTCGGTGATGCCCAGCGTCTGGTAGTGCGTGGTGCCGGCGATGCGGCCGCCGGCCGGACGGGTTTCCATCAGCTTGCTGGCAAACACTTTCTCGTCCTGGGCCTTGACCTTGACCTGCTCGGCCGCGTTCACCATGGCCACCAGTTCGCCGGCCTTGGGCGGCGGCGCATCCTCGCGCTGCACCCCGGTGTAGATCACCAGCTTCTTGTCCCCGGCCGGGATGGCGGCGCGCACGGCGGCGTTGACCTCTTCCACCGTAATGCCGGGCATGAGCTGCTGGTAGTAGGCATACTCGTTGGCGATGCCGGGGATGGCTTCCTGCTCCAGGAAGTTGCGGGTGTATTCGGCCACGAAGGCGCCGGAATCGGTTTTCTCGCGCTCATTGTAGGAGCGCTCTAGGCTGCGCAGCATGTTCTTCTTGGCCCGCTCCACTTCCGAGGCGGTGAAGCCGAACTGGCGCGCGCGCTCGTCCTCGGCCACCAGGGCCGCGATGGCCGGCGCCACGCCGCCCTTGCCCAGCACCGCACCAGCCCCGAACGAGCGGTAGCCCTGGGTCATGCGGCTGTTGCCGCTGCCGCCCTGGATGAAGGGCGGTTCGGCCTTCTGGGACAATTCATGCATGCGCTGGTTCAGGATGCCGGAGTAGATGCTCTCTATCATGCGCTCGCGGTAGTCGGCCAGGGTGACCTCGGGCGCCACCGGCTTGATCGGATAGCGGATGTACAGGCCGTTGGCGCTGGCTTCCTTGTCGGTCACCACCACGCCCTCGGACTCCTGGCGCTCGGGGATCTGGGCATACACGCGCGGGCGCTCGTTGGCGGGGTTCTGCAGCTTGCCGAAATGCTGCTCGATCAGTTGCTGGGCATCGGCCGGGTCGATGTCGCCGACCACGATCACCGCCATCAGGTCGGGGCGGTACCAGTCGCGGTAGAAGCGCTTGAGGGCGTCGTACTTGAAGGTCTTGAGTATCTCCTCCTTGCCGATCGGGAGCCGTTCGGCGTAGCGCGAGCCGTTGAGCAGCTTGGGCAGCAGCACCTTGTTCATGCGGTCTTCCGCGCCCTTGCCCAGGCGTAGCTCCTCCAGCACGATGTTACGTTCGCTGTCGATGTCGGCGTCGTTCAGGGTCAGGCCGTGGGCCCAGTCCTCCAGCACCTGGAAGCCCTTTTCCACCACCTCGCGCTTGTCGGTTGGCAGCGGCAGCATGTACACGGTTTCGTCGAAGCTGGTGTAGGCATTCAGGTCGGCGCCGAACTTCACGCCGGCCGACTGCAGGTAGGAGACCAGCTCGTTGCGCTTGAAATGGGTGGAGCCGTTGAAGGCCATGTGTTCCGTGAAGTGGGCCAGGCCTTGCTGGTCGTCGTCCTCCAGGATGGAGCCGGCCTTCACCACCAGGCGCAGCTCCAGTTTCTTTTCAGGCTTGGCGTTCTTCTGGATGTAGTAAGTCAGGCCATTGGCCAGTTTGCCCACCTTCAGTTCGGGATTCACCGGCAGCGGATCTTTCAACTCGATGGCGCCGGCCATCATGCTGGCCGCCAGCAGGACGGCGGCGGTCAGGGTACGCAGGGGGCTAAGCTTCATGTAGGCTGCAAAATAGATAAGAAGATCGGTACATTACACCGAAAACCGCAAAATGGGTTAGTATCCTTCGCGCTCGCGCCCCATGGCGCCTGCGCTTTAATTTAATTTTAATCATACGTCTTCGGGGCGGGGTGGAAATCCCCACCGGCGGTAAGGTTCCCCGTGAACCAAGCCCGCGAGCGCTCCAGCCCATGGCTGGAGGTCAGCAGACCTGGTGCGATTCCAGGGCCGACGGTCATAGTCCGGATGAAAGAAGATGTGCGTCAAACGCGAACCCGCCACCGGCACGCCGGCGCGGGCGCGCGTGCTTACGCTTGCCCTGATGCGTTTTTCGCTATTGCGAGGAGCGTTTCACATGTCCGCTACTGCTGTAAATCCCGCTGTAAATCCCCGCCATGCCTTGCTCTCCGACGACCTCGAAGGCCGCATGGCTGCCGCCCTGCAAGCCATGCGCGATGGCGTGCCGGTCATCCTGCTCGACGATTTCGACCGCGAGAACGAGGCCGACCTGATCATCGCCGCCGAGAAGATCACCAACTCCAGCATGGCCCTGCTGATACGCGAGTGCAGCGGCATCGTGTGCCTGTGCCTGTCCGCTGACAAGGTGCGCGCCCTGGAACTGCCGCCCATGGCGGCCGACAACGGCAGCCGCTATGGCACGCCGTTCACGGTCTCGATCGAGGCGCGCGAGGGCGTGACCACCGGCGTCTCGGCGGCCGACCGCGTCACCACCATCCGCACCGCCATCGCGGCCGGCGCCCGGCCCACGGACCTGGTGCACCCGGGCCACGTGTTCCCGCTACGCGCCACGCCGGGCGGCGTGCTGGCCCGCGCCGGCCATACCGAGGGTTCGGTGGACCTGGCCACATTGGCCGGCCTGGATGCGGCCGCTGTGCTGTGCGAGCTGATGAACCCGGACGGCACCATGATGCGCGGCGCCGACATCGAGCATTTCGCCGAAGGGCACGGCATGCCCATCCTGACCATCGCCGAGATGATCGCCTGGCGCCGCAAGCACGGTCAATAATCAGGCCGCACCGCCCGGACGCCCCAGGCGGATATGGCGATACACCAGCAGCAGCGCGCCAGCGTAGGCCGCCGTGATCATGCCGAAGGCCAGCGGCAGCCGCCATTGCCAGTCCGGCACCGCGTGCAGCACGCTGCCCATCAGCGCCACGCCCACCAAAGCGCCGACCTGGCGGTTGGCGTTCAGGGCGGCGGCGGCGCTGCTGGCGTGCGCCTTGCCGGCCACCAACATCACCGTGGCCGTCATGCCGGGGATGGCGATGCCTATCGCCACATTCATCACCATGGCGCCCAGCATCAGCAGGGCGTAGGGAGTGTCGGGCCTCAGCAGGAACAGCATGCCCAGCGCCGCCACCAGTCCCACCGCCAGTCCATGCAGCATGGGCTGGCGCGGTCCGGTGCGGGCCGCGATCCGGCCCGAGGTGAAATTCCCCACCGCGAAGGCCGCCATCATGGGTAGCAGCTGCAGCCCGGTGCGCAGGGCGTCCGAGCCGCCGGACTGCTGCAGGAACAGGCTCAATAGAAACAGCTGGCCGTACACGGCGAAGTTGATCAGGAAGCCGACCCCGTTGGCCGCCGCAAAGGCGCCGGTCTCGAACAGCGCATGCGGCAGCAAGGGGTGGATGCCGCGCCGTTCGCGCCGCACCAGCAGCGTGGCCGACAGCAGCCCGCAGGCCGCCGCCGACAACACCGGCGCCGAGCCCCAGCCCAGCGTCGGCCCCTCGATCAGCACAACGCTCAGCGCCGCCAGCGCCAACACCCCCAGGGCGTGGCTGGCCACGGACAGGCCGCGCTGCTGGCGCGGCGTGGCCGGCAGCAGCCACCGCGCCATGGCCACGCCCACCAGGCCCAGCGGGACATTGATCCAGAATACGCTGCGCCAGCCAAAACCATGCACCAGGATGCCGCCTATCAGCGGGCCAAACGAGGATGAGCAGCCGGCCAGGGCCGACCAGCTGCCCAGCATGCGCGTGCGCACCCGCTCATCCTCGAAGGCGTGGGTCATCAGGCTGAGGGAACTGGGCATGAACATGGCCGCCCCCACGCCCTGCAGCACGCGCGCCGCCACCAGCGCGTGGCCGGACGGCGCCAGCGCGCACAGCACCGAGGCGGCAATGAACAGGACCAGGCCAGCCTGGTACACCGGCTTGGGGCCATAGCGGTCGGCCAGCGCGCCGCCGGCCAGCAGCAGCGCGGCAAACGCCAGCGTGTAGCCGTCCACCACCCACACCAGGACGGTGAGCGAGGCATCCAGGCTGCGGGCGATGTCGGACAGGGCGGTGTTGACGGCGGTGAGGTCTATCATCGCCATCACGAAGCCGGTGGCGAGGGTCAGCAGCACCAGCATGGCTGGCGGCTGGGCGGCGCGCGGCGGCGCCTTGGTGCAGGTGATGGTCATGGGCGGTCTCCAGGTTGGGGGCATGGTAGGCCGCTTGCCTGATGCAGTAAATACGCATAACATCAGCGCACTGATGCAAAATTGCATCAGCACACCTAAAGCTCATGGACTGCGCATGGATTGGGACAACGCCCGCATCTTCCTCGCCATCTTCCGCGCCGGCACCCTGCGCGCCGCTGCCGCCCGCCTGGGCATAGACCAGGCCACGGTGGGGCGTCGCCTGAACGCGCTGGAGCAATCGCTGGGCGCGCGCCTGTTCCTGCGCACCCCGTCCGGCTATGTCGCCACCCCGGCCGGCGAGCTGGCCGCCAGCGCGGCCGAACAGATGGAGCAGGCCGCCGACCGCTTCCAGCGCCAGATGCAGGGCATCGACAACCGCCTGTCCGGCACGGTGCGCGTCACCACCTCGGACACCATGGCGCGCCACTTCGTCATTGCCGCCCTGCGCGAGCTGCACGAGCGGCATCCCGACATCCGCATCGTGCTTTCCACCAGCACCGGGATCACCAGCCTGACCCGGCGCGAGGCCGACCTGGCGGTGCGTACCTTGAAACCCACCAGCCCGGACCTGGTCTCGCGCCACCTGGTCCGGCGCAGCATGGCGCTGTACGCCTCGCACGGCTATTTGCACGAGCGCGGCGAACCGGTGCCGGGCAAGGCCCTGGACGGGCACGACATCGTGATCTATTCGGCCGGCGTGGCGCCGCGCCATGCCGACAAGATCTGTGGCGAGCCGGTGCACCACGCGCGCGTGGCGATGGAGGTCAACAGCGGCCTGGCGCTGCAGGAGGCGGCTGCACTGGGTATGGGCGTGGCCGAACTGCCCTGCCACATGGCCGACCGCGATCCGCGCCTGCAGCGCATCTGGCCGGAGCGGGTCGACCACTACGATGTGTGGCTGGTGATGCACGGCGACTTGAGCCGCAGCGCCCGGGTGCGCGCCGCCGCCGACGCCATCGTCGGCTACCTGGCCCGGGAACAGCTGCCCGGCTGATTGTGCGGCGCATCCGCAATGCTCAATGCTAAGATGCCAACATGATCGCAGATGCCTATACCACCCCCGTGCTGCGCCGGTTGCATCGCGGCGCCGTCTCCTGGCTGCAAAGCTGGTGGCGGCTGCTGCTGTTCGCGGTGCTGATGCTGACCATGGCGGTCTCGCCATCGAGCTACGCGCGCACGCACCGCCCCGCCCTGTCGCGCCAGCTGGTGCTGTACACCCTGCCCAATCTGGCCTGGTTCAGCGTGCTGTGCGCGCTGGTCGGGCTGGTCCTGATCCGCATCGTGGTGGTGACCTCGCAAAGCTATGGCCTGTCGCGCTACGCGCTGGAGATGGTGGTGCGGGTGCTGGCACTGGAACTGGTGCCGCTGTGCGCCGCCGCCTTTGTCGCCCTGCGCGCCACCCTGCCCGGGGCGCTGGACTACGCCCAGCGCCGCAACAGCCGCGAGGCCGCCAGCGCGGCCGAACTGCACGCCGAGTACTTCCCGCGCGTGGTGGCCGGCGTGTTCGCCGTGTGGATGCTGGCCGTGGTCAGCTGCGTGCTGACGCTGGTGCTGGCCTACTGGTCGCTGTATGGCTTCACGCCCTGGGCGCTGCCCGGCTACACCCGGGTGGTGGGTCAGATCTTCAACCCGGCGGTGTCGCTGATCCTGGTGCTCAAGGCGGTGTTCTTTAGCCTGGCCACCGGGCTGATACCGGTCGCGTCCTCGTTCTATTTCGGCGGCAGCTACCGGGCCAAGGTCACGCACGGACTGTCCGACATGGTGCGCCTGTTCGCCGTCATCCTGCTGATCGAAACCGCTTCGCTGATGGGTAACTACTACTGACAACATGACAGAACAAATCACTCCCGATCCCGCGCCGGTGCGCAATGCGGAATTCAAGGCCGCCGTGCTGCTGGCGCTGATGGTGCTGCTGCTGGCGTTCTCGGTGCTGTACCTGATGTACGCGCGCGGCGCCTTCGAGGCCACCCAGCGCCTGGTGCTCAGCGCCGACGATTCGGAAGGCGTGGTGGTGGGCATGGACGTGACCTTCGCCGGCTTCCCCATCGGCCGCGTGCGCCGCATCGAACTGGGCAAGGACGGCAAGGCGCGTGTGATCGTGGACGTGCCCAGCGCCGACGCCCACTGGTTGCGCACCAGCAGCATCTTCACGCTGGAAAAAGGCCTGGTGGGTGGAGCCAAGCTGCGCGCTTTCACTGGCATCCCCACCGATCCGCCGCTGCCGGACGGCGCCGAGCGCGCCCTGCTGGTGGGCGATCCGGGAGCGGAAATTCCGCGCCTGCTGGCGGCTGCCCGCGACCTGCTGCAAAACCTGAACGACCTGACGGCCGAGAATTCCGCGCTGGCCCTCGCCCTCAAGGATGTGCAGGGCGTGACCGGCAAGCTCAATGGTCCCAGCGGCGCCATGGGTCTCATCACCGGCGACGAGAAAAGCTCGCAGCAGCTGGTCGAGCGCGCCAACAAGCTGCTGGCAACGGTGGACGCTGTGGCGCGCAAGGCCGATACGCTGATAGTCCACGCCGACGAGCGCGTGTTCGGCCAGGCCGGGGTCATGACGGACGCCCAGGCCACCGTCGTGCAGATGAACGGCCTGCTGGCCGACGCCCGCAACAGCCTGAAGAAAATGGATGCCGTGCTGGCCGAGGCCCAGGCGGTGGGCGCCAACGTGCGGGTCGCCACCGAGGACTTGGGCGCCCTGCGCGGCGAGGTCGACAGCAGCTTGCGGCGGGTCGAACAGCTGGTCAACGAGATCAACCGCAAATGGCCCTTCAAGCGCGATACGGAGATCAAACTGCCATGAGAACCGCCCTGCTCCTCGCGGCCGCCGCCGCGGCGCTGTCCGGCTGCGGCAGCCAGCCGCCGGCGCCGGACTGGCAGCTGAACGCGCACGACGCGCTGCAACGGTCGGTGTCGGCCTACCTGGCGGGCAACAGCCGGGTCGAGTCCGCCGAATCGCGGCGCGCCCGCGAACAGATCGCCAGCACCGGCAAGGTCGGCCTTGCGATCAAGGCCGAACTGATACGCTGCGCCAGCCACGTGGCGGCGCTGGCGTTCGACGACTGCCCCGGCTACCAAGAGCTGCGCCAGGATGCCACCGCGGCCGACCAGGCCTATGCCGACTACCTGGCCGGCCGCGCCGGCGCCGCCCTGGCGGCCCTGCTGCCGGCCCAGCACCAGGCCGTGGCGGCCGCCGCCAATGACACCGCCGCGCAGGCGGCCATGCAGGCGATCGCCGATCCCATGGCGCGGCTGGTGGCGGCCGGCGTGCTGCTACGCGCCGGCAAGGCCACGCCGGCCGTGCTGGCGGCGGCGGCCGATACCGCATCCGACCAGGGCTGGCGGCGCGCGCTGCTGGCGTGGCTGGGCGTGCAGCAGATGCGCGCCCGGCAGGCCGGCGATACCGCAGAAGCCGAGCGCATCGAGCGCCGCATCGCGCTTGCCGCCGGCACGGCCGGCCCCAAGGAATGAGGGCGCCAGGTCCCGGCCCTGGTGGAGCGACCACCCGCCACCTGAGCGCCACCTTCAGTAGGTCGATGCCGGCTTGCGGCACTGGGCCGTCACCGCCTGCGCCACGAACACGTCGTTGCCCACCTCGGCCTGCATGCCGCGGTTGAATCGCTCCATCGAGTGCGGCATGAACTGCAGCCCCAGCTGGATTTTCGCCAGCGCCTTGCCCATCGCGAAGCCCATGGTGCTGACGGCCTTCCAGGTGCTGCCAGCGGCCGTGTCGTACATCACGCCGCCCAGCTTGCCGAGCGCACGCGCCTCATGGTAGGCGTCGATGGCGGCCGTGGCCACCAGTTTCCGGGCCTGTTCCGCCACCCGCTGGTCGAAGGCGCTGCGCGTGTCCGGCTGCCAGGCCGGCGTGTCGAGCTGGCGTCCGACCTGCTGGCGTATCCACAGCTGCATGCCCTGCTCCTGCGCGGCCTTGAGGTTCTGCCCTTTCAGCAGCAGGCCATAGACACCCGGATACAGCATCGTGTTCAGCGCCAGCGCGGCCTGCTCGTCCTCCTCCTCGTTGCGGAACGGCTGCGGCCGCGAAGCGACGCAGACCGGCTGCACCAGGTGCTGGTGGGCCTTGACCAGGCCATCATCGGCCGCATGCCCCAGCTGGGCCGCCAGGTCCTCGGCAAACCTGGGCAGGCGCAGCGAGACCGGGTCGGCGCGCGTCACCGTGTTGTTCGGCTGGTCGGAGTATTCGATGGCCGAGAACAGCCGGATATGGTCCGGCGCGGCGGCCTGCCTGGCCGGGATATAGCGCGCCGGCAGCGGCGAACTGTTGAAGGCAACCACCTTCAGCCCATACAGCTGGCCGACGTACTGGGCCATGCCGCCGCCCAGGGAATGGCCCACCACGATGGGTTTGCGGCCGCTCTTGACGATCAACCCGGCCAGTTCGCGCGCGGCCTGGTAGTGCGGCGCCTCCAGTTTGAGCAGGTCGACGCCCAGCCACAGATTGGTGACCCAGTCCAGCGCCTCCTGCGAGCCACGGAACACCAGGATAAGCTGCCCACTGGCGGCATGCCGATACAGCTCGGCGCGGAACGCCGCAATCGGGGCCGCGCCCAGCTTGGGCAGCGGCTCGCTGACCAGGCCCTCGCGCGCCAGCATCTCGGCCTTGGCGTCCATGGCGGCCTGGTAGCGGCGCAGCGCCTTGCCGTTGCGTTCGGCCGCGATGCCGCTCAGGCTTTGCATCAGGCCGGGCGGCTGGGCCGGCCGGGCGCGCGCGATCTTGTCCGACACGGCCGCCAGCAGCGCTTCCTGCTGCTGGTCGAAATAGATGTACTGCGCCAGCCGCCCCATGGTGCCCAGCGTGAACACGCTGTCGGCAAACGGCCGCATGGCGGCGATCGGCCCCACCCCCGGTAGCGGCTGCGGGGCCGCCATCGGCCCCGGACCGGCCGCCGGCATCTCGCCCGGGGCCGCAGACGGCAATGGCGGATTGCGCTGCTGCGCCAGGGCAGGCGGCGCCTCGGGGCTGCCAGCGGCAGGCGCAGCGGGACGCGGTACCGGCACAGGGGATGGCGCGGCAGGTGCGGCTACCGCCGGCGGCCGCGCCGGCGTGGCCGGCTGCGCCGCCACCGCCGTGGCGCCGCCCAGGCAGACGGTGTTCACGATCACGCCCACCGCGCTGCGGTCGTCGGGGCGCACGGCCGTGACCTGGCGCAGGTTGAGCGGCACGTCGTACTCCTGCAGCGGCGCGCCGCTGCCCTCGGCGTTGGCATACCACTCGATACGTTCGGTCTCATAGGTGCGGGCAACGCAGTCGATACGCTGCCAATCGACCTCCGCCAGCACGCCGCTGGCGCCGCCGACCTGGCGCGGCGCCGCATAAACGCGGCGGGTGCGTACCAGGCGGCGTTCGCCGCTGCCATCGCTGGAGGCCAGATAGAGCGTGCTGCCATCCTCCATTTGGCCCAGCTTGAGCGGTGCGGGGGCGGCCAGGGCCGGTCCTGCGGCCAGCGCCAGGCTGGCGGCCAGGGTGTAAGCTGCGCGGCGCATGGCGGACCTCAGCGGATCGGCTGTTTCAGCTCGGGCGTGCCGAAATCGGCCAGGGTGGCCTTGGACTGGCTGAAGTACTCGGTCCAGAAATTCTGCAGCGACTTGAGGCGGATCGGATCGCGGTACACCGTCTTCTTGCCGGTGGTATCGGCGGCGATCAGGCCGGCGCCCATCACCCACACCCGCGCGCCGGCGAAATCGCCCAGCATGCCGGCTTTGCGCACCCGTCCCATTTCGGCGGCGGGGTCGATGGCGCGCACCCCGTTGTTTTCGTAGAACGAGGAGATGGTGGAGTTTTCCAGCATGTCGGAAATGGCCAGCACCACCTTCTGCGGCGCCTGGCTGGCGCGCACCGACACCGACACGTCGTTCATGGCCGCGATGACGTCGGACTTGGCCAGGTCGCCACTGGCGCTGGCGAAGCCCTGGGCCATGGCCGCCTGCACCTTCTTGACCACGAAGCCGCGCTGGCCGGCCAGGCAGTCGTCGAACTGCTTGAGTTTCTTGACGCTGATGGCGTGGCGCGCCGCCTCCGGCACGCCCTCCTCCACCAGGCCGGAAAACACGGTGGTGGTATAGCGCGACTGCGAATAGGCCGAGAAGCGCACCACGGTCAGCTCGGTGCCGGGCTCGATCAGCGGCGCCACGGCTTTCCAGGCGCTGCCCTGCAGGGCGGTGTTGAGCAGCGTCGTCTCGTCGATGAGCAGGAACACGGCGCGGCGCGGCGCCGGCGCCGGCGCCTCGGTCATGCGGTTGGCGGCGTAGCACGACGGCACGTCGCCAGCACGGGCCAGGGCCGGCAGGGCTGACGCCAGCGCCAGCGCGGCCAGGGCGGGAGCGAGCCGGCGCATCAGAACAGCCCCTCCACTTCCTTGGCGGCGGCGGCGCGCTGCTGGCGCGCCTTGATGGCCTGGATCACGGCGGCGCGCTGGCCGACCTCCAGCTCCAGCACGTAACGTTCCTTGTCCTCCTTGGCGGTCAGGCGGTCGATCGCGTCCAGGTGCGCCTGCACCGGGTCGGCGTCGGCAGGCTGCGGCGCCAGCGGCGCGGCGGCGGCAGGCGCAGGAGCCGCCGCGGCGGCCGAGCGGGCCGCGTCGGTGGCCTTGCGCGCCGCCTCGCGGTCGGCGGCTTCCCGGTCTTCCGCGTCAGCGGCCGCCGCCGTCTTGCTCAGGTATTGCTTGAAGCTGTGCACCGCCAGCTTGCGGTTGCTCTCGCTGAATTTCGCGTGCAGCGCCGTCATCAGTTCCTCGACCGGCTCGATGAAGGCATCCTTGACTTCACGCGCCTCGGTCCAGGTGGAGAAGCCACGGGTGCGGCGGTAGGCGGCGGCGCTTTCCTGGCCGCCGAAGCCCCACTTGAAGCCGGCGTAGATGGCGACGATCTGGGTGATGACGAAGATCACGGCCAGGATGATGAAGGCCGACAGGGCTTCCTGGGTGCCGGCGTCATGGATCTGTTTGGCGGCGTTGTCATTGGCTTGCTGGTTGGGCGCGGTCACGGCCTCGGGCAGGCCATTGCCGCCCTTGTCCGCGAACGGATTCGAGGCTTCGGCCGACACCACGGCGCCGACAGTACGGTCCGCTTCGGCTTTTTCGTGCGCCTTGACCCGCATCGCGGTGGAGAACACGGCAATGGTCACGATGGTGATGATGGCGATGATCACCATGGTGTACTGGCCCTTGTCGCCGACCCGGTTCGCCAGGCGCGTGTACGGTGGCTGGTTGGCGTCGCAGTTCTGCGGTTGCAGCAGCAGCACTTCGTGGGTCTTGAACTGCGGGTTGTCATCGGTATGGGTCTGCTGCCATTCCTGGCGGTTGGCGTTGATCAGGCGGGTACGGTACAGCTGGTGGCCGGCCGCGTGCGTGATCATGCCCAGCACCACGCACAGCACCAGCACCAGGGCCACCATCAGCAGGGTGTAGGTGTCGGCCGTGCCCTCGGGCGCGATGAAGGTGCCCAGCAGGTAGGAAAAGCCCAGGCCCTCGGCGATGATCAGGGTCCCGATCATGGCGATCAGCCAGAACGGCAGCGGCTGGCGGCCCTTGTCGCCGGCCAGCGCCAGATAGGTCTTGCAGTTTTCAAATTCCTCCCGGTCCATGGCCGGAATGAATTTCTTGAAATCGCCGCCCAGGGTGTTCTCGGCCTTGGTCCAGCCGTCCGAGCCGGTGCTGGTCTTGCCGCTGATGGCGCGCAGCTTGAACAGGCGGTAGTAGAACAGCTTGCCCTGGAAGGTGTTGTTGATGCAGTACCAGGCGATGGCGACGCCCAGCACCAGGCACAGCAGGGTGATCCCGAGGGAAATCAATGACATGGTAACTCCTTAAAAAATCGGATGACGTACGCCGGCGGCATGCCGCTCACAGGCGGCGGGCCGGCACTTCGGGCCGGAATTCAGAGGCGAAGGTCTGCTGGTTGCGGTCCTGGTAAACATAGCCTTGCTCGGCCTTGAACGGTCCCGAGGCCGGCAGCACCACGTCAATGCAGCGCAGCGGCGCGCCCTTGTCGAAGAACACGCGGTACAAGGTGCCGCGGCTGCCGGCATAGGTGTTCACCACCGGCACGACGCTGAAGTCCGGCTTGCGCGAGACCCCGCCCTGCTCGTTGAAGTTCTTGAAGATCAGCACGGTCGGATTGCTGGCTGGCAGCCCGCCAGCGCGCAGCACGGCAACATTGTTCAGGCTCAGCAGATGGCCGTTGACCTTGCCCACCCACGAAGTGCCATAGGCGCCCGGCTGATAGTCGCCCACCTTGTATTCATTCCCGCCGCGCAGCGACTTGACGGCGTGCGACACGCGCGCACGGTCGTTGACGCAGGAGTGCAGCGGCGCCTCGTCGGCCACTGCCAGCGGCAGCAAGCTGAAACCGTCGTTGCGCAGCGGTTCGCCGACGCTGACCTGGTGGCTGCGCTGGTCGAAGCGCGCGCCGCCCAGGCTGAAACCGGCCGTGTCGGCGGCGCTGGCGGTGGCGTTCGCGGTATTGTTGCCGGCCTTGGCCAGCGCCGGACGGCTGGCGCTGGCGGCTGGCTTACGCGGCGCGGCCGGCGCGGCGCTGGCGATGGCCGTGGCGGCTGGCTTGGCGCCGGACTGGGCCTGGCTGGCCGTCCCTGCGGGCGCTGCCGGCGCATCGTTAGCGGCCGGTTGCCGCGCAGAGGCCAGCGCAACGCCGCCGGCCGGCTTGGCGGCGGCGCGGGCCGGCGCGGCAGGCTTGGCCGACGGTGCGGCCGCCGGCTGGGCGGCCGGCGCCTGGGCCACGGCATCTGCCTCGGGCGTGCCCACGGGACGGAAATAGCTGGACGTGGCCACCCGCGACTGCAGGTAGCTGGCCATCACGCTGTCATTGGCCACATCGACGATCTCGACGCGGCGGTTGGCGGCGCGGCCGGCTTCGCTGTGGTTGTCTGCCGCCGGCAAGGTCTCGCCAGCGCCCTGGTAATAAATCGACGCCTCCGGCACCCCGGCGGCGCGGAACACGTCGGCCACCGCGCGCGCCCGGCGCTCGGACAGGTCGGCCGCCAGGCGGGTATCCTCCTGGTCGTCGGTATGGCCGACGATCAGCACCTTGCTCTGGTCCAGCGTGCCGGCTTCCTGGTTGTCCAGGCCCTGCCGGCGGGCGCGCGGCGTGTAGGCGGCGGCGATCTCGGTGAAATAAGCGCGCGCGGCCGGGGTCAACTGGTCGGAGTTGGGCAGGAACTGGTTGCCGCCCTTGTCCACCAGGGTCGCGGTCATGCCCACCGCTTCCTGCTCGCCGCCCTTGGCGCCGGGGCCCGCCTCGGGCAGTTGCAGCACGGCGGTGCGCATCTCCAGATCGTGCTTCTTGGCGATCTGGGACAGCTCGCAGCGGCGCCGGCTGACATCCTTGCCGATGGCATGCCCGATCAGGGCACCGACTGCGGCGCCGACCGGCACCGCATACTTGGCGTCGGAAAACTTCTTTGCCAGCAGGCCGCCGGCCACGGCGCCCAGCAGCGTCCCGATCTGCTGGGCGCTCTGATCCACGCAGGGATCGACGGCGGCGCGCTGGCCGGCCGCACCGCCCTGCACCGGCGCCATCGGGGCGCACCCCTGCAGGGTCAGGGCGAGGATCACCAGGGAGGCCACCGGTTTCATGCGGCAGCGATGGGAAACAGCGTGTCGGCTCATAGCAATATTGGATAAAGAAACGTTGATATGTCGCAACATTGTAGTGGGAATCTTATCTAGATGAGTAGATAAATCACAAATAATTGGCATTTTTCTTAAAGTTGATGCAGGGAAACAACACTAGAGACTAATCAATCGCAAGCCTGCCGCTCTCTTCCTGCCTATAACTCGGCCGATCCAGGATATTGAAGAAAAATGCGATTTTTTTAGCGGCGCGGCGCCTGCGGCACCTGCAAGCTGTCCAGCACGGAACGCAATGCATCGCCGTAATCCGCCTTGCCTGGCGTGGTGGTGGCCTGCAACTGCAGCAGGTCCAGCTTGGCGCGCGGATAGTTGGCCGCGGCCGCCGCTTCCAGCCACTGGCGACTCTTGGCTAGATTGCGCTCGGTGCCATGGCCGGTGTAATACATCTCGCCGATCTCCACCTGGGCCATGGGGAAGCCGGCATTGGCGGCCTGCTGCAGCCATTTCCAGGCCTCGCCATTGTTGGCCTTGTGGCGCGCCACCTGGGACGAACCGCTCAGCCGCACCGGCTCGATACCCTCGCGGTAGGCCAGCCCCAGCACCGTCTGCGCCACCACGCTGCCGCCGGCGGCCTGGTGGCGCAGGGCCGGCAGCTCGTCCGGCGTCAGGCGCTTGACGCGCTGCTGCACCTCCCAGTCCAGTTCACTGAGTTCGGCCGCGATCATCTGCCGGTACCACAGGCCCCCATCGGCTGCCGGGCGCAGTCCGCGCGTGGCCTGCTGGCGGGGTCCGGCCGCATCGCCGGCCTGGCCCCGGGCGTTGATAACATCGCCATCGGCCAGCGACGACTCGTACCACGGGATCTGGTCGTCGTGGGTCTGGCGCCGCACTTCGTTGCCGACGCGCCGGAACACCGCCTCCAACTCCACCCCCGGCTGGGCCAGGACACGGGCCAGGGTGGCGGTGTACAGGCTGTTGCCGCCCTTGCCGTCCGGGGCCAGCTGGCCGGGCGAGGTCGAATAGGCGATCAGGGTGCCGCGCGGCGCCTGCACGCGCGACAGCCCCAGGTCGCTGAAGCTGCGGTAGCGCACCGCGCCGCCAGGCTGGAAAGGATTGTTGCGGCAGGCATCGAGCACCACGATGTTCAGGCGCGACTTCGCGCGCGCCAGCCGGTCCAGCAGGGTGCCGAGGGCGTAGGAACGCACCCGGGCCGACGACTCGCTGGTGACCGGCATATCGACCGGCGTCAGGTAGTTGCTGCCGCCCAGCTGCATGCCGTGGCCGGCGTAATACACGAAAGCGGTGGCGCCGGACGGCAGACGGTCGGCAAAGTCGTTGACCACGCTGGCAAAGCGGTCGCGGCCCAGGTCATACTGCTCGGTGACGGCAAAGCCCAGCTTTGCCAGGGTGCGGGCCATCAGGCGGGCGTCGTTGCCAGCGTTGAGCAGGCCACGGTCGCCCGCATACTGGCTGTTGCCGATCACCAGCGCCAGCTTGACAGGGCCGGCCTGCCCGGTGCCGGCGGCGCCGACCGCCCCGGCCAGCAGCAGCCAGCCGCACAGCAGGCCGGCGGCGGCGCGCGCCGCGCGGGCAATCATCGCTTGCATGAACGGCCCTCCGGCAAGATCACATCGGTTTGTTCGACCAGGCGGTTTTGCCTCAGCGTGGCGGCCACCTCGTGCGGGTCCTGGCCGGCTGCCGCCAGTATCCAGATCTCCCCGGTTTCAGACGGACCGCTGACCAGGGTCGCATCGACCCGGCGCAAGGCCAGCACCACCTCGGCATACGGCGTATCGAGCTTGAACATGACCCTTATCTTGACGCGGCACGCCTCGGCCTGAGCCGCTGGCGCACCACGGTACAGCAGCGCTTCCTGGCCGCCGAATGGGCCGGCCAGCAGCCAGGCCGCCTGCAGCAGCGCCACGGCCAGCGCGCCAAACGTCCACACCGGGCGCACCAAGACCTGCTCCAGCCAGGCGCGCCAGCTGCGCGCGGCGCGCGGCGGCAGCGGCTCATGCCCCTGGGCCGCGGCCGTGCACTCGGCGGCCAGGCGTAGATACAGGGCCTGGTAGGCGGCGCGCGGGTCGTCCGGCCCGGCCAGCGGCGTGCCTGTGACCACCGTGGTCTCGCCATCCAGGTCCCAGGCACCGATGCGGCCGGGGCGCGGCGCCACGAATTCCTGCGCCTGGCCGGCCCGGTCGGCCAGCTTGAGCACCGCACCCAAGGTGGCGGCCGGCAGCTTGCCCAGCACCGCCTCATCGCCGCGCAGGCTCACCTCGACCGGATTCCAGGTCTGCACCAGCGCCGCCTCCGGCGCCAGGATGCCATCATCGTCCTGCAGCACCAGATCGCGCTCAGCAGCGTAATCGACCTCCTGCGCCACCAGCCAGCCGGCCCAGCGCCGCCCGCCAAGGCAGCGCCCCAGCAGCACGGCGCCGGTGCGGCCGAGGGCGCGCGCCGGCAGCACGGGCAGGCAGCGGATCTGCCCGACCGCCAGCGCCTGCGGGCCATGGGCCTGGACCGAAGCGACCTTGCGCTCCACCAGCGCCAGCAGCCAGGGCGGCATCGCGGCCGGCGCGGCATCGCGGCCGGCGCCGTCCTCCGGCGTGGCGTCCACGGGGTTCTCCACGGGACCGAACAATTCACGCTCGATCAGCGCCAACGGCGGATGCAGCGCGGCACTCATCGCGCCTCCCCGGCCCGCAGGCGCACCTGCCGGCACAGCAGCACCAGCAGCGCCGCCAGTTCCTCGCGCCAGTCGGGATGCAACTGCGCTCCCACCGCGCGCAGCCAGCCGCCGATGGCCGTGTTTTCATAGCCCCGGTAAGTGTCGCCCTTGGCGCGCGTGATGCCCAGCTTCTTGGCACGCAGGTGGAAGGTACTGCCCAGCGCCAGCCGCTGGGCGATGCTGGACACCGGCTCCGCCCGGCCCTCGGCGCACGAATGGTGGCGCAGGTAAGCCAGTTCGCGCGCGCCGAGCCCGGCGATGAAACGGTCGGCGCTGTGCATGGCGGCGCGCGGGTCGATGCCGGCCTCGGCCAGCAGGCCGGCATGCGCCTCGCCCGCCTGCGGCCCGGCTTCCTCCTCGGGCAGCTGATAGCCCTCCTCGCACAACTGGTCCAGCGAAGCGTCGGCCGGCTGGTCGCGCCGCAGGCTTTTTTCATAATTCTTCAGGTAGCCGTGCAGCGCGTAGGCGCTGTGCAGCGGACCGGCCCGCGAAGTTTCGGCATTGAGCAAGATCTTGTCCTGGAAAAAGCAATTGATCAGGTCGCGCCGCGCCGCGTCGCTCCGGTAGTCCTCGGGCAACTGGGTGCGCATCAACAGCCGCACTGCGCGCTGGTAGAAATCACCCCATTCCTCCCGGCTCAACGCGGGGCGGCGGTTCCAGTAATCGATGATCCTGGCATGGCTGTCATCGCCCGCCGGGACGGCGTCATCTGCGTCCGTCATAGGTTGATTATCGGCAATAAAAAACTCAAGCATAATCGATTTGCTAACTATTGTGAACTTTTCAATTGGCGCCAGCCGGTGCCATTCCCATAACGCGGCGGGCGAAAAAAATTGAAGCCGGGTCTCGAAATCGGCGCGCGGCCGCGTTGTAGGCGCATGGCATCACTAAAAGAGGAAACGATGAGCATTGCCCTGACCCGTATGGATGGCTCGCTGGCCGCGCCCGAGCGCGACAACACGCCGCCGAAGTTCAGCGCGGCCCAGGCCCGCGCGCTGGCCGGCGCCCTGTGCGACGCCGCCGGCGTGCGGCCGGACCCCGAGCTGTCGCCCTACCTGGAACAGGTGTTCGCCGCGCTGGACCACGTAGCGGGCGGCCTGGCGGTGGTGCTGGACGCGCACGTGCGGCCGCTGGCCGAGGTGCTGGAACGCGATGCGCACGACGCCCAGTTGCACACTCTGCCGGACCGCTGCGCCCTGCTGCTGAACGCAGCCCACGCGCGCCTGGCCGACCCGTCGGCGAAGCCCTGGCTGGACCTGGGAGCGCTGCTGGAGGCGAAAAAGCGCGCCGGCACCGGCGCCGCCGAGCGCAGCGACACGGAAAAGGAATATGCGCGCTTTCTCGCCAGGATCACCGACACGCCCCTGGTACGTCCCCGCCAGCGGCCACCGGAGCCGGCGCGCCTGCTACGGCTGGCGGAACGCTATCCCAACTTCGCGCGCCCGCTGCAGTTCCTGGCCGAGCAGGCCGCCTACGCCACGCTGAGCCAGACACCGTTCCAGCCACCACCACTGCTGCTGCTGAATGGACCTGCGGGCTGCGGCAAGACCAGCTTCGCGGCCGCCCTGGCCGGCCTGCTGGGCAGCCGCCATGAAGTGCTCAACATGGCGGCGCAAAGCTGCGGCTTCACCATCGGCGGCATGGACCGGGGCTGGTCCTCGGCCCGGCCCGGGATGGTGTTTGAAGCGCTGCAGCACGGTCCCGGCATGGCGCCGGTGATCCCGCTGGACGCAATCGACAAAGCCAGCGCCGAAGGCCGATCCAGCCCCTACGGCCCGCTGTACACGCTGCTGGAGCCAGGCAGCGCGCGTGCCTTCCGCGATGAATATGCCGGCATCCCGGTGGACGCCAGCCAAGTGCTGTGGCTGGCCACGGCCAACGACAGCGGCGCACTGCCGGCGCCGCTACTGAGCCGCTTCAAGGTATTCGACATCGCCGTTCCCGGCCCCAACGATCTGCTGCGCATTGCCGAGTCCATGCTGGCCGAAGTGGGGGCTGGCCTGCCGCAGGCGCCACGGCAGCCGCCGCCGGCCGGGCATGGGCGGGTGATGGCAAGTTCAGTACGCGAACTACGCATGGGCCTGCACGAAGCACTGGGCCGCGCCGCCCAGCGCGCCGTCGCCGCCGGCGACACCGCCGTCCACCTGCAGGACCACGACCTGGCGCCCGCCCAGGCACGCGCGCCGGTCGGGTTCTGCTAGCGCCGCCGGTGTCAGATCTGCCATTGGTACATGAGTGCGCTTTCAAAGGCAGGCTCATGTACCAATGGCAGATCTGACACCAGGGGTGAAGGCAGGCTCATGTACCAATGGCAGATCTGACACCAGGGGTGACACCAGGGGTGGACACTAGGAGTGCTGACACTAGGGGTGCTAGGGGTGATGTTGACATGACACCGGCTTGATACCAGCTCGCGGGCTTACTCTGCGGCGCGGGCGGCCGCTTCGCGCAGCTTGTCTTTCTTGCTCTTGCGCTTGCCCTTGATGCCGCCGTTGACGGTGTCGGTGGCGGCGTGCGCCGGGGCCGTGACTTCGGTCTCGGCCGGTTCGAAGCCGGCCACCTGCTCGCGCTGCAGGCGCATGCCCTGGCGCTTTTCGATCAGGCGGAAATGCTGTTCGGCGCTGGCCGGGACGAAGCTGACCGCCACCCCGCGCTCGCCGGCGCGCCCGGTGCGGCCGATCCGGTGCACATAGTCGTCGGTGGAGCGCGGCAGGTCGTAGTTCACCACCGCCGGCAGGCGCGCGATGTCGATGCCGCGCGCGGCCACGTCGGTCGCCACCAGCACCTGCAGGCGGCCATCCTTGAAATCCTCCAGTACCTGGGTGCGCGCGCCCTGGGCCAGGTCGCCGTGCAGGGCCGCCGCGCGCACGCCGTTGCGGGCCAGCTTGTCCGCCACGTGCTCGGATGCGTACCTGGTGGCCACGAACACCATGGCCCGTTTCCATTTTTGCTCGCGCAGCAGGTGGCGCAGCAGTTGCGTGCGGCGCGCCAGGTCGACCACGATGGCGCGCTGCGCTATGTCCGGCGCCTGGCCCGGCTCGGCCGGCACTTCGATGCGCTCGGGCTCGCGCAGCATGCGGCCGGCCAGCTTCTGCACATCCCGGGGGAAGGTCGCGGAAAAGAACAGGTTCTGGCGCCGCTCCGGCAGCAGCGCCAGGATGCGCTCCAGCTCCTCGGCGAAGCCCAGGTCCAGCAGGCGGTCGGCCTCGTCCAGCACCAGCATGGCCACCTTGCCCAGCTTGACGGCGTTGTGCTCGTGCAGGTCCAGCAGCCGGCCTGGCGTCGCCACCACGATGTCGGCCCCGCCGCGCAGGGCCATCATCTGGGTGTTGATCGAGACGCCGCCATACACCACGCACAGCTTGACCGGGAAATCGAGCTGCTGCGCCAGGCGCCGTATGGTCTCGCCCACCTGGGCCGCCAGTTCGCGCGTGGGCGCCAGCACCAGCCCATGCAACTGGCGCGGCCCGTCGCGATGGGCGATCAGCGACTGCAGCAGCGGCAGCACGAAGGCCGCCGTCTTGCCTGAGCCGGTCTGGGCCGCACCCAGGATGTCGGCGCCGCGCAGCGCGGGCGGAATGGCGGCCTGCTGGATGGCGGTCGGCTCGGTGTAGCCCAATGCGGCGACGGCGTTCTGCAACGAGGGTACCAGGCCCAGGGTGGAAAAAGACATGATGGCCTTTACTGACGGTGGAAATAAACCGCGACAGTATAAAGCATCGCCACCTCAGCGCAGCCGCGTCTCCAGGTAGCCGGCCAGCGCCAGCTTGAATTCGGCCGCCAGCCGCAGCCGCTCCTGCGCATCAGCCTCGGCATACAGCGGATTGAGGCCCTTCACGATTTGCAGCGACACCTTGGCCATCAACAGCGCCTCGTCCTCGCCCAGCGCCGGCTGGATTTCGCGGAACACGGCGCCGAAGCGCTCCCGCAGGCGCTGGCGCGATTCGGCATTGCGCTGGTAATCCAGGGTCGCGCCCAGCAGCGTGAAATAGGCCGGGTGCTCCTCGAAGAAGCCCACCATCAGCCCGAAGATGCGCTCCACCAGCGCCGCTACGCCCAGTTGCGCCGCCTCCGCCGTCAACACGGTCCAGCGCCGGCCCATTTCCTCGCCGTAGCGCTCGCGCAGCGCATGCGCCAGCGCCAGCTTGTTGGGGAAGTACTGGTACAAGGCGCCTATCGAGGAGCCGCAGCGCCGGGCGATGGCGGTCATGGTGGCGGCATCGTAGCCGGCTTGCGCGAACTCGGCGGCGGCCGCGTCCAGCATGGCGGCCAGGCGCTGCTCCCCGCGCTGCTGGCGCGGCTGACGGCGAGTTGGTGGAGAAATATCTGAGGACATCCTCACATTGTAGCAAAAACAGCCGTATAATTATCTGAGGATACCCTCACATATGGAGCGATCATGACCGACCTTAACCTGGACCCCGCCAGCACCGCGCTGGTATTAATCGATCTGCAACACAGCAACGTCGCGCGCCAACTGGCGCCCCATTCCGCCCAGGACGTGGTGCAGCGCGGAGCGGCCCTGGCCAGCGCCATGCGCGAAGCAGGCGGCGCCGTCGTTTATGTGCGTGTACTCGTGAACGAACTGCTGAGCCTTCCGTCGGATGTCCGGGTAGGGCGCGATCCCTCGGCCCCGCCGCTCCCGCCGCAAGCCTGGGAACTGGCGCCGGAAGCTGGCTGGCGCGAGGGCGACATCGTGATCGCCAAGCGCCAGTGGGGCGCCTTCCACGGCACCGGGCTGGACCAGCTGCTGCGCCGGCGCGGCGTGCGCACCATCATCCTGGGCGGCATCGCCACCAACTTCGGCGTCGAATCGACGGCCCGCGCCGCCACCGACCTGGGCTACGCGCTGCTGTTCGCGGAGGATGCCATGAGCAGCGTCTCGGCAGAACTGCACGAGTTCGCCGTGCGCAAATTGTTCCCCATCCTGGGCAAGGTGCGCACCACAGAACAACTGCTGGAGTTGCTGCACTGAACAGTTTGAGCGAATTTTGCGCGTATCGCCCAAGTAGGTGATGACTTAATTGCTGCATTGCGATTATGATATCGAGGTAGCCATATCCACTGGAGCCTTGATGCGTGTTGTGACGACCGGACTCAAACTGATTTCCGCCTTGGCGCTGCTGTTCAGCGCCAGCCAGGTCAATGCCGACCGTTCCTATGCCAATGTGGCCGCCGACCTCGGCGCCGACCACTCCTACTCCCTGTTGTTAAGCGCCCTGCCCGAGCCGTCCATCACGGTCCTGCTGCTGGTGGGCGTGGTGCTGGTGGCCTGGCTGCGCCAAGGGGTCGGCCTGCCCGACGAGGAAGAATAAGGCCAGCTGCGCGAACCCCCAGGCGGCTTCCGGCACGATGAACATCCACAGCAGCGGCGCCCCGGTCCGGGCCAGCGCCCATGCCATCCACAGCGTGAACAATATCCGCGCGGCGCCATCGTACAAGCCATAGCGCGGCTGCGGATCGGCCAGCCGCAATATGGACCACATCAGCACCACACTGGCCATCAGGCAGGCAAACAGTACATGGAAGGGATGGAAGTCCGGCAGCGGCGCGCCGCCCAGCATGGTGTTAACCTGGTCCAGCTGGCGGTGGACCCAGGCAAAGGTCCAGGGCGTGGCAAACGGCGCGCTGACGGCCAGGTCGTAAATGGCGCTGGCGCGGACGATACGGCCCGCATGAAGGCGGTAGTCGGTCATGGTGATCTCCTTGCAAAGTGACGCCATCCTAAAGCCTGGAGTACACTCCAAGGTCAAGTATTGATTGGAGTCAAACATGCGCATAGGAGAAATCGCCGACGCAACGGGCATCAGCCGCGACACCCTGCGTTTTTACGAAAAGCGCGGCCTGCTGCGGGCCAGGCGCGGCGACAACGGCTACCGCCGCTATCCGCCCGAGGCGGTGGACTGGCTGCGCTATATCCGCCTGGCGCAGACGCTGGGCTTCAGCCTGAAGGAAATCGAGGCCGACCTGCCGCTGCTGGCCGCTCCCGCCGCCTCGGCGCCGCTGCTGCGCGCCGCGCTGGAGCGCAAGCTGGCCGATATCGACCAGCGCATGGCCGGCCTGGCCCAGCTGCGCGGTGAACTGGCGCGCCGCCTCGGCGAGCAGATGGAGGAGTGCCCGCTGCGTCCCCAGGCGCTATAATGGACAGTTGCAAAGCCGTCTCCACTCATCCGCACCGGTGCCACACGTGAATCCGCTCCTCGCCAAGCTGCAATCCTATCCGTTTGAAAAACTGCGCCTGCTGTTCGAACAGGTGAAGCCCAATCCCGAATACAAGGCCGTCAGCCTGGGCATGGGCGAACCCAAGCACCCCACCCCGGCCTTCATCCAGCAAGCCCTGGCCGACAACCTGGACGGCCTGGCGATCTACCCCACCACGGCCGGCTCGGACGCCATGCGCGCCGCCATCGCCGGCTGGCTGGAGCGCCGCTATGGCCTGCCGCCGCTCAATCCGGCCACCCAGGTGCTGCCGATTAACGGCTCGCGCGAGGCCCTGTTCGCCCTGGCCCAGACCGTGGTCGACGCCAGCCAGCCCGGCGCGCTGGTGGTCAGTCCGAACCCGTTCTACCAGATCTACGAAGGCGCGGCCTACCTGGCCGGCGCCGAACCGTATTTCGTCAACTCCGACCCGGCCCGCAACTTCGGCTGCGACTACGACAGCATCCCGGCCGACATCTGGAAACGGGTGCAGCTGCTGTTCGTCTGCTCGCCCGGCAATCCGACCGGCGCCGTGCTCTCGCTGACGGAATGGGAACACCTGTTCGCCCTGTCCGAGCGCTACGGCTTCGTGATTGCCGCCGACGAGTGCTATTCCGAGATCTACCATGGCGAGGAAAAGCCGCTGGGCGCCATGCAGGCGGCCCACATCCTGGGCCTGGCCACGACCGACACGCCATATGCCCGCCTGGTGGTGTTCAGCAGCCTGTCCAAGCGCTCCAACGTGCCCGGCATGCGCTCCGGCTTCGTGGCCGGCGACGCGGCCATCCTGAAGAAATTCCTGCTGTACCGCACCTATCACGGCGGCGCCATGAGCCTGTCCGTGCAGGCTGCGTCTATCGCGGCCTGGAACGACGAAACCCACGTCGAACAGAACCGCGAACAATACCGCGCCAAGTTTGCCGCCATCACGCCCCTGCTGCAGGAGGTGATGGACGTCGAACTGCCGGACGCCGGCTTCTACCTGTGGGCCGACGTCAGCCGCACGGGACTGTCCGACACCGAATTCGCCCAGCGCCTGTACGCCCAATATAATGTCACGGTCCTGCCGGGCAGCTACCTGGCGCGCGAGGCGCACGGCATCAACCCGGGCCGCAACCGCATCCGCATGGCGCTGGTGGCCGAGACGGCCGAGGGCCTGGAAGCGGCCCGCCGCATCGTCCAATTCTGCAAAAACCTGTCTCAATAAAGAAACGACATCATGACCCAACAACTCGAACAGATCATCAACCAGGCCTGGGAAGACCGCGCCAGCATCAACCCGTCCAACGCCAGCGCCGAAGTTCGCGACGCCGTCTCGCACGTGATCGCGGGCCTGGACGCCGGCACCATCCGCGTGGCCCAGAAAACCGGCGCCGACTGGACCGTCAACCAGTGGGTCAAGAAGGCCGTGCTGCTGTCGTTCCGTCTGGAAAACAACGTTGCCATGCCGTCCGACGGCACCATGCAGTTCTACGACAAGGTCCCGACCAAGTTCGCCAGCTACACCCCGGAAGATTTCGCCAAGGGCGGCTTCCGCGTGGTGCCGCCGGCCGTGGCCCGCCGTGGTTCCTTCATCGGCAAGAACGTGGTCCTGATGCCGTCCTACGTCAACATCGGCGCCTACGTCGATGAAGGCGCCATGGTCGATACCTGGGCCACCGTGGGCTCCTGCGCCCAGATCGGCAAGAACGTGCACCTGTCCGGCGGCGTCGGCATAGGCGGCGTGCTGGAACCCATGCAGGCCAATCCCACCATTATCGAAGATAACTGCTTTATCGGCGCCCGCTCGGAAATCGTGGAAGGCGTGATCGTGGAAGAAAACTCGGTCATTTCCATGGGCGTGTATATCGGCCAATCGACCAAGATTTATGACCGCGCCACCGGCGAAGTCAGTTATGGCCGCATCCCGGCCGGTTCCGTGGTGGTATCGGGCTCGCTGCCTTCGGCCGACGGTAAATATTCGCTGTATTGCGCCGTGATCGTCAAACGCGTGGATGCGCAAACCCGCGCCAAGACCGGCATTAACGAACTGCTGCGCGGCGTTTAACGTCCACCTGGCGGGAGAATATCAGGGCCGACAAGGCCTGATACTCCCGCCCCTTGAAACTCAATGGGAATACTATCCCATTCCCACCGCAGAATATATAACTAGATAATATCCGCTTCCTGCCGGGCTCTCCTGATTAGCCGAACCAAACGGAACGCAGCCATCGTTGAAGATAGCTCCGGCTCCCCAGGCTTGGCAGCGATTCACTCTCCGCCCCTGCGGCACCAAGCCCCAATATTTCACCTTGCATCCGCCATTCTGCGGCGGCGCGTCCTGCACTGCCATTCCTGTGTGGTGCCGATTCGGCCCTCGCCAACCCTGGCGCCGCGTGCTTGCCCCTGCTGCGAGCCAAAAAGCGGCAGGTTCATGCCAAGTTCTGGTTTGATCAGGTCCAGGCAACATAGCTGCGCCCAGGCGCAGCGCGTCGGGCATACGCGGCCAGACCAGGTCGGCCGCCGCATATCCGGGAGTCCGTTCATGCAAATCAATGGGTACGATTATTAATGGCTGCGGCTACGCAAACCGGCCGCGATCAAAGCCAAGGTGGCGATGAATATCAGCAGAGATAACAGGATCATGGCCAAGATAAAATAAGCGTATAACCGGGAGGCATGCATGGCGCCCGCCATGGCGCACACGGCGATAATCGCGCTTGCGATCCAACAGAATACCAGACGCCATATACGCCGCCAGCCGCCGGCCCTTAGCGCCCAGGCAATTCCGCTTAGTACCAAGCCGGCGATTACGCATGCGATGATAACCGGCAGAAATAAGTACGGTTGCGGCTCCTTGATGCCCGCACGTAAATCAAATAATCGTCAGGCAGGGTGCCAGCCCACGCCAGCAATATGGCGAGCACGCTCCACACCATCACGAACGGCCAGGCGCGGCAATATGGCGCATTGAAAAAAGCGGTCATTTTTGGGATAGCTCCCCCTGCTGGATGCGCCCAGTTTCTCGGTCCTTCCGAATAAGGCGGCCTTGATACAGCTACCCAATAATTTGCCCAAGCATCTGCCTGTCAATACCCGGCCCAACCTGAAATTACAAATATGATAACACCCTATTGCTTCACCCTAAGTAATACCGGAGCATGATGGTGGCCGGAAAACGCGGAGTACAGCTGTCCATGCAGTTGCACCTGCTTGCCCAGTTCCGGCCGCAGGGCGGCATATTGTTTTTCCGTCAGCACCAGCTGGACCTCGCGCACGCCCTCATGCGCCTCAGGGTCCGCGTTGTCGCCCTGGGTGCAGATGGGCGTGTCCAGGGTCAGGTAGTAGCCGGTCTCGGCTTCGTCGCCGGCGGCGATACTCTCGAAGTTTGGGCTGCCGGGAAATGTGCCCCGGTGTAGCCGGCCAGCCAGCGTCACGGTGTCGGGCTCATATTTCAGGCAGGCGGCGCCGGCCGCCGAAGCGGTGGCGCATAGCAACAGGGCAAGATGCAAGCGTGTTTTCATCAGCGTCCTTCAGCCTCCTCTACGGTTGCATGCATGCTAGCGCGCTTTGGCGGCCAGGTCAGCTTACCGATCCGTAAGGTGAACCCGCCGCAGCGGCATGCCTGCATGGTATGCTAGCGGGTTACGCTTTCCGCTGTTCACACCCGCTTTCGGACTCACCATGACCATTACCCTCTACGGCATCCCCAACTGCGACACCGTCAAGAAAGCCCGCACCTGGCTGGCGGACCAGCAGCAGGATGTCGTTTTCCACGACTTCAAGAAGCAGGGCCTGGAGCGCGCCACCGTGGCAGCCTGGCTGGCCCAGATCCCGCGCGACACCCTGGTCAACAAGAAGGGCACCACCTGGCGCGCCCTCAGCGACGAGCGCAAGGCGTCCATTACCGACGACGAGGCCGCCATCGCCCTGATGCTGGAAAATCCCTCCATCATCAAGCGCCCCGTGCTGGCCCGCGACGGCCAGTTCTCGGTCGGCTTTTCCGACGCCCAGTACCAACAGATCTTTAATAAATAATCACCATGACCCCATCCAAGACCCTGGCGCTGACCGAAAAGCTGATTTCCCTGTCCTCCGTGACGCCGGACGACAAGGGCTGCCAGCGCCACCTGATCGACCTGCTGGAGCCGCTGGGCTTCGTGTGCGAAGTGATAGCCTCCAATGGCGTGACCAACCTGTGGGCGCGCAAGGGCACGGCCCAGCCGCTGCTGGTTTTCGCCGGCCACACCGACGTGGTGCCCACCGGCCCGGTCGACCAGTGGCAATCGCAGCCCTTCACCCCCACCCACCGCGACGGCAAACTGTATGGCCGCGGCGCGGCCGACATGAAAACCTCGATTGCCGCCTTCGTGGTGGCGTGCGAGGAATTCATCGCCGCCAACGCCGACCATCAAGGCTCGATCGGCTTCCTGATCACCAGCGACGAGGAAGGCCCGGCCACCGACGGCACCGTGGTGGTGTGTAACATGCTGAAGGAACGCGGCGAGCAGCTCGACTACTGCATCGTCGGCGAACCGACTTCCGACGAAACCCTGGGCGACGTGATCAAGAACGGCCGCCGCGGCTCGCTGTCCGGCAAGCTGACCATCAAGGGCGTGCAAGGCCACATCGCCTACCCCCAGCTGGCCAGGAACCCCATCCACCTGGCCGCGCCGGCGCTGGCCGAGCTGGCGGCCGAGCGCTGGGACGAGGGCAATGAATACTACCTGCCGACGTCCTGGCAGATGTCCAACATCCACGCCGGCACCGGCGCCAACAACGTGATCCCGGGCGAGTTGGTGGTGGACTTCAACTTCCGCTTCTCGACCGCCAGCACACACGAGGGCCTCAAGCAGCGCGTGCACGCCATCCTCGACAAGCACGGACTGCACTACGAACTGAAATGGGCGCTCAGCGGCCTGCCCTTCCTGACCCCGCGCGGCTCCCTGAGCGACGCCCTGTGCGCCGCCATCCGCAGCGAGACCGGCGTGGAAGCGGAACTGTCGACCACCGGCGGCACCTCGGACGGCCGCTTTATCGCCCAGATCTGCCCCCAGGTGATAGAATTCGGGCCTCCCAACGCCAGCATCCACAAGATCGATGAACACATCGAGCTGCGCTTCGTGGACCCGCTGAAGAATATTTACCGCCGCACGCTGGAAAACCTGCTGCGCTAGCGTCGCTCCCGCGCAGGCGGGAGCCCATGCCGAGTATCCGATCCGGCTCAGCATGGGTACCGCAGCGGCGGACCGCCGCCTGCGCGGGTACGACGTACCAGGATCACAGACCGAGATAGCCATGACCACCACGCCCTTCACCACGCCGCGCGACCTGCTGCGCTACGCCGTCACCCGTTTCAACACCGCCCAGCTGTTCTTCGGCCACGGCAGCGCGGAGGCGTTCGACGAGGCGGCCTACCTGATCCTGCACACCCTCAAGCTGCCGCTGGACAAGCTCGATCCCTTCCTGGACGCGCGCCTGCTGCCGGAGGAAGTGGCGGCCGTGCTGGCCGTGATCGAGCGCCGCACCGTGGAGCGCGTACCGGCCGCCTACATCACCAACGAGGCCTGGCTGGGCAGCTACCGCTTCTACGTGGACGAGCGCACCATCGTGCCGCGCTCCTTCATCGCCGAGCTGATCCCCGAGTACTTCGCGCCCTGGGTCAATGAGCCTGAGAACGTGGCCAACATCCTGGAGCTGTGCACCGGGTCCGGCTGCCTGGCCATCATGCTGGCCGACGCTTTCCCCGACGCTGCCGTGGACGCGGTGGACATTTCGGCCGACGCGCTGGAAGTGGCGCGCCGCAACGTGGCCTCCTATGAACTGGAAGACCGGCTGACGCTGATCCAGTCCGACCTGTACGCCAACGTACCGTCCAAGAAGTATGACCTGATCATCACCAACCCGCCCTATGTGAATTCGGCCTCGATGAGCAAGCTGCCCATGGAATACCGCGCCGAGCCGGAACTGGCCCTGGACGGCGGCAGGGATGGCATGGACCTGGTGCGCAAGATCGTTGCAGGCGCCGCCGAGCGCCTGACCGACGATGGACTCTTGATCGTCGAAATCGGCAACGAATATGACTACGCGGAAGCGGCCTTTGGCCACCTGGGCCTGACCTGGCTGACCGTGAGCGCCGGCGACCAGTCCGTGTTCCTGCTGACCGCCGACCAGCTCAAGCTGTAACGACACCGAAAAGAAGATGATACGTTTTATCAATGTAAGCCTGATGCGCGGCGTGAAGCCGCTGCTGGAACAAGTCGACGTCACCCTCAACCCCGGCGACAAGATCGGCCTGATCGGCGCCAACGGCGCCGGCAAATCCAGCCTGTTCGCCATGCTGCGCGGCGAGCTGCACCCCGACCAGGGCGAGATCGACTTCCCGGCCAAGTGGCGCATGGCTTACGTGGCCCAGGAAACCCCGCCGCTGGAGCGCGCCGCCCTCGATTACGCCATCGACGGCGACGTCAACCTGCGCAAGCTGCAGGCCGAGCTGGAGGCGCTGGAAGCGCAGCCGGAAAGCGCCGAGAACGGCATGCGCATCGGTGAGCTGTACAGCGCCCTGGCCGACGCCGACGCCTACACCGTGCAGTCGCGCGGCGAACAGCTGCTGCTGGGCCTGGGCTTCTCGCTGGACCAGATGCAGCGCCCGGTGGCCAGTTTCTCGGGCGGCTGGCGCATGCGTTTGAACCTGGCGCAGGCCCTGATGTGCCCTTCCGACCTGCTGCTGCTGGACGAGCCGACCAACCACCTGGACCTGGACGCCATCATCTGGCTGGAGGACTGGCTCAAGCGCTACGCCGGCACCCTGATCATCATCTCCCACGACCGCGACTTCCTGGATGAAGTGGTGAACGTGGTGGTGCACATCGACGACCGCAAGCTGAAACGCTATTCGGGCAACTATTCGGCCTTCGAACGCCAGCGCGCCGCGCAAATGGCGCTGGCGGCCGGCGCCCTGGAAAAGCAGCAGCGCAAGCGCGCCCACCTGGAATCCTTCATCGAGCGCTTCAAGGCCAAGGCTTCCAAGGCGCGCCAGGCGCAGAGCCGCATGAAGGCGCTGGCCAAAATGGAGGAACTGGCGCCGCTGCGCGCCGCCGCCGAATTCTCGTTCGAATTCCGCGAACCGCTCAGCGCGCCGAATCCGCTGCTGGTGCTGGAGGATGTCAACGCCGGCTACCGCATCGAGGACCAGAAGACCGGCGCCATCAGCGAGACCACCATCGTCCACGATGTGAATTTCTCGCTGCAGATAGGCCAGCGTATCGGCCTGCTGGGCGTGAACGGCGCCGGTAAATCCACCCTGATCAAGACCATCGCCGGCGACCTCGATCCGCTCACCGGCACCTCCACCACCGGCAAGGGCCTGACCATAGGCTATTTCGCCCAGCACCAGGTGGAGATGCTGCGCCACGACGAATCGCCGCTGTGGCATCTGGCGAAAATCGCGCCCACCACGCGCGAACAGGAACTGCGCAACTTCCTGGGCGGCTTCAACTTCCCGGGCACCATGGTGACCAGCTCCATCGCCCCGTTCTCGGGCGGCGAGAAGGCGCGACTGGCGCTGGCCCTGATCGTGTGGCAGCGCCCCAACCTGCTGCTGCTGGACGAACCGACCAACCACCTGGACCTGGAAACCCGAGAGGCGCTGACCGAGGCCCTGGCCCAGTTCGAGGGCACGCTGGTGGTGGTGTCGCACGACCGCCACCTGCTGCGCGCCACCACCGACCAGTTCATCATCGTCGCCGACGGCAAGCTGCAGCCTTTCGACGGCGACCTGGACGACTACAAGGATTGGCTGTTCCAGACCAAGCTGGGCAAGGGCACCGAAGTGCTGCCGGCGGCGGGCAAGGCCAACAAGACCGCCTATCCGGCCACCTCGCCGGTGGCGCCGCCGGCCCCGGTGGCGGACCGCAAGGACCAGAAGCGCCAGGAAGCCGAGCAGCGCCAGCGCCTGGCCGCGCTGCGCAAGCCGCTGGAGCAGAAGATCAAGCGCCTGGACGAGCAGATCGCCAAGCGCAGCGCGCAGAAAGCGGAAACCGATGCGGCATTGGGCGATCCGGCCATCTACGAAGCCGCCAACAAGGCCAAACTCAAGCAGCTGCTGACCGACCAGGCTTTCTACACCAAGGACCTGGGCGAGCTGGAAGCGCAGTGGCTGGAATTGCAGGAACAGCTGGAAAGTTTGGGGTAATTACGCGGCCTGGCGCGCACCGTAGGGCACTTTGCGGATCGACATCAGCTTGTCGATATCGACCACGATCAGGCGCCGTCCTTCGATGTCGCCCAGGCCCAGCAGGTAATCGACCTGCTGGCCGACGCCCGTCCCCGCACCCGGAATCGGCTTGATTTGCCCGGGCGCCAGCGTCACGATGTCGGTGACGCCGTCCACCACCATTCCCATGACGCAGCTGGACAGCTTGAGGATGATGCAGTCGGTGCTGGGATCGTGCTGCAGCGGGCGCGGGCCGAAGGCGATGCGCATGTCGACAATGGGCATGATCACGCCGCGCGAGACCGCCACGCCGCTGATGATCTCGCCGTCCGAGGCGAAGCGCTCCAGCGCCTTGAGCGGGCGCAGCTCTTGCACCTTGCGGAAATCGAGCGCATATTCGAGCCCGCCCAGGCGGAATACCAGGTATTGCAGGGACGCGGAGCTGTCGCTGGTCGTGGTGGGAACGGTGGCTTGCATGGTCTTCCTTTCGGGTTGCGCGGGGTGGCAGGCAATGACCATCGTATCCAATAGCGGCAGAGCAATATTGACGACCATCAATCTTTAACGCAGGCAAAGCATGATCAGCATCGTTCCCGGCGAAGTGGAGTTCAGCGCCATCCGGGCCCAGGGGCCGGGCGGCCAGAATGTGAACAAGGTGTCGAACGCGGTGCACCTGCGTTTCGATATCGCGCGTTCCTCGCTGCCCGCGCACATCAAGGAGCGTCTGCTGGCCCTGCGCGACCAGCGCATCACCAGGGAAGGCGTGGTGGTGCTGAAGGCGCAGCAGGCGCGCAGCCTGGAGGCCAACAAGGAGGAGGCGCTGCGGCGCCTGCAGGAAATGGTCGACAGCGTAGCCGTGCTGCCGCCGCCGCGCCGGCCCACGCGGCCCACGTTGGGATCGAAGCGGCGCCGGTTGGAGGGCAAATCCAGGGATGCGGAGCGCAAGCAGCTGCGCGGCAAGGTCAGCTTCTGATGCCTCAGCTGTGCAGCGCGCGCCACAGCAGGTTCAGGCCCAACACCATCAGCGTGACGAACAGGCAGCGCCGGAACAGCAGGGCCGGCATCTTGCCGCGCAGCCACTGGCCCAGCCGCATGCCGGCCAGGGCGGGCAACAGCGCCAGGAAGGACGAGCCGGCCGCCACCGGATGCCACTGGCCGCGGCTGGCCAGCATCACGGCCATGGCCATGGTCGAGACGCAGAACGACAACCCCATGGCCTGCACCAGCTCGTCGCGCTCCAGTTCCAGCGCCTGCAAATACGGCACCACCGGCATCACGAACACGCCGGTGCCGCCGCCCAGCAGGCCGGTGGCGGCGCCCGCCAGCGGCGCCATCCAGCGCTGCCGCCGTGCCGGCACGCGCCAGCGCCAGGCGCCCAGTCCCAGCGCGCCATAGGCCAGCAGCGCCAGCCCCAGCGCGCCGGCGCTCCAGGCCGCGCTCACGCCCACGGCGCCCACCACGGCGATGCCCAGGCAGCAGCCCAGCAGCAGGCTGCGCATGCGCAGCAGCAGGGCATACAGCCGGGGGCCGGACAGCAGCTGCCAGACATTCGTTAAAACCGAAGGCACGATCAGCAGCCCGGCCGCCTCCATGGGCGCCAGGCGCAGGGTCAGCAGGGCCACGGCGACGGTCGGCAGCCCCATTCCGGTCACGCCCTTGACCGTGCCGGCCAGGATGAACACCAGGGTGATGAAGATCAGGTTTTCCATGCCCTGCATTCTGCCACCATGGGCGCGGTAGCGACATGTGGAATATACTGAGGCGGCCTAGCCCTCCAGCGCCCACTCCAGCGCGCCGGAGGCGCCCGCATAGATGGGCTGCAGGCCGGCCGCCGCCGCGGCCCGTACCCTGGCCTTGAGTTCCTTGGGCGGCAAGTCATAGGGAGCGCCGGTGTCCGGGTTGTAGCACATGCCGCGCACCAGCACGTCGCCGCTGAACATCTTGACCGAGCAGCGCGAGCCGCGTACCACGGTCTGCTTCTGCTGCTCCACCACGGCAATCTGCGCCGCCACCTGGTCGCGCTGCGCCTGGGCCGCCTTCATGGCCAGCGAGATCCTGGCGATCTCCTTCAGCGACGGCCCTACCCCGATCGCCATCTTCTCGAACAACGGCTCCTGTTCCGGCGTCAGCACCAGTTCGCGCTTGCGGATGCGCGTGGCCAGGGTCAGGTACTTGCGCATCTCGGGCTGGCTGGTGATGGAATCGATCTCCTGCTTGCGCTGGGCCGCCTCCCGTTCGTGCCTGGCCAGCTGGCCACCGAGCTCGGCGATCTTCCTGTCGTACTTGGACGTGTCCGGCACCAGGGGATAGAGCAGCATCTCGGCCTGCTTGCGCGGCCCGGCGCTGATGATTTCCATCCTGCGCGCCGCGATGGCGCAGCCCTGGGCCAGCTTGATCACCACCTCGTCGGCGATGATCTCGCAGTTGCTGGCCTCCCCGATCACCACCCGCGTGCCGGAAATGATGCAGCTCTCGGCGCGCGCCACCGTGATCTCGCCCTTTTTGGTCTGCAGCACCGCGCCCGAGGCCACGCCCTTGGTGCGGATGTCACCGTCGGCATTGGTGACGGTGCCGCCGATCAGGTTGCGGTTCAGGACGATATTGCCGCCGCGCGAGGACAACTTGCCGAACACGTCGCCGTGGATGGTGATGTTACCGCCTTCCACGGTACGCTGTTCCTGCACCTCGCCGAATTCCTCGTACTCGCCGGTCAGCTGCAAGTTGCCCGTGGTGCGCGCGCTCACGCCCTCGCGGCTGATGATCTTGGAACCGATGGAGATGCGCCGGGTGGCCGGATCGATGCTGACAAACCCCTCGGCGGCCGACACCAGGTAGTCCACGCCGTCGATATGCTGTATCACCGTGCCCTCGCCCGCCACCCTGGTCAGCTCCAGGTCGCGCGGCGCGGCCGGTTCGATCGGCATGCCGGACAGCTCGTAGCCGCGCTGCCCCGGCACCGGCGGGACCTTGCGCAGCAGCTGGATGTGGGGCTTGACCTGCGGGAAGCGGTTCTGGAAGGTGTGCAGGTCGAAGCGCCCCAGCCCGGTCTCGCGCGGCGCATTGCTGCGGTGCAGCTCGCGCGACACCTCGGCAATGGTGGCGTCGCGCCCCGGCAGCGCCGGCAGCCGGCGCGCCACCACCACGCGCGCCGCACGCCCGGCCACCAGGGCTTCCTTGACGGCCGCCGCGTCGATGCCGAAGCGCACCCCCTTGATCCACATATCGGCCACGAACTCGTCGAAATTGAGCTTGGCCGGCTGCGCCGGCATGCCGGGCGCATCGAAGTACACCGGTTCGAAATAGTATTCGGCCTCGCCATTGATGATGCGCACCGACTTGTACAGCGCGCGCCGCACCGGCTCGAACGGCTCGACCCGATCGGCGAAACGCCACAAGGGCTGGCCGCGCATGGCGGCCGGCAGCTCGCTGCCGCAGTTGTACAGCACACGGATGAAAACCTGGTAATCGAGGCCGGAGAAATAGGCGCTGCCCAGGAAGGTGTCGTTGACGGCCGCCAGCAGCGCCGCAGGCGTGGCCGCGGCGTTGAAATACGCGCCGTCGCCGCGCCGGACGATGGCGGTGTCGCCGTGATCGGCTTGTTCTGTCGCCTGGTCGTCGCTAGGCACGGTTATCCCCGAAATTATGTACGTCAGGCGCCACGGCGCCTTTCACCTTTTTCACCTTGTTGCAGATTAGCATGATCCGTGATTCATGGCGCCAGCGCAAGCGCCACCATGTTACATGAGCAAACGCCCGCGATGGCGCCCACGGTGTTCAAGCCGTGCCATCCTGTGCGGGCGGCGCCGCGCGGCGCAGGTCCAGGTGCCAGTCCAGCGCGCCCAGCGCGGCGGCAAACAACAGCTCCCCGGACGGCGCGCCGCGCAAGCGCTGCTGGATATCCCTGGGCGGCAGCAGGTACAGCGGCGCCTCGTCCTGGCTGGGCATGGTGCGCGCAATGACGTCGCCACTGACCAGCTTGAGCGTGCAGCGGCCCGCGCCGGCCGCCTGCAGACGCTGCGCATGGGCGCCGGACAGCCGCTCGCCGCTCACCTTGCAGTCGGCCTGCGCGGCCTGCAGTTCCTGCCTGATGCGGGCCATGGCCTGCATCTGCGGCGCCACGGCGGCCGTGATCGTGCGCAGGAACCGGGCCTGATCGGCCGTCACCTGCAGCTCCTGGGAACGCAGCCTGGCGGCCAGCGCCAGGTAGCGCCGCACATCGGGCAGCGCCGCGATGCGCTCCAGTTCGGCCTGGCCGGACTGGATGGCGCGCTGCAGCGCCTGCAGCCGCCCTTCCAGTCCGGCGATCTCGCGGTCATGGCGCGCCACATCCTTGACCAGGGCATACACCAGCATCTCGGCGCGCTTGCGCGGACCGCAGCTGTCGATCTCCACCAGGCGGCCGGCCACGGCGCAGCCCTCGGCCACGCCGATGCGCAGCTGGTCGGCCGCGATCTCGCAGTTGACGGCATGCTCCACCTCCACCTGCGGGGCGGCGATGACGCAATTCTCGGCGCGCGCAATGACCACCTTGCCCGCGCTGGCCTGCACCACGGCGCCCGAGGCCACGCCCTTGATGTGGATCTCGCCGCCGGCGCCGTGCACGCTCCCGCCCACCAGGTTGCGGTCCAGGACCACCATGCCGCCGCGCGAAACGATATGGCCGTAGACATGGCCGTGCACCGTGATGTCGCCGCCGGTCAGCTCGCGCAACTCCTGCACGTCGCCGTACTCCTCGTAGGCGCCCTTCAGTTCCAGGTTGCCGGTGGTGCGTCCGCTGACGCCTTCCAGGCTGACGATCTTGTCGGTGATGGAGATCCGGCTGGTCCTGGGGTCCACGCTGAGGAAACCTTCGCGCAGCGACACCAGGTATTCGCCATCCTCGTGCTGTTCGGCGGCGGTGCCCTCGCCGGCCCAGAAGCGCAGCTCCAGGTCCCTGGGCGGCGCCGGCATGGTGATGCGGCCGGCCATGTCGATACCCGGCAGGCCGGGGACGGCGGGCTGCTTCTTCAGCAGGCGCATGCCCTGCTTGATTTGCGGGTAGCGGTTCTGGAAACTGAGCAGGTCGACGCGGCCGTCTGCGCGCTCGCGCGGGGCATTGCTGCGATGCAGATCCTGCGACACCTCGACCACCATGGCGTCCTGGCCTGGTACCGGCTCCAGGTCCATGGCGATGGTGATGCGCTCCGGCTTGCCGGAAGCGATGGCGGCCGCCACCGCCGCCAGGTCCAGGCCATAGCGTATGCCGTGCAGCCACATGGCGGCGGCGAACTCGTCCACATCCAGCCTGGCCGGGCGTTCCGGCAGCACGCTGCCGTCCGGCAGTTCCTCGGCCTCCAGGTACAGCGGCCCGAAGCCGTATTCGGCATAGCCGCGTCCCATCTTCGGCGCCTGGTACAGCTGGCGGCGCGCCTCGCCGAACAGGGCCACGCCGGCCGCCACCCGCGCCGCTCCGGACGGCGCCTGGTCGATGCCGTACAGGCCATGCATCAGCACGGCGTAATCCAGGCCAACGAAATAGGCTTGCGAGGAATACACATGGTCGACCGCCGCCAGCAGGGTGGCGCCGGTCGCGGCCGGATCCAGGTAGACTCCATGGTCGTGCTGCAGCAAGCCGGCGGGCAAGGCGCCGCCATGGGCCTGCGGCCCCGCCGGCGATAGGTCTGGCGCCACGCTGTCCTCCAAGAGTTGCGTTTAATAAATTAATCTTACACGCAGGTCAAGGGGATGTGGTTACCTATCAGGCAACTTTAGGCAAAATGAGCGGGAATGTTGTTATGCGTCAACTATACGTCCAGGCCGCGGGCGGGGCAGTACGGTGCGTCAGCACGGCCAGGCGCCGCAAGGGCAAGTGGCCACTTGAAACAGCCGATCAGCGGCGCGGAGGACTGGCGTAGATATCCTGGCCGGCCTCATTGATCTGGCGGCGCAGGTCGCGGCGCTCGTCAGGCGTCATGCGGCCCACGCGGCGGCCCATTTCGGCGTTGCGGCTGGCCGCTTCCTGCATGGCCTTGCGCTGCTCTTCCGCGCGCGCCTCGAAGGAACGCGGATCGAGCGCGCGTGGATCGGCGGCGCGGGATTCGCTGCGGACTTCGGCGGAACGCGGGACCGGCTGCAACTGCTGGCGCTGCGCCTCGCGCGCTTCACGCAATGGCTGGCGGTCGCCGGGATCGGCCTGCACGCCCCCCGCCACGCCCGCGCAGACCAGCGACACGGCCACGCACGCGCAAATGCGGCGCGGCAGGCTGACAGCAGGATGGGATGGCGGACGGATGGACATGGCGTTCCTAAAAACTGAATCTATAGCCAGAGTGTAGAATGCTTTACCAGGGGCGGTAAGAGCGTTAGCGTAAAGTTTGTAACACTTTGTAATGGGTAGGACAAGACGTTTTCGCAAGACGATTATGACGTTACCATAGCAACATGAATCTGACAAATCTCACCAGCTTATGACTAGCACAACGACTGAATCCGGCAACACCTCCGCCAATCAGCATGGCCACCAGGCCAAGATTATGGTAGTGGACGACGATGTACGCCTGCGCGACCTGCTGCGGCGCTACCTCACCGAGCAAGGCTTCAATGTGTTCACGGCTGAAAACGCGACCGCCATGAACAAGCTGTGGCTGCGCGAACGCTACGACCTGCTGGTGCTGGACCTGATGCTGCCCGGCGAGGATGGCCTGTCGATCTGCCGCCGCCTGCGCGGGGCCGGCGACCAGACCCCCATCATCATGCTGACCGCCAAAGGCGAGGACGTGGACCGCATCGTCGGCCTGGAAATGGGCGCGGACGACTACCTGCCCAAGCCCTTCAATCCGCGCGAACTGGTGGCCCGCATCGGCGCCGTGCTGCGCCGCCGCGGTCCGGATGAAATCCCCGGCGCGCCGTCCGAGACCCCGCAGACCTTCGAGTTCGGCCAGTTCGTGCTGGACCTGGGGACCCGCACCCTGAAAAAGAATGGCGAAACCGTGCCCCTGACCACCGGCGAATTCTCGGTGCTCAAGGTGTTCGCGCGCCATGCGCGCCAGCCGCTGTCGCGCGAGAAGCTGATGGAACTGGCGCGCGGCCGCGAATACGAGGTGTTCGACCGCAGCCTGGACGTGCAGATCTCGCGCCTGCGCAAGCTGATCGAACCCGATCCCTCCAGCCCCCTGTACATCCAGACCGTGTGGGGCCTGGGCTATGTGTTCATCCCGGAGGGGCAGCCGCGGTAAACAAGGCAGCGCATGAAGTCTCCCCTGTCCTTCGACACCAGCCGCCTGAAAAGCGGCTTGTTCTGGCGCACCTTCGTGCTGCTGGGCGCCCTGATGACCATGAGTATGTCGGCCTGGGTCGGCATGATCAGCGTGGTCCAGCACGAGCCGCAGGTACAGCAGATCTCGGCCCAGGTGATTTCCATCGTCACCATCACGCACGCCGCCCTGACCCACTCCGCGCCCGAATTGCGCAAGGAATTGCTGTTCGACCTGGTGGCCAATGAGGGCATACGGGTGTTCACGCTGGAGGAGGACGACAAGGTCGATCCGCCGCCCGCCAACGCCCTGATGCCCGACATCGCAGCCCTGGTCAAGGCCAAGCTGGGCGCCGACACGCGCTTTTCCTCCAGCGTGAACGGGGTGCCGGGCTTCTGGGTCAGCTTCAAGATCGACGACGACCAGTACTGGCTGATGCTCGAGCGCGAGCGCATCCCGGGCTGGAGCGGCATCCAGTGGGTGGGCTGGGCCAGCGTGGTGTCGCTGGTGTCGCTGCTGGGCGCGGCCGTGATTTCCAGCCTGGTCAACCTGCCGCTGCGGCGATTGACCGAGGCCACCCGCGCCTTCGCCCAGGGCAAGCGGCCGGAGCCGCTGCCGGAAAAAGGCCCGGCCGAGATCATCGAGGCCAACCGCAGCTTCAACCAGATGGTGGAAGAGCTGCAGCAGGTCGAGTCGGACCGCGCCGTGATCCTGGCCGGCATCTCGCACGACCTGCGCACGCCGCTGGCCCGCATGCAGCTGGAAGTCGAGATGGCCGACCTGTCCAGGGAAGCGCGCGAGGGCATGCAGTCCGACATAGGCCAGATGGACGCCATCATCGGCCAGTTCCTCGACTACGCCAAACCCACCGAGGCCGCCAGCTTCACCGAGGTCGACCTCAGCGAACTGCTGATCGAAACCGCGCACGAGGCCGGCCGCCTGCCCGACGTGCGCATCACCACCGACATCGCGCCGCACTGCCAAGTGCTGGGCAACGGCACCGACCTGAAACGGGTGATCAACAACCTGATTGAAAACGCCCGCCGCTACGGCAAGACCCCGGGCACGGACGTGGCCGAGATCGACATCAAGTGCAGCGTCAAGGGCTTGCCCACGGCCAGGCGGGTCACGGTGGAAGTGCAGGACCACGGCGCCGGCGTGCCGGAAGACCAGATCGGCCAGCTGCTCAAGCCCTTCACCCGGCTGGACGCGGCGCGCGGCCAGGCCAACGGCGCCGGCCTGGGCCTGGCCATCGTCGACCGCGTGCTGCTGCGCCACGGAGCCGAGCTGCACGTGCGCAACCGCGAGGGCGGCGGCTTGCTGATCCAGATCGTGCTGAAGGCGCAGGGATGAGGCGCCTCCTGCTCTTGGCGGCGCTGGGGCCGGCCGCCGTCCACGCCGCGCCGCCGGCCGGGAAGGCGCAGCAGCAGCGGGAGGCCAGCGCCGCCGAGGCGGCCTCCTTCGAGCAGTATTACCAGTCGGCTTATCCCGGCCAGCCCATGGGCCGCCCCGCCATCACGGCCGAGCGTATCCAGGGCGGTGCATGGCGCCTTGTCGCCCGCGTCAACGGCGCGCCGCAGCGCTACGCGGGCAGTTTGTGCCGCATGGAGCAGCGCAACTATGGCTACGATCCCAAGGCGCCGGCGGCGCAGCGCTGGCATCCCGACGGTCCGCCCGACCATTATGTGTGGATGGCGCCCGGCGCCACGCCCTGCAGCGCGCCGGCCGAGGCGGTGTGGCTGGGCCAGGGCATACCGCCCGAGGATGTGCTCAGCCTGCTGCAGCAGCACGGCGAGCTGCTGGCGCGGGCACGCCTGCTGTTTGCCGGGAACACCAGCTGCGCCCGGGTGCGCTCGCTGAACTTCACGCTGGCGTCGCTGGCGACGGCGCCGCCGGCCAGCGGCGCCATGGTGATGTATGCGATGGAATTCCAGAGCGACCGCGGCAGCCGCGCCCGGGTCTACGTGCGCAAGGCGCGCGCCCAGTTCACGGCATGGAACGTGGACTGCAGCGTATAGGAGCTGCCAGCGACAGGCCCGCCAAGGGCTGGCGCCCCGGATACGTCGCTGCCGCGCAGGCGGCAGCCCATGCACAGCTGCCCGCCACGCGGCGTCAATGCAGCTCCAACAGCCGGGTCAGCAACAATTCGGTGGAGCCGTAGCCGTACAGCGAATCCGGCTCCAGCCCGTCGGTATCATAGGGCACGGATTCCTCGCGCTCCGAGCGGCTGGGATCGGTTTCCGAATACGTCACCCGCCAGGCCCAGCGCCGCGCCTCGGAGCGGCGCAGGAATTGCGGCATGGGCCAGTCGGCCGGATTCCAGTCCAGCGTGCCGCCCAGCACCGGCCAGTGGCCGCTGGCCAGCGCCATGTCGCCGACGCGGATGATCTTGACTGCATGCTGCGGCTCCAGGCCGTCCAGCTCCTCCAGGCGCGGCAGCACCGCATGGCGCTGCCCGAACAGGTAGGCCAGCATGATCTTGCTGCCGGGCGCCAGGCGGGCCACCAGGCCGACGCCATATCCGCCGCTCAGCAGCGGAATGGCAAACCAGCTGCCCTCTTGATACGACTGCTTCATTACTACCCTTTCGCACGAACGGGGCAACAGCGTGGCGTCGAAATGCATGGACATGGATGGTGCTCCGTTCGATGGTTGATTGATGGCGCACTACCGCCGCAATGCGTCCATGGCAGCAGTGTAGCTGCCCACCGGCAAACGGGGCGCACGGCTAGCGCCCGTTGCGGATTTGACCAGCCGCCGTTTCCCTGTGCTACACTCGCGCATTCGCTAGGGGTCCTGGAACGCAATTCCGGGTGAGAGATACCCTTCGTACCTGATCTGGATAATGCCAGCGAAGGAAAGCGCAACGGTCGTGTTCCCCGCCCCTAGAGTGCTCCTGCGTTGGCTTTCCGCCTCACACGCAGAAAGCACACCATGTATAAACCGCATCAACCGCAATTCACCCTGTCCGTGCTGGCCCTGGCCGTGCTGCAGGCCCTGTCCCTGTCCGCCCGGGCCGCCGCCCCCGATGACGCCCCTGCCGCCGAGGCCCAGGCCATGCCCGAAGTGATCGTCAGCGGCGCGCGCGTTTCGCCCACCCGGGCCAGCGTGGCCGGCTTTGCCGAAGCGCCGCTGCTGCAGACGCCAGCCTCGGTCAGCGTGCTGACCACCCAGCAGATGCTGGACCGCGAGATCCGCTCCACCACCGACGCCACCCGCTACGACGCCAGCATCAGCGACGCCTACAACGCGGTCGGCTATGCCGAGCAGTTCTCCATCCGTGGCTTCAAGCTGGACAACGCCTCCAGCTACCGCAAGGATGGCCTGGCCATCCCCGGCGACACCCAGATACCGCTGGAGAACAAGGAGCGCCTGGAAGTACTCAAAGGTCTCTCCGGACTGCAAGCCGGCATCTCGGCGCCGGGCGGCATCATCAACTACGTCACCAAGCGCCCCACCGCATCCACCCTGCGTTCGGTGCTCATCGAGGAGCGCGAGCGCGGCACGCTGTACGGCGCGGTGGACCTGGGCGGACGTTTCGACGACACCCGCTTCGGCTACCGCGTCAACGTGGCGGCCGAGCGCCTGCGCTCCTACATCAAGGGCGCGGACGGCAACCGCAAGTTCATCTCCGGCGCCTTCGACTGGCAGATTTCTCCCCAGGCCCTGCTCCAGCTGGACGCCGACTTCCAGAAGAAGTCGCAGGTGACCGCGCCCGGCTTCCAGCTCATCAACAACGCCACCCTGCCCGACATCAGCGCCGACAACATGCTCAACAACCAGCCCTGGAGCAAGCCGGTGGAGACCACCAGCTCCAACCTGGGCGCGCGCTTCGAGTACCAGTTCTCGTCCGACTGGCGCGCCACCGTCAGCGCCAACCAGCATTGGTTCAAGCGCGACGACTACACCGCCTTCCCCTATGGCTGCAGCGCCCAGGAACTGTATCCCGGCTTCTGCGGCAATGGCGACTACGACGTGTACGACTACATCAGCCTGGGCGAGAAAAAATCGCCGCTGACGGTGCAAGCCATGCTGCAGGGCCGCTACGTGGCGGGCGGCGTGCAGCACGAGGTGACCGGTGGCGTCTCCTACTACCAGAATAGCGAGAAATGGGGCGACGACCTGTATGAATGGGCGGGCGTGAGCAACATCTACCACCCGGTGGTGGTGGCCGAAGTCCCTGGCAGCAGCGGCCCGGTGACGGAACGGCGCAGCACCCACGAGCGCGGCGTGTTCGCGCAGGACGTCATGAGCTTGAACGAGCAGCTCAAGCTGCACGCCGGCGCGCGCTACGCCCGGGTCAAGCGCGACGAATACGTGGGCGGCGGCCTGCCCAATGCCAAGACCGACAGCGGCTTCTGGCTGCCGAATGTGGCGCTGGTGTATAGCCCGCTGGCGTCGCTGTCGGTGTACGGCTCGTACGCGCAAGGCCTGGAGCATGGCGGCGTGGCGCCCAAGGGCACCACCAACCAGAAGCGCGCGCTGGACCCCAGCAAGTCGCGCCAGCTGGAAGTCGGCGTCAAGGACGACATCACGCCCGACCTGAACCTGACGGCCGCCCTGTTCCAGATCCGCAAGGGCCTGGAATACACGGACGCCAACGGCACCTATGTGCGCAACGGCGTGGAACAGCACCGCGGCCTGGAGCTGGGGCTCAATGGCAAAGCCACGCGCGAGCTGCAGCTGGGCGTGTCGGTGGCGGCGCTCAACACCCGGCAAAGCGGCACCGGCCAGGCCGACATCGACGGCAAGCGCGTCACCAACGTGCCCTCGTTCAAATCGAATGTGTACGCGGATTATGCGCTGGCGGCGGTGCCGGGGCTGAAGCTGAACGCCAACTGGCAATACGTGGGCAGGAAAGCCTTCGACGTCACCAACCGCGTGATGGTGCCGGACTACCACGTGGTCAACCTGGGCGCTTCCTACGCGACCAGGGTCGGCCAGGTCGCCACCACGCTGCGGGCGCGGGTCGACAACGTGGCCGACAAGCTGTACTGGCGCGATGTCACGCCCGACCTGGGCGGCTACCTGATGCCGGGCCTGGGCCGCACCCTGCGCCTCTCGGCCCAGTTCGACCTGTAAACCCTCGGGGTTTAAAAGATGTACTGCACGCGCATGGTGAAGCTTTTCGCCGCGCGTGCGGAATTGCGGCCGATCAGATAGGCCGCTTCGTATTTGAGCTGCTGCCGGCCGATGTCGCGGTAGCCATACACCATGGGCCCGGCGCGGTGCGATTGCTGCCGGTACGGGCTCCAGTCGTTCCACTGCCCCACTTCGCCGAACGCCTGCAGGCCCGGCTGCAGCCAGCTTTGCCAGCGCTGCTTGACCTGCAGCTGGTACACCAGCTCCACCGGCCCGTCTCCTCCCGCCACGCGGTAGTCGCGCTGCAAGAACAGGTTGGCGTTGAACTGCGTGCGCCAGACCTCGGTCTGCAGCACCGGTCCCCATTCCAGGGTGTAGCCATTGTCCGCATTGCGCGCCTTGCCGACCTTGGTATGCAGCGCAAGGTCAAAGGGATACTGGCCCTGGGTCAGCATATAGTCGTTCTGCCAGGCCAGTTCGCTCATGTGCGGCGCGGCGCCATTGAGCTTGACCCACTTGGCGTACACCTCGGTGTACCAGCGCGACGTCACCCCGTAGGAGATGCCGATTTCCGGCGCGGCCACGGTGCGCCCGCGATAGTGGGCGTTCCAGTATTTGTAGTCCAGGGCCAGCTGGTCCTCCACGTCGTAGGTGGAGACCAGGTAGTAGCCGGTGTCGGCCAGCGCGCACGCCGGCCAGCAGGCGCCCAGCGCCAGCAGCAGCGCGGTGCGCTTGTTCATAGCAGCCGCTCCACCTGCGCCAGGCGCTGCTGCGGCGGGCCGCCGATCAGGTGATACGGTATCGCCCGCGCCGCCAGCTCCTCCAGCAGCATCGCTTCGATGATGCGGCTGACCGCCTCCGGCTCGTGCTGCCTGCCCTGCTGCACCCAGGGGAAATCGGCGGCCATCACCAGCGTCAGGCCGTAATGCCGCGCATGCGCCCCGGCCAGCACGGCCAGCTGGCTGTCGATGCCCCCAAAGTAGTGGCGGCTGTAGACCGCCGTCATCAACGGCGTGGTGTCGCAGAACAGATAGCGCCCGCCGCGCCGCGCCACCTCCAGCGCGGCCGCATCCTCGCGCGCCGCCTGCGTGCTGGCAATGGGGAATTGCTCGTCCGCGACCGGAGCACGGCCGCGCTCCTCGCAGAATTCGCGCAGGTATTCCGGCACCCACAAAGTGCCGTAACGCTCTGCCAGCGCGCCTGCCAGGGTGGACTTGCCGGAGGATGCCGGACCCAGGATGGCGATGCGCAGCGGGCCGCGTGGGTCCGTCATTCCAGCACCATGCGCGGCGCGGCCTCCGGCTGCTCCGGCGGACCAGCCTTGCGGCCGCCACCACCCTCGCCCCCCTGGTCCTGGCCGCCCCCATCTGCCGCGGCGCGCGCCCAGGCGCGCATGCCGGCCACCGCCATCAGCACGAATACGCCGTACAAAATGGCCGTCAGGAGCAGGTTCTTGTGCAGGTACAGGCCCACGTAAATCACGTCCACAAAGATCCACACATGCCAGTTCTCGACCTTTTTCCGCGACAGCAGCACCTGCCCCACCAGGCTGCCGGCGGTCAGGAAGCCGTCCGTGCCCGGCACGTCGGTGTCGGTCCAGCGCTGCAGGAACCAGGCCAGCAGCGCGAAACCCAGCAGCCAGCCCGCCGCCGCGCCGGTGCGCTGGCGCCCCGTGGCCCAGGTGACCGGCAGGCGGTCATGCCCGCCGTCGCCGCGCAGCCATTGGCGCCAGCCCCAGATGGAGACTGCGATGAACACCAGCTGCAATCCCATGTCGCCATACAGCCGCGAACCGTAGAACACCAGGCCGTAGGCAGCCGAGGACACGATGGCGAACAGCCAGGCCCAGTGGTTCTGGCGTATGTTCAGCGCCACCGTGGCCACCGAGAGCACAAAGGATGCCAGCTCCAGCGCAGTGGTTGGCAGGCCGGCCAGCGATACGGGGCGGTTGGCGGCTTCCAGCAGCAGGGACAGCGGCGTGCTCATTATTTTTTCGGATACCTGACGGTCATTTCGCCCAGCACGTTGTCGGCATGGTCGACTTCCTTCATCACCCACAGCATGTAGCGGATATCCATGTGGATGGCGCGCGTGATGTCGCGGTCGAAGTACCAGTCCTTGGTGATGGACTCGTAGGTGGAGTCAAAGTTCAGGCCGACCAGCTCACCGCGTTTGTTCATCACGGCGGAGCCGGAATTGCCGCCGGTGGTGTCGGCGCTGGTGAGGAAATCGACCGGCACCGTGCCCAGCACCGGGTCCTTGAACACACCGTAGCGCTTGGCCTTGATCGCCTCCAGCAGGGATTGCGGCGCGTCGAACGGGGCCACGCCGGTGTGCTTCTCGACGATGCCTTCGACCGTGGTGAATGGGCCCTTGGTCAGGCCATCCCTGGGCGAGTACGGCGACACGGTGCCGTAGGTCACGCGCAGCGTGGAGTTCGCGTCCGGATACACCGGCTTGCCCTGCGACTGCTTGAACGCGATCACGGCTTGCATGTACTGCGGAATGACCCGTTCCAGGTTGCCGTCCACTTCCTTGCGGCGCTCTTCCAGCGACTGCCCCACGGCGTGCAGCTTGACGGCCAGGCGCAGGAAGGCGTCGTCCGCGGCGGCGATGGCGCCGGCGTCCTGGCCCAGCCAGCCGATGCGTTTGGCGGTGTCGCCCAGCTGCGACTGGCGGTACAGGGCCGGCACCGCATCGGCGGTGGGCAGCAGCGCGTCCAGGCCCGGCACGTGCATGGAGGCCGGCAGTTTGGCGTAGCGCTGCAGGCTGGCCGTGTAGCGCGCCTGGTCGACCGCGCCCACATAGGATTGCTCCAGGCGGTTCAGGCGCGCCTTGATGAAGCTGACGTCGCGCTGCTGGTAGCCCGGCTCCCGCTGCGCATCGGGCTTCCTGCCTTCCAGCGCCAGCCGGTACAGGGTGCGGCCGGATTTCAGCAGGTCGCTGTTGGTGGCCACCGACCAGCCGAATTCCTCGTCGGACAGCGCCAGGTCGGCGGCGATCACGGCGTCCAGTTCGGCCAGCATGGTGGGCGACACCTTGGGCTGCCGGGCGTACCAGGCGCGGAATTCCGCTTCCTGGACATCCTTGATGGCGGCGATGTCCTTGCGCTTGAAGCCGTCCAGCAGGCCCTGGGTTTTCTTCAGCACGTTATGCATGCTCTTGGCCACGCTGGCGTAGCGCACCTGGTCGGCCTGGCTGCCCTGGGTGGCCTTGGCGATCACGTCCAGGTCGGCGATCAGGTCGGCCGCCTTGGCCGGATACGACACGTCGCGCGCAGCGCGGATCTCGCTGGCCAGCTTGTAGCGGCTGGTGCGGCCCGGATAGCCGGCCAGCAGGATCGGGTCACCGTTCTTCAGGCCCTCGGCCGACACCACCAGGAAGTCCCTGGAGTGGTACGGCACGTTGTCCGGCGAGGGATCGGCCGGACGGCCGTCCTTGCCCACGTAGGCGCGCAGGAAGGAGTAGTCGCCCACGTGGCGCGGCCATTCATAGTTGTCGATGTCGCCGCCGAAGTCGCCCAGCGAGTTGGCCGGGGCGTACACCAGGCGCACGTCGCGTATCAGCATCTGGCGGATGCGGTAATACTCCAGGCCTCGGTGGAAAGCCGGCACCGAGCAGCGGTACATCTTGTCGCTTTCGCATTCGGCCACCAGCTGCTTGATGGCGTTTTCCACCGTTTCGTGGCGCTGCCGTCCACTCATCGAGGGCTGCACGTCCTTGAGCACGCGCGCGGTGACGTTTTCCACCTTGTCGGTCACGTACACCAGGGTGTTGGGGCCGCCCGGCAGTTCCTCGGCGCGGGTCCTGGCCAGGAAGCCGTTGGCGATGTAGTTGTGCTCCGGCGTGGAATTGCGCTGGATGGCGCCATAGCCGCAATGGTGGTTGGTGACGATCAGGCCGGCGTCGGACACGAAGGAGGCCGAGCAGCCGCCCAGCGAAACGATGGCGCTCATCGGGTGTTTGGACAGGTCCGCCAGCTTTTCTGCGGGGATCTGGATGCCGATGCGTTTGAGTTCGGATTTCAGCTGGGGCAGCTGGTGTGGCTGCCACTGGCCTTCGTCGGCGTGGGCTGCGGCGGTAGCCAGCAGGACCACCGGCAAGACTAGATTTTTATACAAGATAGACCTCGGGGTGTGGATTCCTGCGGCAGTATAGACCCTACGCCGCGCCGGGACCACTGTTTCAGGCCGCCAGCCAGATGGTCACCACGGTGCCGCCGCCGGGCGCCCGGCGCGCGGCCTGGCAGCCGCCCCCCTGCGCGGCGGCCCGTTCCGCCATGCCAATCAGGCCGAAGCAGCCCGGCTTGTCGCGCTCCTGTGGCGCGATGCCCACGCCGTCATCGCGCACCGACAGCATCACGCCGCCCCCATCCGCCTCCAGCACCACCTCGACACGGGTGGCGCGCGCATGCTGCAGCACATTGGCCAGCGCCTCCTGCAGGCTGCGGAACAGGGCGATTTGCCCTTCCGCGCCCACGTGGTCCAGCGTCCCGGGGGCCGGCAGCGCCAGGCTGCAGGCCAGGCCGCTGCGGGAGCGGAACTGCTGCACCTGCCATTCGATGGCCGCCTCCAGGCCCAGGTCCAGCACCGCCGGGCGCAGTGCGTTCATGATGCCGCGCACACTGCGCAGGGCGCCGTCGACCTGCTCCAGCATGGCGCCGGTCCGTTCATGCAGGCGCGGATGGCGCGCGCCGGTGCGCTCGCGCAGCAGGGACAGGTCGATGCGCATGGCCAGCAGCGACTGTCCCAGCTGGTCGTGAATGTCGCGCGCGATGCGGCGCCGCTCGCTCTCCTTGACCTGCTCCATGTGCCGGGCCAGCCGGCGCAGCTGCTCGCGCGAGGCGTGCAGCTCGGCCTGGGCCCGTTCGCGCTCGGCCATTTCGCTGCGCAGGCGTTCGTTGGCGGCGCTCAGCTCGGCCGTGCGCGTGGCGACGCGCGCATCGAGGTCGCGGCTCAGGGTGCGCAACGCGCCCTCGGCCAGCTTGCGCGCCGTAATGTCGGAAAACACCGTGATGTGGTGCAGCAGGCTGCCATCCGGCGCATGGGCAGCCGTCACCGACAGCGCCGCCGTGAAACGCCCGCCATCGCGCCGCAGGTACTCGGCCTCGCCCTGCCAGCGCCCGCTGCGGCGCAGCGCCAGCGCCACCCGCGCCGCGAACGAGGCCTGGCCGTCGGGCAGGAAGGCGGCGTCGCGTCCCAACACTTCCTCGGCCGGGTAGCCGGTCAGGCGGGTAAAGGCTGGATTGACGGCCACGATGGCCTGGTCGGCGTCCGTGATCATGACGCCCTCGCCCATGTGCTCCCATACCAGCTGGGCGCGCCGCCGTTCCAGGTCGCGCGCATCCTCGCTGCTGATATCGGTGACGATCATGCGGCACTGGGCTGCTTCGCCGTCCAGGTTGGCCTCGATGCGCACCCGCCGCCCGCAGCCGTCGGCCGCCGCGCGCTCGAACAGCTGCAGCTCCAGCACCCGGTGGCCGCCGCCGGCAAACAGGGCGGCCAGGAAGCCGCGCCAGCGCGTCTGCTGCTGCGGCGCCACGAACTGCTCGTAGCGCTTGCCCAGCAGGGCCTCGCGCGGCAGGCCGGCCAGCGCGGCGGCGGCCTGGTTGGCGCGCACGATGGCGCCGTCCTCGTCCACCGAGTAGTAGCAGGCCGGGGCCTGGTCGTACAGGACCGAATAGTGCTCCAGTCCGCTTTCGGCGGCGGCTTTTTCGTCCTGCAGCCGCTGCAGGGCCGCATGCTGCAGTTCCAGCTCGATTTGGCTGACCTGCAGCTCATGCCACCGGCGCCGCAGTTCACTGTCCTGCGCTGGCGGCTTGCGTTTCATGGCTGGTCCGCGTCTGGCTGCACCGCCCGCAGCTGCGCTTCCAGCAGCTTGGCGTCGGTGATGTTGATGAAGGTGACCACCACGCCGTCGATCACGTTATCCACCGTGCGGCAGGGCATGATGCGCACCATGTACCAGCGCTGGCTGTGCGTGGGAATCTCGCGTTCGCTGAACACCAGGGTGCGCAACACCTCGCGCGCATCCTTTTCCAGGTCCGGATAAATCAGGTCGCTGACGATGTCGCCCAGGGGGCGGTTGATGTCGCTCGGGATCAGCTTGTACAGCTGGGTGGCCTTGTCGGTGTAGCGGCGGATGTGCAGTTCGCCATCCAGGAAGATGGTGGCGATGTCGGTGCTGTTGAGCAGGTTCTTCATGTCGCCGTTCACCACCGACAGGTCGTCCAGCTTGGACTGCAGCTCGGCGTTCAGGGTGTACAGTTCCTCGTTCAGCGACTGCATCTCTTCCTTGGAAGTGGTCAGCTCCTCGTTGGCCGACTGCAGTTCCTCGTTGGTGGACTGCAGTTCCTCGTTGGACGATTTCAGGTCTTCGCGCGACGCTTGCATTTCGTCGCGCACGGCCTGGATTTCCAGCCGGGCCTGGGCCAGCTGCTGTTCCAGCTCCGCCACGCGCGGGTTGGCCGAGCGTGCGCTGCGCTTCTCGGCCGGCAGCGGCAGCGCCATCATGGTCAGCAGCACCGCGCCGTCATCGACCGCCTCGGCCGTCATCTCGACCAGCTGGGCCGGCCTGCCCTGCGCGTCCACCAGCACCGGGCCGCGCACCGTCAGCATGCCGGCGCCGGCCGTGACCCGCTTGAGCAGCTCGGCCAGCTCGTAGCGCAGGCTGTCGCGCGCCATGGCGTGGATGTTCCAGTTGGCCTTGCCGGCGGCCGGCTCCAGGAACACGCCGGTGCGGCCGTGGATGTACAGGATGTCCCCGTGCGCGTTGAGCAGGACTGCGGCGGGGGTATGCTTTTTCAGCAGTTGGCGCTCGACCAGGGTTTGCAGGTTGCTGCTCATGGATGGAAGTCTGGCCTCGATGGGTGCCGGGGCGGTGACGGCGCCGGCACGGGTGGGAAAATAGGGCGCCATGCGGCCCGACGATGCCTGCATGCGCCGGTACAGCCGGCCCGAGCCCGGCAGCGGCGCGAACAGCTCGGTGTACTGGCCCGGCGTATCGGCGCTGCCCAGCATCAGCAGGCCGTTGGGCTTGAGGGCGTAATGGAACAACGGGATCATCTGCTCCTGCAGCTTGGCGTTGAAGTAGATCAACAGGTTGCGGCAGCACAGGATATCGAGCTTGGTGAACGGCGGATCGGAGATCACGTTCTGGCACGCGAAAATGATGGAGTTGCGCAGTTCCTTGCAGATGCGGTAGCCGCCCTTCTCGGCTGGCTGGAAGTAACGCTGCAGCAGTTCCGGGTCCATGCCCTCGACGGCGGCGGCGCCGAACTCGCCCAGGCGGGCGCGGTCGATGGCGTCCGGATCGAGGTCGGTGGCGAAGATCTGCAGGGTGTAGCGCACCTGGGGCCGCAGCAGGCGCACCGCCTCGCTGAAGGCGATCGCCAGCGAATAGGCTTCCTCGCCGGTGGAGCAAGCCGGCACCCAGGCCTTGAGCGCGGCGCCGTCCGGATGGCTGTCGAGCATGTGCGGCAGCGCGACGTTCTGCAAATGGGCCCACACCTTGGGATCGCGGAAGAAGCTGGTCACGCCGATCAGCATTTCCTTGAACAGCAATTCGGTTTCGCCGCCGTTCTGCCGCAGGAAGGCCAGGTAGTCGCGCAGGGTGCGCACCCCGTGCAGCTTCATGCGGCGCTCGATGCGGCGCAGCACCGTGTTGAGCTTGTAGTCGGAGAAGTTGGCGCCGGTCTGCTGCAGCACCAGCTGGAACACCTGCTGCAGGGCCTCGCGCTGGCTGCCGGTGTGCAGCAGGTGCGGCACCGCCGATGCCGCCGGCGAAATCCAGTGCCCGGCCAGGCGCGCCGCCAGCTCGGCCGGCGGCGCCACCAGGTCGGCCGCTCCGGCCGCGATGGCGGCCGCCGGCATCGCCTCGAAGCGCGCCGAGGATGGCTGCTGCACCAGCGCCAGCCCGCCTGCCTCGCGGATGGCCTGCAGCCCGCGCGTGCCGTCGTTGCCCATGCCGGACAGGATCACCCCGGCCGCCAGGTCCTGCCGCTCGCGCGCCAGCGCCTGCAGGAAGACGTCGATGGGCATGCGCTGGCCCAGCGGCGCGCCGGGTTGGCGCAACGCCAGGCGGCCGTCCTCCAGCTCCAGTTCATGGCCGGGCGGGATCACGTACACACTGTCGGCCGCAATCTCCATGCCGTCGCTGATCTCGTGCACCGGCATGCAGGTGACACGCTGCAGCAGCTCGGGCAGCATGCCCTTGTGATGCGGATCGATGTGCTGGATGACGACGTAGGCGGCGCCGCAGTTGGGCGGCACGCTGGCCAGGAATTCCGAAATGGGTTCCAGGCCGCCGGCCGAGGCGCCCAGGGCCACCAGCGGCAGCGGACGCGCCTGCGCCTGGGCCAGCTCCGCCCCGGCCTGGGCGTCGTCCGACGCTGGCGTCGTGAAAATGGGAGCGGGATGGTTCATGGGGGGCGGGCCGGCCCGGCGGCCATTGTCAATCTTGTCAGACGATTATACAAAGACGCCCCCCAAAAACCAAGCCTGACCAAGCGTGGCCGGCTGACATCTCCAACATCCCGCCCGGCGTTGGGGGCGCGGCGGGAGGCAGTCCGGTGCGGCGCGCCGGGTCAGTTGGAAGCGATCCCGGCGTGCCAGCCGCCGCCCAGCGACTGGATCAGGGCGATGGCCGTGGTCTGGCGGTCGGCCTGGGCCTGCACCAGGGCGCGGCGCGCGGTCAGGGCCGTGGTCTGGGCCGTCACCACGTCGCTGTAGCTGACCTGGCCGGCACGGTAGCGGTTCAGCATCTGCACCTCGACCTGGTCGGCAGCCTCGGAGGCGGCGCGGCGCAGGTCCTGCTGCTGGATCAGGGCGCGGGTGGCGGCCAGCTGGTCCTCGACGTCGGCAAAGGCGTTCAGCACGGTCTGGCGGTAGCTGGCAATGGCGGCGTCGCGCGAGGCCTGGGCCGCCTCCACCCTGGCCTTGATGGCGCCGGCGTCGAACAGGGTTTGCGCCGCCGACAGCCCCAGCGACCACAGGTTGTTGGAGGCGTTGAACAAGCCGCCGGTCTGGGCCGCGCTGTAACCGTAAGAGCCGCTCAGGCTGAGCGAGGGGAAGTAGGCGCTGCGCGCCACGCCGATCTGCTGGTTGGCGTAGGCCACGCGGCGCTCGGCGGCGGCGATGTCGGGGCGGCGCTGCAGCAGCGTCGATGGGATCCCGGCCGGCACGTCCGGCACCACCACCTTCCACGGCGCCGGCGGCAGACTGAAGTCGCTGGCCGATTTGCCCAGCAGGACCGCGATCGCATGTTCCAGCACGGCGCGCGAACGCTGCTGGGTGACCTGGTCGATGCGGGCGCTGGCCAGCTGGGTCTGGGCCTGCAACACGTCCGACTTGGCGGCGATGCCGGCGTCGAAGCGGTTCTGGGTGATCTTCAGGACCCGCTCATAGCCTTCCACGGTGGCGTCCAGCATGGCCTTGGTGGCGTCTGCCAGCCGCAGGTTGAAATAGTTGGTGGCCAGCTCGCCCTGGGCCGACAGGCGGGCGGCGGCCAGGTCGGCGGCGCTGGCCTGGGCGCTGGCCTCGGCGCCGCTGGTGGAAGCGCGCAGCTTGCCCCACACGTCGGGTTCCCAGCTGGCGCCGATGGCGGCGCGGTAGGCGTTGGCGGTACGGGTGTCGCCACCGCCGCCGGAGCGGGTGGCGCTGCCGTCCAGGGTCACGGACGGGAACAGGCTGGCGCGCTGCTCGGCCACCAGCGCGCGCGCCTGGGCGTAGTTGGCGACGGCGGCGGCCACGTTCTGGTTGGAGACTTCGATGCCCTCCATCAGCTGGTTCAGGGTGGCGTCGCCGAACAGGGTCCACCAGGGACCGCGTTCCAGGGTGTCGGCCGGCGCGGCCGGGGCCCAGCCGGCGGCCGCCTTCTCGGCGGCGCCCACGGTTTCCTTGTAGGCCGCCGCCTGCGGCGTGGATGGCACCTGGTACTCGGGCGTGACGGCGCAGCCGGCGGCCAGGCTGGCGCCCAGGGCGATCAGGGTGAGGCGAAAATGACGGTGTGTGATCATGGCGAAGTCGGCGATGCGGTAGTGGGCTCGCTATGGATGCGGCTCAGGTGTTGTTCGGACGGACTGCGGCGGCGCAGCTTGTCCATCAGGATGTAGACCACCGGCGTGGTGAACAGGGTCAGCAGCTGGCTGGCCACCAGGCCGCCGATGATGGCGATGCCCAGCGGCTGGCGCAGCTCCGAACCTTCGCCGAAGCCGATGGCCAGCGGCAGCGCCCCAAGGGCGGCGGCCAGGGTGGTCATCAGGATGGGCCGGAAGCGCAGCAGACAGGCTTCGCGCACCGCCTCGATGGCGCTGATGCCGCGCGCCCGCTCGGTCTCCAGCGCAAAGTCGATGATCAGGATGGCATTCTTCTTGACGATGCCGATCAGCAGGAACACGCCGATCAGGGCAATAATGGAGAACTCCATCTTGAACATCAACAGGGCCAGCACGGCGCCCACGCCGGCCGACGGCAGGGTGGACAGCACGGTGATGGGGTGCACCAGGCTTTCGTACAGGATGCCCAGCACGATGTAGATCACGACGATGGCGGCCAGGATCAGCAGCGGCTGCTCGCGGTTGCTGTCCTCCGCGCTCTTGGCCGTGCCCTGGAAGCTGCCGCGCACATTGTTGGGCATGCCGATGTCGGCCTCGGCCTGCTTGACGGCGGCCTGCCCCTGGCCCAGGCTGTAGCCCGGGTTCAGGTTGAAGGACACGGTGGTCGCCAGCTCGCCATCCTGGTGGTTGATGGCGCTGGGCGTCGACTGCTCCCTGACCGAGGCGATGGCCGACAGCGGCACCATGGTGCTGGCCGAGGTGTTGAGCGCGGTGCCGGTGGCGGCGTCGCGCGCTGCCGTGTTGTTGCCGCCGTTGGCCGTGACAGTCGCCGTGGTGGCGGCGGCGGTGGCAGTGGAGGCGGTACTGTTGGCGGTAGCGGCGGCGCCGTTGGTGACGCTGGCGCTGACGCCGCGCGGCACGTACACATCCTTCAGCGCCAGCGGGCTCTGGGCAAAGCGCGGCGCCACTTCCATCACCACGTGGTACTGGTTCAACTCATCGTAGATGGTCGACACCTGGCGCTGGCCGAAGCTGTTGTACAGGGCGTTGTCCACGTTGGTGACCGTCATGCCCAGGCGCGAGGCGGCGTCCTTGTCGATGGTGACGAAGGTTTCGACGCCGTTGTCGGCCTGGTCGGAATCGATGTCCACCAATTCCGGCTGGGCTTTCATGGCGTCGGCCAGGCGCGCCGCCCATTTTTTCAGGTCGGCCCGGTTGTCGCTCTTGAGCGTGTACTGGTAGGTCGAGTTGCTGGAGCGCCCGCCCATGCGCAGGTCCTGCACCGGGTTGAGGAACAGCGACACGCCGGTGACCTTGGCCAGCTTGGGGCGCAGGCGGGCGATCACGGCCTGGCCGGCGTCCTTGCGCTGCGAGGCCGGCTTGAGGTCGACGAACATGAAGCCGCCGCCGGCGCGCGAACCGCCGGTGAAGCCGACCACGGTGGCCACGGCCGGATCGTCCTTGACGATGTTGACCAGCTGGCGCAGCTTGCCCTGCATGGCCTGGAACGAGATGCTCTGGTCGGCGCGCATGCCGCCGTTGATCTGGCCCGTGTCCTGCTGCGGGAAGAAACCCTTGGGCGCGGCCGCGAACAGGTAGACGTTCAGGCCGATCACGAACACCAGTATCAGCATCACCATGCCGGCGCTGTGCAGGGCCCAGTCCAGCGCATGCTCGTACATGCGCTGGGTCCACAGGAAAGTGTTCTCGAAGGCGCGCGCGATGCGGCCCTGCGGCTTGGGATCGTGGCCGCTCTTGAGCAGCCAGGCGCACATCATGGGCGTGGTGGTGAGCGAGATCAGCAGCGAGATCATGACCGCCACCGACAGGGTCACGGCGAACTCCCGGAACAGGCGTCCCACCTGGCCGCCCATGAACAGCAGCGGAATGAATACGGCCACCAGCGACAGGCTGATCGACAGCACCGTGAAGCCCACCTCGCGCGCGCCCAGCAGGGCCGCCTTGAAGCGGTCCATGCCGGCCTCGATGTGGCGCTGGGTGTTTTCCAGCACCACGATGGCGTCATCGACCACGAAGCCGGTGGCTACCGTGAGCGCCATCAGCGACAGGTTGTTCAGGCTGAAGCCCAGCAGATACATGGCGCCGAAGGTGCCCAGCAGCGACACGATGGTAGCCACGGTGGGCACGATGGTGGCGCGCACGCTGCGCAGGAAGGCGCTGACCACGATCACCACCAGGATGATGGAAATGATGAGGGTGACTTCGATCTCGTGCAGCGAGGCGCGAATGGAATTGGTGCTGTCCGAGGCCACCTGGATAGTGATGTCCTGCGGCAACTGCGCCTGCAGCTGGGGCAACAGCTTGCGCACCCCGTCCACGGTGGCGATCACGTTGGCGCCGGGCTGGCGCTTGACCAGCACGATCACGGCCGGATTGCCGTTGAACAGGCCCAGGGTGTTCTTGTTCTCGACCCCATCCTCGACCTCGGCCACGTCCTGCAGGCGGATGGCGGCGTTGTCGCGCCAGGCCACGATCAGGTCGCGGTAGTCCGAGGCGCTGCGGCCGCCGTGGGCGGTGCTGGGCGCGGAATAGATCTGGTAGCGCTTGCCCTCCCCTTCCAGCGCGCCCTTGGGCCGGTTGGCGTTGGCCGCCTGCAGGGCGGCGCGCACGTCCTCGGCCGACACCCCGTAGTGGTTCAGTTGATACGGATTGAGCTCGACCCGCACCGCCGGCAGCGAACCGCCGCCCACCTCCACGTCGCCCACGCCCTGGACCTGGGCCATCTTCTGCTGCACCAGGTTGGATACCGCCTCGTAGATCTGGCCCGGGCTGCGGGTCGGCGAGGTCAGCGCCAGGATGACGATGGGCGCATCGGATGGATTGGCCTTGCGGTAGGTCGGATTGCTTTTCAGCGTGGCCGGCAGGTCGGCGCGCGAGGCGTTGATGGCGGCCTGCACCTCGCGCGCGGCGGCGTCGATATTGCGGGTCAGGTCGAACTGCAGGTTGATCTGGGCCGAACTGGTGCTGGAGGTCGAGGTCATCTCGTTGACCCCGGCGATGATGCCCAGCCGCCGCTCCAGCGGCGTAGCGACGCTGGACGCCATGGTGTCCGGACTGCCGCCCGGCAGCGAAGCGCTGACGAAGATGGCAGGAAAATCCACCTGCGGCAGCGGCGACACCGGCAGCGCGAAGAACGCGCCTATGCCGGCCAGCGCCAGGCCGACGGTCAGGAGGACGGTGGCGATGGGCCGCCGTACGAACGGTTCCGACAGGTTCACGGTGCGGCTCCGTCAGGCACGGCCGGCGGGTTGCCCCCTTTGCCGCCATCGCCAAAGCGCTTGCGCCAGCGCTGGCCCAGGCTGTCGAAGCCCAGGTAGATCACCGGGGTGGTGAACAGGGTCAGCAGCTGGCTCAGGATCAGGCCGCCGAAGATGGCCAGGCCCAGCGGGCGGCGCAGCTCGGCGCCCTCGCCCCAGCCCAGCATCAGCGGCACGGCGGCAAACAACGCGGCCAGGGTGGTCATCAGGATGGGGCGGAAGCGCAGCAGCGCGGCCTGGTGGATGGCTTCGCGCGGCGATTTTCCTTCGTCGCGTTCGGCCTCGATGGCGAAGTCGATCATCATGATGGCGTTCTTCTTGACGATACCGATCAAGAGAATGATGCCGATGATGCCGATCACGCCCAGGTCCTGGCCGCTCAGCCACAGGGCCAGCAGCGCGCCCACGCCGGCCGACGGCAGGGTGGACAGGATGGTCAGCGGGTGGATATAGCTTTCGTATAGCACGCCCAGCACGATGTAGACGCAGATCACGGCCGCCAAAATCAGCCACAGCTGGTTGGACAGCGAGTTCTGGTAGGCGCCGGCCGCGCCCAGGAAAGTCATGGTGACCGAGGCCGGCAGGCCGATTTCCTGGGCGGCGGCGCGGATTTCGTCCACCGCGCGGCCCAGCGACACGCCGTCGGCGGTGTCGAAGCCCAGCGTGGTGGCCGGATACTGGGCCACGTGGGTGATCTGCAGCGGCGCCGGCTTCTCGATCACGCTGGCGACGGCCGAGAGCGGCGTGGCCTTGCCGGAACCGGTGATCAGCTGCAGGTCGCTCAGCGACTGCGGGGTGGTCAGCGTATGCGGCGCCGCCTCCAGGATCACGCGGTACTGGTTGGTCTCGGTGAAGATGGTGGACACGATGCGCTGGCCGAAGGCGCTGTACAGGGCGTCGTCGATGGCGGACGCGGTGATCGACAGGCGCGAAGCGCTGTCGCGGTCTATGCTGACATAGGCGCCGGGCGCGGTGGCGCCGGCGTCCGACACCACGTTGCGCAGCTGCTTGTGGGTGGCCATCTGTTGCGCCAGCCTGGTGGCCCAGGTGGTGACGGTGACGGTGTCGGCGCCTTCCAGCGAGACCCGGTACTGGGTGGGGCCGGTTTCGGCGTCGATGGTCAGGTCCTGGGTAGGCTGCAGGTACAGGGTGACGCCGGCCACCTCGCTGACGCGGCGGCGCAACCGCTCCATGGTTTCCGGCTGGCCGGTGCTGCGCTTTTTCTTCAGGTTGATCAGCATGCGGCCGGTATGCAGCATGGTGTTGTTGGACGCGTCCACGCCCACCAGGGAACTGAGCGACTCCACGTCTGGATCGTCCAGGATGGCGCGCGCGGCCTGCTGCTGCAGGTCGGCCATGCGGTCATAGGACACCGCCTGCGCGGTTTCGACGCGGGCCTGCAGCTGGCCGGTGTCCTGTGTCGGGAACAGGCCCTTGGGAATGACGATGTACAGCAGCACGGTCAGCACCAGGGTGGCCAGCGCGATCAGTAGGGTCAGGCCGCTGTGGCGGAACACCCATTGCAGCGCCACGTCGTACCTGGCGATGACCTGGTCGAAGAAGCGCTGGGTGGCGCGCGCGAAGCGGGTCGGACGCTCTTCGTCATGGCTCTTGAGCCAGCGCGCCGACATCATGGGCACCAGGGTCAGCGACACCACGGCGGAGATCAGGATGGTGATCGACAGGGTGACGGCGAATTCACGGAACAGCCGTCCCACCACGTCGCCCATGAACAGCAGCGGGATCAGCACCGCGATCAGCGACACCGTCAGCGAAATGATGGTGAAGCCGATCTGGCTGGCGCCCTTGAGCGCGGCGGCCATGGGCTTCTCGCCCTCCTCGATGTAGCGCGCAATGTTCTCTATCATGACGATGGCGTCGTCCACCACGAAGCCGGTGGCGATGGTGAGCGCCATCAGCGACAGGTTGTTCAGGCTGTAGCCGAGCAAGTACATCAGGCCGCAGCTGCCGATCAGCGAGATCGGCACCGACAGGCTGGCGATCACGGTGGCGCGCACGCTGTGCAGGAAGAAGAAAATCACCAGCACCACCAGCACCACGGCCAGCACCAGCTCGAATTCCACGTGTTCGACCGAGGCGCGGATGCCGTTGGTGCGGTCGCTCAGCACCTCCACGTGCAGCGCTTCCGGCAGGCCGGCCTGCAGTTCGGGCAGGCGCTTCTTGATGGCGTCCACAGTGGCGATCACGTTGGCGCCGGGCTGGCGCTGCACGTTCAGGATGATGGCCGGCTTCAGGCCGGACCAGGCGCCCAGCTTGACGTTTTCGGCGCTGTCCACCACCTGGGCCACGTCGGACAGGCGCACCGGGGCGCCGTTCTTGTACGACACGATCATGGACTTGTAGTCGTTGGCGGTCAGCAGCTGGTCGTTGGCGTTGATGGTGAAGGAGCGGGTCGGGCCGTCGAAACTGCCCTTGGCGCTGTTGGCGTTGGCGGCCGTGATGGCGCTCTTTAGGGTGGCGAGGCCCAGGCCGTACGAGGCCAGGGCGCGGGTGTCGGCCTGGATGCGCACGGCCGGACGCTGGCCGCCGCTCAGCGACACCAGGCCGACGCCGTTGACCTGGCTGATCTTCAGGGCCAGCCGGGTGTTGACGATGTTCTGCACCTCGGTCAGCGGCATGGTGTCCGAGGTGATGGCCAGGGTCAGCACCGGCGCGTCGGCCGGGTTGACCTTGGCGTACACGGGCGGCGCCGGCAGGTCGGTCGGCATCAGCGAGTTGGCCGCGTTGATGGCGGCCTGCACCTGCTGCTCGGCCACGTCCAGGCCTATGCCCAGGTTGAACTGCAGGGTGATGATGGAGACCCCGGCGGCGCTGGTGGAACTCATGCGCTGCAAGCCGGCCATCTGGCCGAACTGGGCTTCCAGCGGCGCGGTCACGGTCTGGCCCATGACCTCGGGACTGCCGCCCGGGTACAGGGTCTGGACCTGGATGGTCGGGAAATCGACCTGCGGCAGGGCCGACAGCGGCAGGAACTTGAAGCCGACCAGGCCTGCCAGCACGATCGCCAGCATCAGCAGCGAAGTCGCTACCGGACGCTGGATGAAGGGACGGGATGGACTCATTGCTGCGCTGCGCCTTCCTTCTGGCGGTGGCGGCGCTCGCCGGCGCCGGCAGGCGCGCTGGCGCCATCGGCGGCCGGCGAACCGGCGGCCGGCGCCCCGGCGGCCGGAGCACCGGAGGCCTCTCCCTCTGCGGACTTGCGGCCTTTCCAGCCACCCTGCGCACCTGGTGCGCCGTCAGCGGCGGCGCCCTGCTGGCCGCCCTGGCCAGCTTGGCCGCCCTGGCCGCCCTGGCCACGCCGGCCGCCGGCCGGACGGTCGCCCGGCAGGGTCACCTTGGCGCCATCCTTGAGGCGGTCGGCGCCTTCCGTGATGACCTGCTCGCCCGCCTTCACGCCGGTGCGTATCTGCACCTTGTCGGTGGTCGATTCGCCCACCGTGACGGGGCGCATGACGGCGGTCTTGTCGGCCCCCAGCACATAGACGAAATCACCCTTGGTGCCATGGCGCAGGGCCGTGACGGGAACCATGACGGCATCCTTGATGGTACGCAGTTCCAGCCGCACGTTGACGAACTGGCTGGGGAACAGGGCCAGCTTGTCATTGTTGAAGCGGGCCTTGGCCTTGACGGTGCCGGTGGCGGTATCGACCTGGTTGTCCAGCGCGAAGAAGCGGCCGGCGGCCAGCTGCACGGTGCGGGTGCGGTCGAAAGCCAGGGCCGGCAGCTCGGCGCCGCCCAGCGCGCGCGCCTGCACTTCCTGCACGGCGTCCTGCGGCACGGTGAATTCCACGTCGATGGGCGAGAGCTGGGTGATCACGGCCAGGCCGGTGCTGTCGCTGGAGCTGACCAGGTTGCCGATATCGACCGTGCGCAGGCCGACCCGGCCCGAGATCGGCGCCACCACCTTGGTGTAGCCCAGGTTGATCCTGGCCGTGCCTTCGGCCGCGCGGTCGGTCATGACCGTGCCCTCCAGCTGCTTGACCAGGGCAGCCTGGGTATCGACATCCTGGCGCGCGATCGAGTCCTGGCTCAGCAGGGTGCGGTAGCGTTCCAGGGTCAGTTTGGCGTTTTCCAGCTGGGCCTCGTCGCGCTGGCGGGTGCCGCTGGCCTGCAGCAGCGCCATTTCAAACTGGCGCGCATCGATCTGGGCCAGCACCTGGCCGGCCTTGACCATCTGGCCTTCCTTGAACAGCACTTTTTGCAGGATGCCGGACACCTGCGGGCGCACCGTGCTGGTGGCGGCGGCCGTCACCGTACCCAGGGCGTTGATGGTGACCGGGATATCGGCCAGCTGCGCGGTCGCCACGCCCACCGTGGTGGACGGCATGCGGCGCCCGCCGCCAGGACCACCGGGGCCTCCCGGACCGCCAGGGCCGCCGGGGGCGCCTGGACCGCCCGCCCCGCCAGGGCCGCCTTGCGCCCCGGCGGCGGCGCCGTGGGTCAGGTGCCAGGCCAGGCCGGCCAGGCCGGCCATGGCGGCGACGACGACGACGCCGCCTAACACTTTGGAACGGCGGCTGCGGGGTTGAGCGGCACTCTGGGGCGGCTTGACTTGCGAATCCATCGATTATCCTTTTATAAGCTTGCTGTCCTGGGCAAAAAAGGTGCCAGGCCTGAATCCGTGGACTCTAGCACAAGCCGCAAGGCAATGGCAGTTGGCTCCAATGCACGATACAAACTCGCTACAAAACCCGTGTTTTCCCTGCCAGGGCTTTAAAACGCTTTACAAATATTTACAGAACCGACATCACTGATTTACGCTGGACGCTGACAATCGCTCCAACACTGCAAGATTGAGACATCCCGCATGACTGACCGTATTTTATTGGTGGAAGACGACCCGCGCCTGGCCGACATGCTGGCCGAATACCTGGGCAAGGCCGGGCTGCGCGTGCACCACGCCGCCACCGGCCGCGCCGCCCTGGAGCACCTGGCCACGGGCCAGAGCGACGCCGTGGTGCTGGACCTGATGCTGCCCGACATGGACGGCCTGGACCTGTGCCGCCAGCTGCGCGGCAGCGGCGGTCCCGGGGCCGACCTCCCGGTGCTGATGCTGACCGCGCGCGGCGACGCCGTCGACCGCATCATCGGCCTGGAACTGGGCGCCGACGATTACCTGCCCAAGCCGTTCGAGCCGCGCGAGCTGCTGGCGCGCCTGCGCGCCATCCTGCGCCGCCGCGTCGACAGCGGCGCGCGCCAGCCGGACGGCCATGTGCTGCGCTTCGGCCGCCTGGAAATCGATACCCGCGGCCACCAGGCGCGCCTGGACGGCAAGCCCTGCGAGCTGACCGCCCACCAGTTCGAGCTGCTGGCAGCGATGGCGCACAGCGCCGGCCGGGTGTTGTCGCGCGAGGCGCTGATGGAGCTGGTACGCGGCGAATCCATGGACGCCTTCGACCGTTCCATCGACGTGCACATGTCGCGCATCCGCGCCGCCGTCGAGGACGATCCCAAGAAACCGCGCCGCATCATCACCGTGCGCGGGGCCGGCTACGTGTTCGCCAAGGTGCAGGATTGATGCGGGCCCGTCCCGGTCCGGCCCCGGCCTGGCGCAACTGGCGCGCCTGGCTGGCCTGGCCGTTCTCGCGCCTGTACTTCCGCATCTACCTGGCGCTGCTGGCCGCCCTGCTGCTGTTTGCCCTGGCCGTGGGCCTGATGTGGCAGCGCACCGGCGGGCCGCTGGGCCGCGTGGACATGACCATGGCGCGCCTGGTCCAGCATGGCATCGCCCCGGCCGGCGCGCCGGCGGCCGAGCAGGAGGCGGCGCTGCTGCGGCTGGCTATCACCATACGGGCCGACCTGTCGCTGTATGACCGCGACTGGCGGCTGGTCGCCAGCATCGGCCCGCCCCTGCGGCCGGCCCGCTGGGGCGGGGCGCGCTATGCATGGGCGCCATTCTCGGCCACCTATTTGCGCCTGCCGGACGGGCGCCGCCTGCTGTCCAGCGAGCCGCTGGGCTATGGCCGCCCGCGCGCCCTGCTGCACACCGTGCTGCTGTTGCTGGCGGCGGCCATCGCCATCATTGCCTATCCGCTGGTGCGCTACCTGACCGGGCGCCTGGAGCGGCTGCAGCGCGGGGTCGAGAGCCTGGGCGCGGGCGATTTGTCGGTGCGGGTGGCGGTCGAGGGCAAGGATGAAATCGGCCAGCTGGCGCACAGCTTCAACCGCGCGGCCGACCGCATCGAGCAGCTGATGCGCTCGCACAAGACGCTGCTGGCCAATGCCTCGCACGAGCTGCGCACGCCGCTGGCGCGCATCCGCCTGGCGCTGGAGCTGAGCGAGGACGAGCTGTCGCCCCGGCGCAAGGCCGGGCTGGAACAGGATATCGCGGAACTGGACCAGCTGCTGGACGAAATCCTGCTGGCCAGCCGGCTCGATGCGCGCCACGAGAGCATGGTGCAGGAAGAAATCGACCTGCTGGCGCTGGCGGCGGAGGAATGCGCGCACTACGACGACGCGGTGCTGGACGGGGTGCCGGCGACGGTGCTGGGCGATGCCCGACTGCTGCGGCGCCTGCTGCGCAACCTGCTGGAAAACGCGCGCCGCCACGGCGCCCCGCCGGTGCATGTGCTGATCGAGCGCGCCGGCGCCGAGGTCAGGCTGACTGTATGGGATGGCGGCAGCGGCATCCCGCGCGACGAATTCGAGCGCATCTTCGAACCGTTCTACCGGCGCCGCCGCACGCGCGACAACGACGGCGCCGGGCTGGGCCTGGCCCTGGTGCGCCAGATCGCCCGCCGCCACGGCGGCGACGCCGTCTGCGTCCCCGCCCCCGAAGGCCGCAGCCGCTTCATCATCACCCTGCCCGCCCGCTGAACCCCTTGCTGTCCACCCCTTGGTGTCAGATCTGCCAAAAGTACATGAGCTTGCTTTAACGAAGCAGCCTCATGTACCAATGGCAGATCTGACACCAGGGTGCCAGGGTGGACACCAGGGTGGACACCAGGGTGGGGTGGACACCAGGGTGGGGTGACACAGGCGCGGCAGCAAGCGCGTGCCTGCGCCGGTGCTTACGGGGACTCGCACAGGCAGTGGGTGACTGCCTCGAAGGGTTTGCGGCCGCTGCTGACTTCGTTCAGCCAGCCCATGTCGCGTGCGATGCCGGTGGCGGCGCCCAGCGGCAGGCCGGTGGTGGACAGGCCCAGCTTCACGTCGCCCAGCACCGCCCGGGCAACACTGGCGCGGGCCGAGTCGCCGAACATGTTGAACAGGCGTTCCAGCTTGCTGCTCTCGCGCTCGATGTAGGCCACGCGGTAGTCCGGCCCCAGCTTGGCGCGCTGCGCGGCCGACTTCAGCGCGTCGCCGAAGTTGCCCAGCGTGTCGACCAGGCCGCGCTCCTTGGCCTGGGCCCCGGTCCAGACCCGGCCCTGGGCCACGGCGTCAATCTTCTCCGGCGTGGTCTTGCGCGCCTGCGCGGCCTTGCTGGTGAATTCGGCGTAGATGTGGTTGATCGAGCCCTGCACCACCTGCTGCATGCGCGGGTCCAGCGGACGCAGCGGATTGGTGGCGTCGGCCAGCCAGGTGGTCGGCGAACCGGCCGTGTGGATGCCCAGCTTGTCGATCACTTTCTCGGCCGTGGGCAGGATGGCGAACACGCCGATCGAACCGGTCACCGTGGTCGGATCGGCGATCACTTCATCCGAGGCCATGGAGATCCAGTAGCCGCCCGAGGCCGCCACATTGCCCATGGAGACCACCACCGGCTTGCCAGCCGCGCGCGTCAGCTCCAGTTCGCGCCGTATCAGCTCGGAGGCAAAGGCGCTGCCGCCGGGCGAATCCACGCGCAGCACCACGGCCTTGATATGGTCATCCTCGCGCGCCATGCGTATCAGCTTGGAAGTGGAGTCGCCGCCGATGGAGCCCGGACCGGCGCTGCCGTCGCTGATCTCGCCCTGGGCCACGATCACGCCCACGGCGTCGCCGGTCAGCCTGGGGTGGATGCGCGACAGGTAATCCTCGTACGAGATCTGGCGGAAGGTCTTGCCGTCGGCGTCCAGCGAGCCGCGCGAGATCATCAGCTGGCGGATTTCATCCTTGGTCTTGAGGCCGTCCACCAGCTTGGCCTGCAGGGTCAGCTTGGCCAGGTCGCCGTTGACGGCGGTGACGCGCGCCGGCAAATCGTCGATCAACTGCATCACCGCGCCCTGCGGCAGCTTGCGCGCCGTTTCCACCTCGCCCGTGTAGGCCGCCCACAGGGCGCCGTTCAGGTAGTTTTCGGCCTCGGTGGCGGCCGGCGACGGGCCGTTGGCGATGTACGGCTCGGCAAAGCTCTTGTAGGTGCCGACCCGCATTAGGTTCACGGTCACGCCCAGCTTGTCCAGCGCGTCGCGGTAGTAGTTGCGGTAGCGGCCGAAGCCCTGCAGCATCACGGCGCCCATGGGATGGACATAGACTTCGCTGGCGTGCGCCGCCAGCAAATACTGGCGCTGGTCATAGCTGGCGCCCCAGGCCACCACCGGCTTGCCGGCCTTCTTGAAGCGTTCCAGCCCGGCCGCGACTTCGCGCAGCATGGCCTGGCCGCCGCCTTCCATCTCGTCCACCAGCAGCACGGCGCCGCTGACGTCGGGATCCTTGGCGGCCGTCTCCAGCACGGCCAGAACGTCGCGCAGCTGCAGCATCTTGTGCACCTCGCCGCCGCTGGCGCCGGCCAGCAGGGCTTCGCGCGCGTTGACGCTGGATTGCTCCACCAGCTGGCCCTTGAGGTCCAGCACCAGCGTGGTCTTGGGCTGCAGCGGCTTGGCGCCGCCGCCAAACAGGGCGTACAGCAGCGCCGCGACGATCAGCAGGAAAATCAGGTTGAGCACCGTGCGGCGGCCGGCGTCCACGGCCCGCCACAACCAGGCCAGGCCGCTACGGAGATAAGCAAAAGGCGATCGGGACATCTGTGCTCCTGTCGTTCAAATGAAGTGGCAATCTTACTATGTTTGCAAGCGTTGCGCTTTGGAAATGAATAGCAGTCCGGCAAACACCAGCAGTCCGTTCAGGATAAGCAGTTCCAGGCCTATCCGGTAGCTGCCCAAAAGCAAGGGCTGGTTGACGTCGATCAAATAGCATAGCGCGGGGCTGGCCACGGCCACCAGCGGCACCCAGCGGTCGCGCACCGCGCGCCGGGTCAGCAGGCCGAAGGCGAACAGGCCCAGCAAGGGGCCGTAGGTATACCCGGCCAGCTTCAGCACCAGGCCCACCATGCTGGGGTTGTCCACCCATTTGAACACCAGCACCAGCAGGAGGAACAGGGCGCAGTAGCCCAGGTGCACGCCATGGCGCCAGCGGCGGCGCTCGCGCTCATCCAAGCCACGCTCGGGCAGGCGCAGGATGTCGTTGCAGAAGCTGGAAGTGAGCGCCGTGATGGCGCCGTCCGCGCTGGGGAACAAGGCCGAGACCAGGGCCACCAGGAACACCAGCTGCATGGCGGCCGGCATGTGGCCCATGACGACGGCCGGGAACAGCTGGTCGCCGCCGGCCGTGACACCCGCCACGGGCCGGTACAGCTGCAGCAGGCCGCCCAGGTAGACCAGCAGCGCCAGCACGGCGGTCAGCACCACGGTCAGCAGCAGCATGTTTTTCTGCGAATCGCGCAGGGTGCGCACCGAGATATTCTTCTGCATCATCTCCTGGTCCATGCCGGTCATGGCCAGCACGATGAAGAAGCCGGCCGCGATCTGCTTCCACGCGTTGGCCGGACTGTCGCCATCCCAGGTCCAGATGCGCGAGATGTCCAGCTCCCCCATGCGCGCCAGGCTGGCGCCCACGTCCATGTCCAGCGCCCGCAGCAGGAACACGATGCAGGCGCCCAGGCCGAGCAGCATGGCGGCGGTCTGCAGGGTGTCGGTCCAGACGATGGTCTTGACCCCGCCCTGGTAGGTGTACAGCAGTATCATGGCAAGGATGGCAGCGGTGGTCAGCCAGAACGGCACGCCCAGGCTGTCCAGGATGGCTGCCTGCAGCACGTGCACCACCAGGTACAGCCGCGCCGTCGAGGACAGGGTGCGCGACAGCATGAAAAAGGCGGCCCCGCTCTGGTAGGCGCGGCGCCCCAGGCGCATATCGAGATAGCGGTAGATCGAGGTCAGGCCGAGCCGGTAGTACAGTGGCAGCAGGAACAGGGCCACGGCCGCGTAGCCCAGCACATAGCCGAGCACCACCTGCAGGTAGCCGAAACCGTCGCGCCCCACGGCGCCCGGCACGCTGACGAAGGTGACGCCGCTCATGGTGGCGCCCACCATCCCGAAGGCCACCACCACCCAGTTGCTGCTCTTGTTGCCGATGAAGTAGCCGTCGTCATTGGCGCGGCGGCCGGTGGCCCAGGCCACCGCCAGCAGCAGGCAGAAATAGGCAACCACGATGGCGGACAAGAAGACTGGCGACATGTAAAACTTTCAATGCGAAGATAAAATTCGCCAGCAATATACACTGCCTCGCTTAGAATCGCTGGCGGACCATGAAAGGAAGACCATGTACGCAGACGACACCATCGCATTTGCCAAGCAACAGGAAGCGCTGGTGCTACCGCTGGAATACCGGGTGCACGCCCAGTCCGACCAGCGCGGCGCCGGACGCGAGGAAGGCATGCGCGACTACGCGCGGGTACTGTATTCGACCTCCTTCCGCTGCCTGCAGGGAAAGATGCAGCTGCTGGGCATGGACGCCAACCGCTCCAACCGGAACCGCCTGACCCACAGCCTGGAGGTGGCGCAGATCGCCCGTTCGATCGCGGCCGACCTGGGACTGGAGCGCAGCGTGGTGTCGGAAACCTGCGCGCTGGCGCACGATATCGGCAACCCGCCCTTCGGCCATTACGGCGAGAAGATATTGAACGAGCTCTGCGCGGAGCACGGCGGCTTCGAGGGCAACGCCCAGGCTTTCCGCATCCTGCGTACGCTGGAGAAGAAGCATCATGCTTATCCGGGTCTGAACCTGACGGTGCGTTCGCTGTTCGGCATCACGAAATACTTCCACCGGCGCGCCGACAACCGGCGCAAGTTCCTGTACGACGAAGATCACGATTTCCTGGCGGCCGAGCTGGCGCGCCACGGCATCACCCAGCGCAAGAGCATCGATGCGCAAATCATGGACCTGTCCGACGAAATCGCCTACGCCGCGCACGACGTCGAGGATGCGCTCAGCTTCGGCATCATCACTTGGGGCGAGATCGTCCACGAGTTCAAGATCAGCAGGGAGTTTGCGGCGGCCTACGAACCGTTCTCGCGCATCGCCCACCACGCGCACGAGGAAGCCTTGAAGTGCGAGGCGCAGGACAGTTCGGAGGAATACTCCATCGTGCTGCGCAAGGAGCTGACCGGCCAGATCGTGCATGAGCTGTGCCGCGACATCGCCGTGGTGGACGGAGATCACGGCCCGGAGCTGGGCTACCGCAGCATGGCGCCGCTGGCCAAGGGCCTGAAAAGCCTGCTGTGGAAAGCCATCCTGCGCAAGAAGGAAGTGCAGCTGTACGAAAAGCGCGGCGAGAAAATCATCCGCGGCCTGTACGAGGTGCTGACCGACCGCCAGTACAACAAGAATAACGTGCTGTTGCCGCCCGAGCTGCGCTGCCTGAAGGACAGCCGCGAGCGGCTGGTGGTCGACTACATCGCCGGCATGATGGATTCCTACGCTGCCCAGGAATACGAAAAATACTTCGGCAAGGGCAGCCTGGATGCCATCTACTGGCGCTGATGCCAGTTAGTGTGCGGCGGCGTGTACCGATCGCGCGCCGCTGCCGGCCGGACGCGGATACAGCCGGTCCAAGCGGCCGCTGAGGGCGGTCAGGCCGTAGGCGCCCAGCACGGTCAGCGCACCTATCCAGCCGGTGTGCGCCAGGCCCAGGTGGTCGACGATCAGGCCGCCGCCCCAGGCGCCGCCGGCGATGCCGAGGTTGAAGGCGGCGATGTTCAGGCCCGAGGCCACGTCCACCGCTTGCGGCGTATAGTGCTCGGCTTGCTGCACCACGTACACCTGCAGGCCGGCCACGTTGCCGAAGGCGACCGCGCCCCACAGCAGCACCGTGAGCAGCACCGCCCACTGATACGGCGCGGTAAAGCTGAGCGCCAGCAGAACCGCGGCCAGGCCCAGGAAGATGAGCTTCAGGGCGCCCACCGGGCCGCGCCGGTCGGCCAGCTTGCCGCCCCAGATATTGCCCACCGCGACAGACACGCCGTACACCAGCATCACCAGCCCGACCGCGTTCTCGCTGAAGCCGCTCACCTGCTGCAGGATGGGCGCCAGATAGGTAAAGGCAATGAAGGAGCCGCCATAGCCGACCGCCGTCATGGCGTACACCAGCAGCAGGCGCGGCTGTGCCAGTACTCTTGCCTGCTGCAGCAGCGAGGCCGGCTTGCTGTGCGCGATGTTGGACGGCACGAAGGCCAGGCTGCCGAGGAAGGCGGCCACGCCCAGGGCCGAGACGGCCAGGAAGGTGGCGCGCCAGCCGAAGTGCTGGCCGATGAAGGTGCCCAGCGGCACGCCGGTGACCAGGGCCACGGTCAGGCCGGTAAACATGATGGCGATGGCGCTGGCGGCCTTCTCGCGCGGCACCAGCGAGGTGGCGATGGTGGAACCTATCGAGAAGAACACGCCGTGCGCCAGCCCGGTCAGAATGCGCGCCACGATCAGCGAGGTATACCCGGGCGCCTGCCAGGCCAGCAGGTTGCCGATGGTGAACAGCACCATCAGCGCCAGCAGCAGGGTCTTGCGCGGCAACTTGCCGGTCAGGGCGGTCAGCACGGGCGCACCGACGGCCACGCCCATGGCGTACAGGCTGACCAGCAGACCGGCGGAAGGCAGGGCGACGCCGAGATCGGCGGCGATGGTCGGCAACAGGCCGACAATGACGAATTCGGTAGTCCCGATGGCAAAGGCGCTGATGGTCAGCGCCAGCAAAGCGATAGGCATGGCTGCACTCCATGAAAAGATAATGTCGTGCAGTATGCTTATTTAGGATATTTCGATATAGGCCAAAAAATTCATATAATATTTGACCTTGAGTCATAACTGGCAGTAAACGCTGCCCGCCTTCAGTTCCACCATCAGCTCTTCGACTGACAAGCCGGTCCGGGCGGCGAATTCACCCAGGCCCTTGGCCCGCGCTACCAGTTCGAAAGCTTGTTCAATGTAAGCCGGGTTACCGGACTCGAAAGCATCCGCTACGAAGAACTGGATAGTTTCAGGGCTATCCAGCAAGTCCGCCAAATCGAGAGGAAAGAATTCTTCAGCCATGATCGCGCCTCCACTGTCGCGCAAGCTCGTGCTCCTTTTCGATATCCCGCTTCTGGCTACTCTTGTCGCCGCCGCACAGTAAGACCACCACTGTGCCGCCATGTTCCAGATAATAAATCCGGTATCCGGGGCCAGCATGTATGCGCAGCTCACGCAAGCCCTCGCCGACAAAAGCAACATCGCCTATCAACCCACTCGCCAGACGGGATAAGCGCACCGTAATCTGGTCTTTGACGCGCCGGTCCCGTAACTTTGCGTACCACAGGCTGTACGTCCTGGATTGGATAATCTGCATAATGCCATGATCGTAGTCGGGGCACTACAATCCGCATTGAGACGAATCTAACGGGACTTTATGGACTCTTCTGAAAAACTCGCCCTGCTGGTCAAGCGGGAAATGCCGTTCGGGAAGCACAAGGGCACGCTGCTGGCGGACTTGCCGGGCAATTACCTGGCCTGGTTCGCCCGCGAGGGCTATCCCAGCGGCGAGCTGGGCGGGCTGCTGGCCCTCATGTACGAGCTGGACCACAACAACCTGCGCCACTTGCTGGCCCCGCTGCGGCCGCACCGTTGAACGGCAAGGGCGCGGCATTGCACTTCTGTGCATAATGATGAGAATGCAATGTCAAGGAGCCGCCCCATGCACGTCCATTCCCGCCACTGCACCTGCTTCATCATCCCGTCCAAACTGCTGCGCAAGCTGGCCGAGGCCTGCAGCGATGCCGAGGAACGCAAGCAGTTGCTGCTGCAGATCGAACGTTCGGCCTTGCTGCGCGGCCAGCGCATGGCCTCGCCGCAGCTGTCGCTGAGCACCCAGAGCACAGGCGAAAAACGCCGCACCGTGTACGACGCGAAACACAAGACCACCCTGCCCGGCAAACTGGCGCGCGGCGAAGCCGATGCCGCCGTCAAGGACGAGGCAGTGAACCAGGCTTTCGACGGCGCCGGCGCCACCTACGATTTCTACCTGGAAGTCCTGAAGCGCAATTCCATCGATGGCAAGGGACTGCGGCTCGATTCCACGGTCCACTACAGCACGAAGTTCAACAACGCCTTCTGGAACGGCCAGCAAATGGTGTACGGCGATGGCGACGGCAAGTCCTTCCTCGGCTTTACCGGCGCCATCGACGTGATCGCCCACGAGCTGACCCACGGCGTGACCCAGTACACCGTGCCGGGCGGGCTGGTGTACGAGGACCAGAGCGGCGCCCTGAACGAATCCATCTCGGACGTGTTCGGCAGCGTGGTCAAGCAATGGCGTCTCAAGCAAAGCGTGGAGCAGGCCGACTGGCTGATCGGCGCCGGCATCATGGCGCCGGCCGTGGGCAAGGCGCTGCGCTCGATGGCCGATCCGGGCAACACCGCCCTGACCTGGTCCGGCGACGACCAGCCCAAGACCATGGCCGGCTATGTGGAAGGCGGCGACGTGCACACCAATTCCGGCATCCCCAACCACGCCTTCTATGCGGCCGCCATCGCCTTGAAGGGCAATTCCTGGGACAAGGCGGCGCCGATCTGGTACAAGGCCCTGCCGCTGGTAACGTCGACCGCCACCTTTGCCGAATTCGCCCAGGCCACCAGTGACGCCGCCGCCCTGCTGTACGGCGCCAATTCGGCCGAGCAGCACGCGGTGCAGGCGGCGTGGAAAGTGGTTGGCGTGATCTGAAGGAGGTAGTCATGCACCTGCGCCTGAGCAGCAGCGGCGGATTCACCGGCCCGGCCGGGGCGCAGGCGCGCAGCGTGGACCTGGACGCCCTGCCCCCTGCCCGCGCCGGCGAACTGCGCAGCCTGCTGGCCGCCTGCGATTTCTTCGCCCTGCCGGACCAGCTGGTCAAGCCGCAGCCGCAATCCTGGGATTTCCAGTACACCCTGCGCGCCGAGGACGGCGGCCGTGCACACCAGGTGCGCTACCACCTGGACGCCGCGCCGGCGCCGCTACGCGAACTGACGGAACGCCTCAACCGGTTGGCGCCGGACTGAGCAGCAGTCCGGATAGCCGGAGGCCGCGTCAAACCGACCGAACGCCGCCATCGGCACGCGCCGGACTGACCAGCAATTCCGGGTAGCCGGTGGCCGCGTCATGCACACGGTCGAAGCGGTGCGCCGGCAGCAGCGCCACCAGCACCTCGGCCGTGGTGCGCACCACGCAGCCGGCAGTCACATGGCCGCCGCGCACCACGCCATCCGCATCCGACACCGACATGTGCAGATGCACGCCATCAGGCGCCAGCGATCCGGCCAAGGTGAGGATTTCCATGTCGCCGGCCAGCGCTGTTGGCTGGGCGCGGCCCGCATAGCGCAGCATGGCGGCGCCCAGGCTGCCCATGCCCTGCAGCACGTAGCCGGCCTGGGCGCCGCTGGCGTGCAAGGCCTCCATCAGGGCCGCGCGCAGGTCCTGCCCCGGCGCCAGGCGCAGCGGCAGCATGCGCAGTGTGGCCGCATCATCGGCAGTGTCAGGCACTGGCGCGCGCTCCCACCATGCGGGCGAATTCGCCCTGGTCCACCAGCTTCTGCAGTTCCTGGGCGCCGCCCACCAGGGTGCCGTTGATGAAAATCATGGGAAAAGTCGGCCAGCCGGTCCACAGCTTGAGCGCGCTGCGCGGGCGCCAATGCGAAAAGTAGCTGCCGTATTCCAGGTACTGGTATTGCGCGCCCAGCCGGTCCAGCAGCTTGCGCGCCTTGCGCGGGAAGGGATTGAGCGACATGCCCACCACCACGATGGCATGGGCCGCCACCGCGGCCTGCACCTCGCGCACGATGTCGGCATTGAAGTTGCTGATGGTGGCGCGTATCGAAGGATGGATGCGCGATTCATCCAGGATGTTGCGGGTCATGGTAGCGTCCTTGGTGTGCCAAAAACGCTAGGGTATCAGCTGGCGTCGGTGGCGGCGAGGAAATCGATGTAGCCCTCGATGAAGTCGCGCCGCATCCTGAGGAATTCCTCCGTGGTATGGAACCTGGAATTGCTTTGCCGAAGCAGGTAGGCCGTCACCACGACCTGGTGGCGCGGCACGAAGATCTGCAGCTGGCTGGGCGTGGAGCTGATCAGCTTGATGACGTTCTCGGTGCAGGACACGAACTGGACGCCGCGATAGCTGCCCTCCTCGAACTCGATGGCTTCCTTGCCCTTCTGCAGCTGGGCTTCAACCTTCTCGCGCACGTCCGCATGGCCGGCCAGGTAGCTGGCCACGCGCTCCTTCTTGCGCTGGCACTCGTGGCGCAGGGCGTCGATGACCGCGATGCGGTCGGCCTCGTAGCTGCCGGGTGCGCTCTGCTCGATTTTCACGTTGGCGAAGTACTGGGTGCCGGGATAGGAATACATGGCGGAGTAGCCGGCCTGCACGGTGACCTTGGCGCGGTGGGTGGCTTGCTGCGAATTATTATCGTAGTAGTCGATATAGCGCCAGGGCACGCAGCCGTTGCAGCGCTGGCGGATCTCCACCATCTCCAGGCCGTCGCGCAGCCTGGCGGGGATGGTGGCCTTGAACACGGGGGGCAGTTCTCCCGGCGCATCCTCTTCGGGCGTGCTGGCCAGCGCCAGCCAGCACAGGCTCAATCCCAGCAATCCCATCAGCGCCACCGGCCAGCGTAAATTCATGATGCATCCCCTTGCGTTCAACGTGCAGGCATTATAGGAAGGCGGCAGATGTAACACATTGAAACCGCCGGGGTGGCGGCAGACGCTACCCCTGGTATCGCCTAGCGCCCGCCAAAGGCCAGGCGCTTGCCTTCGCGCAGCATGGCGGCGAAGTCGGCGGCCGGCACCGGCTGGCTGAACAGATAACCCTGCAGCTGGTCGCAGCCCAGTTCGCGCAGGAAGGCCATCTGCTCGGCCGTCTCCACGCCCTCGGCCACGATTTCCTGGCGCAGCTGCTGGCCCATGGTGACGATGGCGCGCGCGATGGCGCAATCGTTTTCCTCATAGGGCAGGCCGACCACGAAGGCGCGGTCTATCTTGAGGGTGCTGATCGGGAATTTCTTCAGGTAGGCCAGGCTGGAATAGCCGGTGCCGAAGTCGTCCAGCGCCAGCGACATGCCCATGGCCACCAGCTGGTTCATGATGGCCACCACGCTGTCGGCGCCGCGCACCAGCAGGCTTTCCGTGATTTCCAGGTTGATTTGCCCGGGCTGCACGCCGTGCTTGTCCAGCACGGCGGCCACGCGCGCCGGCAGCTGCTGGTCGAACTGGCGCGCCGACAGGTTGACCGCCACCGGCGGCATGATCAGGTTGGCGTCGTTCCAGGCCCGCACCTGGCGGCAGGCTTCGTCCAGCACCCAGGCGCCCAGTTCCAGTATCAGCCCGGTTTCCTCGGCCACCGGGATGAACACGCCAGGCGAGACCATGCCGCGCACCGGGTGGCGCCAGCGCAGCAGGGCTTCGGCGCCGACGATGCGGCCGCTGCGCAGGCTGACCTTGGGCTGGTAGTACAGCATCAGTTCGCCATTGGCCAGGGCCTCGCGCAGTTCGCTCTCGATGCGCAAATGCTCCTGGGCGCGCTGGTTCATTTCCTCGCTATAGAAGGCCAGCGCCGGAGCGGGATGGTGGCTGGCGCGGCCGGCCGCCATCTCGGCATAATGCAGCAGCACCGGCACGTCGTCGCCATCCTGCGGGTAGACCGTGATGCCGGCATGGGCGCCGGCCTGCAGGGCGTGGCCCTCGACCAGGATGGCAGTGTCCAGCACCTTGAGCAGCTTCTGGGCCACGATGGCGGCGTGTTCGCGCTTTTCGATGCGCGGCAACGCCACCGCGAAACGGGCGCCGTCCAGTCGCGCCAGGATGTCGCCGTCGCGCAGGGCGGCGCGGAACTGGCGCGCGATCTCGCACAGCAGCGCATTGCCGACCTCGTGGCCCAGGGTGTCGCTGATGGCGCCCACCCGGGTCAGTTCCAGCACCAGCAAGGCGCCGTGGCTGCGCGCGCGGCGCGCCTCGGTCAGCACCTGGCCCAGCAACTGGTGCAGCAGGCCCAGGTTGGGCAGCCCGGTCAGCTGGTCGTAGTTGGCCAGGCGCTGGATGCGGGCCTGGGCGTCCTTGTGCACGCTGAGGTCGGAAAATACCACCCAGCAGTGGCTGATGCGGCCCGCTTCGTCGCGCAGCGCGCTGACGGTGACGGATTGCGGGAACAGTTCGCCGTTGCCGCGCTTGCCGATGATTTCGCCGCGCCAGGTCACGCCATCCTGCAGCACGCCCTGCACACGGGTGCGCAGCTCGGCATCCGGCACGCCGGAGCGCAGCAGGTCCGGGCTCTGGCCGAGCGCTTGCGCCGCGCTGTAGCCGGCGATACGGCTGAAGGCGGGATTGACGTAGATGATGCGCTGCCGCAGGTCGGTGATCAGCAGCGCCACCTCGGCCTGCTCCACCAGCCGGCTGTGCAGCGCGGCGGCGCCGACGGCGGGCAAGGCGCCGTCCAGCGGCTCTAGCTGCTTGAGCAGGACCCGCATGCCCACTGCTTCCCCGCCCGCGTCGGCGCGCAGGGTCAGGGTGCGGCGCAAGCGTATCAGCTGGCCGGCGCTGGTACGGCGCCAGACCTCGCTGACGGACGGCGCTTCCGGCGCCAGCTGCAGCGTGCCGATATCGCCGCCATCGTCGTCCTCGGGATAGAGGAACAGTACATGCTGGCCGACGGCCTGCTCAGCGGTGTAACCCAGCAATTGCTGGGCGCCCTCGCTCCAGCCTGTCACATAGCCCATCAGGTCCATTTCGATGGTGGCGGCGCCCGGCGGACTGCGCAAGCGCATCAGTTCGGTGTCGAGTTCGGCCAGGGTATCGGCCAGCGCCTGCCCTTGCCGCTGGCGCGCCAGCCGGCTCAGTTCCAGGCAGCGCTCGACGGCAGCATCATGCATGGACGCCGCCCTTGCCCGCGCTGACGCCCTGCATCCACAGGTAGGCGTCGATCAGCAGGCGGTTGAAATCCTCATGCGCCAGTCCCAGGGCCTGCAGATGCGCCGCCAGCGCCGGCGCATCGCCGGCCTCGGCGCTTTCCAGCAAGGCCAGCAGCGCGCCCAGCGGCCCGGCCTGCTCCAGCAAGGCCTGCTGCACGGACGGACTGATGGCCAGCGGCTTGAGCACGTCCTCCAGCGGCATGCCGAACAACACCCCCAGCAGGGAAAACATGCCAGCCATGAAGGCCTGCTCCTGCTGCTGGCGGTCTTCGCCCAGGGCGCGCGCCAGCGCTTCCATGGCATGGGCCCGCACCGCCACCCGCGCCAGCAGCATGGCCGAACGGTTGTCCCCCTGGCGCGAGGAAAACAGCATCAGGTTCAGCCAGCGCCGCAGCTGGGCCCGGCCCAGGATCAGGATGGCTTGCGCAAAACTGGTCACCCGCCGTCCCGTGCCCATGCCCAGCGAATTGACCAGCTTGAGCAGGTGGTAGGACAGGGTGGCATCCTTGCGCAGCAGGGCTTCGATTTCGTGGGTGTCGGCATCGGCCGTTACCAGCTGCACCAGCTGCAGGGCCAGGGCGCGCGAGGCGGCCTGGGCGCCCACAGCCTTGGGCGGAGGCGCCAGGTACCAGTCCCCAGCCAGCCACACGGCGCCGGCGGACACCTCGTCCAGGCTGCCATCCACGCGCTGCAGGCGCGCGGGCGCCAGCGCCTGCCAGCCGGCCTGGCGCAAGGCTTCGGCCACGGCCGCCTCGGTGTCGGCGGGATAGTAACAGCCCATCGCGCTGCACAGCTCTTGCAAGTGATGCAAGGGCCAGTCGGCAGGCTGGCTGCCGGCCGTGGCGGCGCTGAACAGCAGCGCGCCGGGCTGGCCGTTGCGGTCGGCCAGGGGCTGCAGGAATACTAGCGGAGTCATGGCGCCCAGAAAATCCAAGGTGTGACGATCCAGCTATCTTACCCGGAAATTGTTGGCGTGAGTCAATATTATAGCGATAGCATGCGGTGCGGCAAATGATCGAACAAGCGGCCGAACAAGCCTGCCTGGCGCATGCGCGTGATCCACCATTGCAGGGCGGCGCCGGCCTCGCCGCTGCGCCAGGCCAGGTAGAAGGTTTCAGCCGGCTTGGGCTCCTCCACCGCCTTCTCCACCAGCAGGCCGGCCGCGATGGCGGCCCGCGCACACGGCTCGGGCAGGAAGCCGAAGCCCAGGCCGGACAGCTGGAACTGGAACTTGGCCAGCATATTGGGCACGGTGAGCGCATCCTGGCCCAGCAGCAGGCCCACGGTGCGGGGCGCCATCTGGCGCGCCGAGTCGGCCACGCTGATGGCGCGGTAATGCTGCAGGTGGGAACGGCCCAGCTTGCCCTCGACCGCCGCCAGCGGGTGCGAGGGCGCCACGGCGAACACGAAATCGACTTGGCCCAGCACGTGCGACACATAGCCGCCGCCGGCCGGGCCATCGCCGGGCGCGCCCACCAGCAGGTCGACCCGGCGGTCCAGCAGCGCTTCCCAGGTGCCGGTCAGGGCTTCCTGCACGATGTTCAGGCGGGTCTGCTGGGCCACTTCGTAGAACGCCGTCACGTCGTCGTGCAGCACGCAGGGCGAGAACATGGAATCCATGCCGATGGTGAGCTCGGTTTCCCAGCCGGAGGCCACGCGCCGCACCCGGTGTTCCAGGTCCTGGGCCGCCTTCAGCAGATAGCGGCCTTCCTTGAGCAACTCGTCCCCGGCCGGGGTCAGGGTCACGCGCGGGCCGTTGCGTTCGAAAATCTGCACCCCCAGCTCATCCTCCAGCTTGCCGACGGTATAGGAGATGGTCGAGGGAACGCGGTGCAATTCCTTGCCGGCGGCGGAGAACGATCCGCGGCGGTCGATGGCGTCCACGATCTGCAGGGCTTCCAGGCTGAGTCTGAGCATTCGATTTTTTCGACAATAAAGGGGTAAATTTTCCGTTTTTTTAATGCGATCGAGAGGCCTATACTGTGACTCATCGATGCGGTGATCTTTCAAAATTATCGCACATTAACCAGAAACAGAAACGGAGCTCATCATGTTGCAAACTCGTAAATCGGAAGAACGCGGCGTCGCCAACCACGGCTGGCTGAATTCCCACCACAGCTTCTCGTTTGGCAGCTATTACGACCCCAACCATGTCGGCTTCGGCCCCCTGCTGGTGATCAACGAGGACCGCGTCAGCCCCGGCCAGGGCTTCGGCACCCACGGCCACCGCGACATGGAAATCATCTCCTACGTGCTGGACGGCGCGCTGGAACACAAGGACAGCATGGGCACCGGCTCGGTGCTGCACTACGGCGACGTGCAGCGCATGAGCGCGGGCAACGGCGTGCGCCACAGCGAGTTCAACCACTCGCACAGCGCCCCGGTGCACTTCCTGCAGATCTGGATACAGCCCAATGTGACCGGCATCCCGCCCAGCTATGAAGAGAAAAACTTCAGCACCGAGAGCAAGCTGGGCCAGCTGCGCCTGATCGCCTCCAGCGACGGCCGCGACGGTTCCGTGCTGATCCACCAGGACGCCTCGCTGTACGCCAGCATCCTGACCTCGGGCGACAAGCTGAGCCACGAGCTGGGCGCCGGACGGCTGGGCTATGTGCACCTGATCCGTGGCAAGGTGACCGTGAACGGCGTCGAACTGAAAGGCGGCGATGCCTTGAAAATCAGCGGCGAGCGCTCAATTACCCTGGAGAACGCCGAAGCGGCCGAGCTGCTGGTGTTCGACCTGCCGGGCTGAGCCGGGAAGCTGAAACTGGCCGAAAATAAATTTCGTCCAGTTTTGGTATCATGAAGGGCGCGCCGGGTCTGTTCACTCAGCCCCGGCGCGCCTTTTTTACCTTACTTTGAAGAGTTATCACCATGTCGCACAGCGTAGAGACCCCGGCCACCCCCGCACTGGAATACACCACCTCCTGCGCGCTGCCTACGCCCTGGGCCCAGTTCACCCTGCACGCCTTCGTGGAACAGGGCACCGGCAAGGAACACCTGGCCATGGTGCTGGGCGACATAGCCGACGGCCAGCCGGTGCTGGCGCGCGTACATTCCGAGTGCCTGACCGGCGACGTGCTGTTCTCGCAGCGCTGCGATTGCGGCGCCCAGCTGGAAGGCGCGCTCAAGAAAATCGCCGACGAGGGCCGCGGCGTGCTGCTCTACCTGCGCCAGGAAGGGCGCGGCATCGGCCTGGTCAACAAGATCCGCGCCTACCGCCTGCAGGAGGAAGGCGCGGACACGGTGCAAGCCAATGAACGGCTCGGCTTCCAGCCCGACCAGCGCAACTACGCCCTGGTGCTGCCCATGCTGAAACAATTCAATGTAAAAAGCTTGCGCCTGATGACCAATAATCCGCGTAAGATCGATGCCATGGGCAAGCTGGGCATCACGGTGGCCGAACGCGTGCCGCTGCTGGTGAACCGCAATGCCTTCAATACGCACTACCTGGACACCAAGGCCGCCAAGCTGGGCCACATGATGACGCCGGTGACGCCCGCCCCCGCCGAGGATGGCGCCCTGTAAGGACTGCATGAAATTCCATCAGACTGCCGCACTACTGACACTTTCCTGGGCTTGGGCCGCCGCGCAGGCCGCGCCGTCCACGGCGGGAGCCGGCGCTCCGGGAGCCGCCGCGCTCCCTGCCGCTCACACCGCTCCCAAAGGCGCCGCTACGGCGGCCTCCGCCGCGAGCCAGGCCGCTGCTCCCGCCGCCGCTTCCCCCGGCTCCAACGCCGCCCAGGGCGACAGCGCGCCGCTGCCGCCGCCCTCCAGCTCGGCGCAGCACCTGTACGCCGCCGCCAAGAACGATATCCTGCAAGTGCGCTCGCTGCTCAAAAGCGGCCGCACCCAGTCCTCGGTGGGCTCCGGCTTTTTGATCGGCACCAGCAACCTGGTGGTGACCAACTACCATGTGGTATCGCAGTTCGCGCTCGATCCCGACACCTATGTGGGCGAATGGGTGGACACCGGCGGCCAGCGCGGCAACGTGGAGCTGCTGGCGGTCGACGTGCTGCATGACCTGGCGGTGCTGCGCGTGTCGCGCAATGGCACCGGCTTTTTCAAGATGCCGGAACACCTGGCCCAGCTGAGCCAGGGCCAGTACCTGTACTCGCTGGGCAATCCCCTGGACTTGGGCTTCGCCATTTCCGAAGGCGCCTACAACGGCGTGATTGCACGCAGTTTCTACGACCAGCTGATGTTCACCGGCCCCATCAACTCCGGCATGAGCGGCGGCCCCAGCGTGACGGTCGATGGCGCCGTGGCAGGCATCAATGTGTCCAAGCGCCTGGACGGCGAACTGGTGTCCTTCCTGGTGCCGGCCCGCTATGCCCAGGCCCTGCTCAAGCAGGTCGAGCAGCAGAAGGCGGCGCCCACCGACTTCACCACGGTGGTGGCGGCCCAGTTGCTGCAGCATCAGCGCGCCATGGTCGACCACCTGCTGTCCAGCCCGCTGAGCCAGAAGCCCATGGGACCGTACAGCGTGCCGGTGCGCGAATCGGAACAGATGCGCTGCTGGGGCAGCTCCAACGTGCGCGCCGACAAGCCCTTCACGGTGGATAACGCCAGCTGCGCCATGGAATCGGCCATTTTCGTCAGCGGCGGGCTGCAGACCGGCCAGGTCGCGATACGCCACCAGTTCCTGCGCAGCACCCGCCTGGACAAGCTGCGCTTCGCCCAGCTGGCCAGCGCCTCCTTCCGCAACGAATCCTTCGGCAGCAACAAGGACAGCCGCCGCACCCCGCCCAGCTGCACCGAATCCTTCGTGCGCAGCAAGGACCTGCCGCTGCGCGCCGTGCTGTGCGTGCGCGCCTACCGCAAGTTCGCCGGGCTGTACGATTTCTCGCTGCTGACCGCCAGCACCGACCAGGGCCTGATGAGCCTGCAAAGCCGGCTGGACGCCAACGGCGTCTCCTACGACAACGGCCTGCGCCTGACGCGCGTGTTCCTCGATGGCCTGGGACTGGCGCCGGTGAGCTTGCCGGCCAAGCCGGCGCCCAGGGCCGCCACCGCCGCCAAGGCCGAGGGCAAGGCGGATATCAAGGCCGATACCGGCGCGACCAGCGGAGGCCGGCCATGAAGCCGCCCTATTTCGTCGAAGTGCTGGCGCGCACCGGCGAAGTGCTGCACCGCCACGCCGTGCAGGACTTGCCGATACGCCTGGGCCGCGCCTACGACAACGACTTCATCCTGGACGACGCCCACAGCGGCGCCCACCACGCCGTGATCGAGGCGGCCGAGGACGGCAGCCTGCTGCTGCGCGACCTGGGCAGCCGCAACGGCACCGTCTACAAGGGCCGGCGCCAGGGCACGGTCAAGCTGGACGGCGACGCCGTGGTGCGCCTGGGCCACACGCGGCTGCGGGTGCGGCCATCCGACTTCGCGGTGCCGCCCGAGCGCGCCGACACCACCATGCACGGCTGGGAAGGCGCCGCGCCGGGCGTGGTCGGCCTGCTGCTGATCGCCCTGTTCGCCGGGGTGGAAAACTGGATCAGCGACGTCGACGGCTTCCAGCTGATGCGCTACGTGCTGGTGATCGCGTCCGGCCTGGGCGCGGGGCTGGTATGGAGCGGCGGCTGGGCCCTGGCCAACCGCCTGTTCGGCAGCCAGGCCCGGCTGGGCCGGCATTTGTTCATCCTCGGCTGCGGACTGACCGTGGGGCTGCTGTGGCGCGCGGCCAGCGTGACGGTGGCCTACGCCTGGTCGGCCGAAGCGGTGACAGGCTATGGCAACCTGGCGCTGCTGTTGATCGGCTGGGGCATGCTGTACTTCCACCTGACCACCATCAAGCCGCACCATCCGCGCCGCATGGCCGCCACCTGCGCGGTGCTGGCGGCGGCCAGCGTGGCCATGGTCCTGATGACCAACCTGCAGAGCACCGGCCGCACTTCGGACGACCTGTACATGGCGGTGCTGCTGCCGCCGGCGGCGCGCCACAGTCCCGACCACAGCGTGGACGACTTCCTGGCCGCCGCCACCAGGCTGAAAACCGCCACCGACAGCGCCCGTGCCCGCGGCGGCAAGGATGGCGGCGCGCCCGATGATGACGAGGATGGCGACAGCGACGGGGAATAAGGCCGCAGCCCAGGTCAAACGCCGCACTGTGCAGCGATATCGGTAGGGAAATATCCCATACGTTTATTGCTCAGCGCGCGTTCGACCTCCCTGACACCCATAGGGGTAATTGTTCCTTTTCCACCGAAGCCGGTCCACACCGTCAAGTCTTCGTTTTTCAAATAGACGAAAGTCTCCAGTGCGACCTGCACCGGCATCGCCAGCTCCGCAGCCAGCTCCGGAATATCGATCAGCTGGCGCCCCGCCACCCCGCCAGTGAGCTGGTACAACTTGTGCAATATTCTGAATCTATTTTTGTATGTATCTTCGGAAGTTTTCATGGCTCAACACTCCTTAAAGATAACAAGTGATAAAACGCAGTAGCGCCAACGATCGAGCTGATCAAGCCACACCAAGGCAGGATTGAGGGATGAGCGCCCACAATATCGGTAAACGCCCAATTACCGAAAACGCCCGCCAAAAGGCTGCTCAGCATTACTGCAAGCTGAAGTAAATTACTTCGTCGCCTGCGCAGATGGAAACGCTGAAAGTCGAGCCGCATTGCAGCGCGCTCGACGTCTTTCGACGTGTACAACAGTATCAGTTCCGGATTTGCCCGCTCCATGCATTCTCTGCGCGCTCATGTACAAATCGTTCTGGAAATTGACTACTGTCCCGCAAAACAAATGCCAAGCGGACTCATCAAATTCCGTCTGCACTCTCGATTCAAATTCATTAAATTGTACGCCTAAGGAAGCGGCGCGAGATTGTTCAGTAGTCATCGCTACCCTCAATGTGTTGGAGACATTAAGAACGGTAGCATCCTGCCCGCCGGCTAAATTTACGATTTGTCAGGTGGCTCTCACACCGGCCAGCCGCGCAGGACCTGGTCCACCACCTGCTGCAATTGTTCGCGGGTGGCGCCGGCGCCGGCCTGCACCGCCATGCCGTTCGAGACCGTCATCACGTAGCGCGCCAGCTGGCCGGGGCAGGCGTCGGGCGGCAAGTCTCCCTCCTCTTTCGCGCGGCTGAAGCGTTCGCGCAGCCGTCCTTCCTGGCCGGCGCGGCAGGCGATCAGGGAGTCCTTGATCGGCAGCGCCTCGTCGCTGCAGGCCAGCGCGCCATTGATCACCAGGCAGCCGTGCGGACTGTCCTGCTCCGTCTGGGCGTCGGCGGCGCCGCGCAGCAGGTGCTCGACCACCTCGCGCGCGCGTGCCTTGCCCAGCGCCGTGTGCAGCAGCGGATCATGGGTGGCCGTGTAGCGCTCCAGGGCCAGCTTGAACAAATTCTCCTTGTTGCCGAACACGGCGTACAGGCTGGGCCGGTTCATGCCCATGGCCTGCGTCAGCGCCGGCAGCGAGGCGCCTTCGTAGCCTTTTTCCCAGAACACTTTCATGGCCTGGTCCAGGGCCGCGTCCTCATCGAAAGTACGCGGCCGGCCCTTGCGCGCCGGCGCCTTAGATTCTTTTTTCATACCGATCAGTTAAAAAATTCATTGACAAGTTCGCCTCGTCACCTACATCATTATCGAACCGGGCAGTAAAAAACTCAAGCCCTTACTGACCATTTACCCAATTCAGAAAGCACACCATGTCATCTCCAGCCCATGTGCAGGCCGTGGACCTGCCTCCCCCTATTCCGGCGCCAGCGCCGACCTTGCAGGCCTGGCTGGCCGTGCTGTCGGTGGCGGTCGGCGCCTTTGCCCTGGTCACCTCCGAATTCCTGCCGGTCGGCCTGCTGCCCGCCATTGCCGCCGAACTGGGCGTGACCGAGGGCATGGCCGGCCTGCTGGTCACGGCGCCCGGCCTGGTGGCCACTTTTGCCGCCGTGTTCGTTACCGTAGGCGTGGGCAAGACCGACCGCCGCTACGTGGTGGCCGGCCTGACCTTGTTGCTGCTGGTGTCCAACGTGATCGTGGGCCTGGCCGATTCCTTCATCCCGGTGCTGATCGGGCGCTCGCTGCTGGGCGTGGGCGTGGGCGGCTTCTGGGCCATCGCCGGCGCGCTCGGCACGCGGCTGGTGCCGGCCGAATACGCCACCCGCGCCACCTCGCTGATTTTCGCCGGGGTCTCGGTGGGCACCGTGGCCGGCGTCCCGGCCGGCGCCCTGCTGGGCGAGCTCTATGGCTGGCGCGCGGCCTTCGGCGCCGCCAGCGCCATTGCCGTGCTGGTGCTGCTGACCCAGCTGTGGCTACTGCCCTCCGTGCCCGGCGCCGCCGCCGTGCGCCTGCGCGACCTGCCGCAGTTGCTGCGCGTGCAAAAGGCCCGCCTGGGCCTGCTGGCCACGCTGCTGGTCTTTGTCGGCCAGTTTGCCGCCTACACCTATGTGACGCCCTTCCTCAGCCAGGTCAGCGGCATGGGCGCCAAGGCCATCAGCGCGCTGCTGCTGGCCTATGGCGCGGCCGGCTTCATCGGCAACCTGGTGGGCGGCTGGGCTGTCGCCCGCAGCGTGCGCGCGTCGCTGATCGCCACCGGCGCCATCCTGGGCGGCTCCACCCTGCTGCTGCCGCTGCTGGGCACGCATCCGGCGCTGGCGGCGGTGCTGGTGGTGGTCTGGGGCCTGGGCTTCGGCATGATGCCGATCTCGGTCCAGACCTGGATCTTCAAGGCCGCGCCCGATGCCATGGAAAGCGGTGGCGCGTTATTTGTGGCCATCGCCCAGATTTCACTGTCCAGCGGGGCGCTGGCCGGCGGCCTGGCGGTCGATCACCTGGGCGTGTCCAGCGCCATGCTGGTGGGCGGGGTCTTCGCGCTGGCCATGGCGGCCGTGATCTGGCTGCGCGGGCAGGATGACGGAGCCCCTTCCACCGTCAAGCTGCAAGCGGTCCATTAAATCCTGCCGCGCCGGAAGGCGGCCAGGAAGACCTTGGTCTCCCTGGCCGTCATCACTTTTACTTCGTCGCCGTGCCAGGCGTACAAATACTGCTCGCCGCCCAGGCGGTCGGTCAGCTTGGCGAACAGCAGGAAGCAGGTGCCCAACGGGTAGCGCTGCGTATCGCTCAGGGCACGCGAGCACTGCACCCGCAGCGCGGGCGAATAAGCCTGTCCCGGCACCGGATGGATTTCCACCTTCCCTCCCCGCGCCACCGAATGCACCGCCACTTCGCGGTAGGCGTATATGTCACGCGCCATGTCATCTCCTGTTGATCGAGGCCGCCATGGTAGCAGAGCGGCGCGCGCGGTATAGTGGCCGCATCATCGATACACGGAGACCCATATGGACCAAACAGACACCCGCCAGGCCTGGCTGGACGAGGAACAGGCCGTGCGCGCCCGGCTCGGCGCCCCCGGCGTCGCCAGCCGCGAGGAACTGGGCGGGCAGGACGGCATCGACTTCCTGAACCGCATCGGCAGCGGCGAGTTGCCGCCGCCGCCCATAGGCCGGACGCTGGACTTCGTGCCCATCGCTGTGAGCAAGGGCCAGGCCGTATTCCAGGGTACGCCCGGTCCCCAGCACCTCAACCCCAGCGGTGCGGTACATGGCGGCTACATCGCCACCTTGCTGGACAGCGCGGTGGGCTGCGCCATCCACAGCATGCTCCCGGCCGGCAAGGGCTATACGACGCTGGAGCTGAAGATCAACTACCTGCGCGGCCTCACGGAAAAGACCGGGCCGGTGCGCGCCGAGGGCAAGATCGTCACGGTCGGCAACCAGGTGGCCGTGGCCGAGGGCCGCCTGACCGACGCCAGCGGCAGGCTGTACGCCATGGCTACCACTACCTGCCTGGTGTTCCCTATCGCTGGCTGAGCAGGCCGGCCACGAAATCGAGGAAGGCGGCCGTCTTGGCGGCCGGATGCTGGCGCGAGGGATACAGCGCATACAGCGGAAAGCGCTCGTCCGGCCAGTCGTCCAGCACCGCCACCAGCTGGCCCGAGGCCAGCAGCGGCGCCACCGCCAGCTCCAACACCTGGGCCAGGCCATGGCCAGCCAGCAGCACGTTCAGCAGGGTGGCGGCATCGTTCAGGATCAGGCGCTGCGCGGTTGCCGCCACCAGCTTGTCCCCGCCGCGGTGGAATTCCCAGTCAAACGGCTGGCCGGTACGCGGGTCACGGAACTGTATGCAATCGTGCCGCGCCAGCTCCGACGGGTGCGCGGGCCTGCCGCGCCGCTGCAAATTGGCTGGAGCCGCGACCGTGAGCACGCGCGTGTCGAGCAGCTTGCGGGCCACCAGCGAGGAACTGGCCGGATGGCCGAAGCGGATGGCCAGGTCGTAGCCCTCCCCTATCATGTCGCCCAGCTGGTCGCGCGTCACCAGGTCCAGTTCCAGCTCAGGATAGCGCGCCAGGAAGTCGCCCAGATGCGGGCCGAGGATGGCGCGGCTCACGTACATGTCCACGTTCACGCGCAGGCGTCCGCGCACCTGCAGCGCGCCGGCGCCTGCCGCAGCCACGGCGTCCTCCAGCCCGGCCAGCAAAGGCTGCACCTGGGCGTAGAAGCGCCTTCCCTCGTCGGTCAGCGAGACCCGCCGCGTACTGCGGTCGAACAATCGGATGCGCAGCCGCTGTTCCAGCCTGGCCAGCGCCCGGCTGACGCCGGATTGCGACATGCCCAGCAGCTCGCCCGCACCGACAAAACTGCCGCTGTCCACGATAGCGGCCAGCACGCGCATGCCGTTCACTGTCTTCTCGTCAAATACCATGATTTCTCGTCATGAATGTTATGAGCTCCATGCTATAGGAGTATCAATCATCTTGCACCACACTGCTCGCACATTCACTCAAGGAGATCATCATGTATGCAATTACCGGAATCACCGGCCAGGTAGGCTCCCTGCTGGCCGACATGCTGCTGGACGCCGGCCTGCCCGTGCGCGCCGTGGTGCGCGCCGCCGCCAGGGCCGCGCACCTGGCCGCACGCTGCGAGGTGGCAGTGGCGGACCTGGGCGACAGCGCCGCCCTGGCGCACGCCTTCCGAGGCGCCGACGGCGTATTCGTGCTGCTGCCGCCCAACTTCGATCCGGGCGACGGCTTCCCGGAATCGGCCGCCATCATCGCCTCGCTGCGGGCCGCGCTGCAGCACGCCCGGCCGGGCCGCGTGGTGGCGCTGTCCACCATAGGCGCGCAGGCCGGACAGCCCAATTTGCTGAACCAGTTGGGCATGATGGAGCGTGCGCTGGGTGGACTGGATGTGCCGGTGGCTTTCCTGCGCGCCGCCTGGTTCGTCGAGAACTGCCAGTGGGATGTGGCGGCAGCGCGGCAGTCGCAGCGCATCCCCAGCTTCCTGCAGCCGCTGGACCGCGCCATCCCCATGGTGGCGTGCGCCGACATCGCGGCGGTGGCCCTCGAGCTGCTGCAGGAAAGCTGGCGCGGCGTGCGGGTGGTGGAGCTGGAAGGGCCGGCGCGGGTCAGCCCTGACGATATCGCCGCCAGCTTCAGCCGCCTGCTGGGCCATCCCGTACAGGCCGAGGCGGTACCGCGCGGCAGCTGGGAAGGCCTGTTCCGCAGCCAGGGCATGCGCAATCCGCTGCCGCGCATGCAGATGCTCGATGGCTTCAACCAGGGCTGGATCGCCTTCGAGGGCCAGGCCCGCAAAGGCAAGGTGGCGCTGGACGACGCCGTGCGCGCCGTCCTGTCGAAAGCAGGATTGAGCAAATCGTAGTCCGGCATCGCATTCCGGGGCGACGATATCCCTTCGTCCGGCCCCGGCCCATGTTGCAGCCGGGGCCGCTTGAACAATGCGCACCGGCGAGTACACTGACATGGCACGCTTTACCTGGGATGAAGCCAAACGCCAGAGCAATTTGCGCAAGCACGGCCTCGATTTTGCCGACGCGCCCGGAGTTTTAGCGGGCAACACTTATACGGAAGAGGACAACCGCTTCCTCTATCCGGAGCGCCGCTACAACACCACCGGATTCTGCGCGGGACGCCTGGTTACTGTCACATATACGGAGAACTACCATGAAGTACGGATCATCTCGATGCGCCGCGCCTCCAGGCGAGAAACCGATGCCTACCACATCCATGGAATCTAGGTGGTCAGGACTGATGGTCTGGCCTCCCGATCCGGACCTGGACGATGACGACCTCTCGTACGATCCCGCCCATATGATCAACCCGGTGCGCACCATTAACGGGCGGGTCATCCCTCCCCGCAGGTCACCGGATGACCCCATCGATGAAGAGGTGCTCGCCTACTACCGGTCCCTGGTGCCTACTGTGGAGATGGACCGTAAGGTCCTGTGTGGCATGCCGGTATTTCGCGGCACGCTGGTGCCGGTCAAGCTGATGTTTGACTACCTGGGCAGCGGCAGGACGATCAGCGATTTCGTGGCCGACCATCCTGCGGTCAGCAGCGACACGGCCTGCGCGACGTTCGACAACCCCGCAGTACTGTTCTACGAGCAGCGCAGCGCCGAGGCCTGCGCGCGCCTGGCCCGCTCAGCCGGCAACCAGCAAGGCGATTGATTCCGCCGCAATGCCTTCCTCGCGGCCCAGGTAGCCCAGCTTTTCGTTGGTCTTGGCCTTGATGTTGACCTGCCCTACTTCCACCCCCAGGTCCTCGGCAATGTTGGCGCACATGGCAGCGATGTGGGGCGCCATCTTGGGCTTTTGCGCAATGATGGTGGCGTCCACGTTGCCGATGCGGTAGCCGGTGGCCACCACGCGGCGCGCCGCCTCCTTCAGCAGGGTGCGCGAATCGGCGCCCTTGAACTGCGGGTCGGTATCGGGGAAGTGTTTGCCGATGTCGCCCAGCGCGGCCGCACCCAGCAGCGAGTCGGTGATGGCGTGCAGCAGCACGTCGGCATCCGAGTGGCCCAGGAGGCCCAGGTGGTGCGGAATGTCGACGCCGCCGATGATCAGCTTGCGGCCTTCCACCAGCGCGTGGCAGTCGTAGCCCTGGCCTATGCGGAACGGGAGTTTGCTCATGGTGTTTTCCTATCTTTTCCGTTACTCGGTGTGCGCCAGGTACATCTCGGCAATGCGGATGTCGGCCGGCAGCGTGACTTTCAAATTCCTCGGATGGCCGGGCACCAGGCGCGGCGACAGGCCCAGCATCTCGACCGCGCTGGCGTCGTCCGTGATGGCGAGCGGATCGGGGGCCTGGCCCAGCGCGCGCTCCAGCAGCGCGTAGCGGAACATCTGCGGCGTCTGGGCCAGCCACAGGCCGTCGCGCGGCACGGTGGCCACGCCATCGGCGCCCAGGCGCTTGACGGTATCGACCACGGGCAGCGCCAGCAGGCCGCCGGCCGGATGATCGCCCACGCCGCGTATCAGGGCCTCGATCAGGGCCGGGGTCAGGCCGGGACGGGCCGCGTCGTGCACCATCACCAGGTCGTCATCGGCCAGCTGGCCGCGCACGGCGCGCAGGCCGTTCAGCACCGAGTCCATGCGGGTGGCGCCGCCGCAGCGCAGCACCGTCACGCCCGGCTCGCCGGGCGGCAGCACGCTGGCGATCACGCCGTCGTCGGGACTCACCACCACATAGGTATGGGCCACCAGCGGGCTGGCGCGGAAGGCGTCCACCGCGTGCCGCAGCATGGGCTTGCCGGCCACCGGGAGGTATTGTTTGGGGCCGTTGGCCGCCATGCGCGCGCCCACGCCGGCGGCCGGCAACAAGGCGACATAGGAAGGTAAATGCGGGCGGGGGGTGTTGCTGGCTTCTGTCATGCTATTCCAATTACTGTTGCCGCGGCGAGGACCGCCGCCGCGTGATGATAGCCTGAATCTCGCCATTGCAGGCCTTGCTCAGGCGCGCATATTCCTGGGGCGAGTCGATGGCTGCCTGCAGCGGCTCGGCCTTGGCCATCTCGTTCTTCATGAAGGGCAGCCAGCCGCTGTTCATCTCGTGCTGCAGGGCCGACATGGCGGTGCCGGACGGCGCGTACAGCGGCTTGTCGCCGAAGCGCTTGGCCAGCGCCTCGCGCACCGTCGCTTCCACCTTGGGAAGGTGGTCCATATAGGCCTTCAGGTGGCGCAGTTCGTGGGTCAGGATTTCCTGGTAGCCGCAGGTGCCGGGCGCGAACTCGTTGCCGATGTAGACCACCACCGGTGCGTAGTACAGCTTGACCTCGATCTTCGGCGCGATGCACTCGTAGCCGCTGGCGGCATCCTGCAGTATGGGACCGCCCAGCGCCACCGACATTTTCGATTCCGTCTTGGTCAGCCCCAGCACATAGCTGCTGTTGCCATGCACGCCTTTCATGGCGGTCAGCATGCGGTACGGCATCTGGTTGTTGATGCTGTAGCCATTCTGCTGGGCCGACAGCACCGACACCGTCTTGGCGATGCTGTCCTCGCAGCGGATCTGGAACGGCGTGCGCTCGGCGCCGTGGGCCAGGCCGGCCGCGCAGCACGCCATCGCCAGCGCCATGCGGCACAGCAGGCGCGCCGCCTTCATGGCCTCAATCCAGCTTCCATGCGCCGCTGCGCAGCTTGTCCAGCCAGAATACGCCGATCACGGTCTTGACGTCGGTGATGGCGCCTTCGCGCACGCCCTGCAGCAGTTCGTCGATGGTGGCGGTATAGGTGTCCAGGAATTCGCCCTCGTCCAACCTGGCCTGGCCCGGTTTCAGGCCACGCGCCAGGTACAGGTCCAGGTGCTCGTCCGAGTAGGCGATGGCGTTGTGGATGCGGGTCACGAACTGCCATTCACCCCCGGTATAGCCGGTTTCCTCCTCCAGCTCGCGCCGGGCGGCCAGCAGCGGATCTTCGCCCTGGTCGATCTTCCCGGCCGGGAATTCGATGAAGACCCGGTGCAGCGGATAGCGATACTGGCGCTCCATCAGCACCGTGCCGTCGTCCAGCAGCGGCAGTATCACCACGGCGCCCGGATGGAGGATGTATTCGCGCGCGGTTTCCTTGCCGTCCGGCAGGCGGATGCGGTCGCGCTGCACCTTGAGGAAATGGCCTTCGTAGACCAGCTCGCCGTCGATGCGGGATTCAGTGAGATGTTCGTCCATGTAGCGGCCTGCTCCTTCGTCTGTGAAGACGACAGTGTAGCAGGGAGGCAGGACGGGAGACAGGAGGCAGGCGCGAGCCGTCAGGCTCAGCCGTGGGACTTGCGCAGGTAGCGCAGCACGAAGCCGGGGAAGGCAAGAACAAGGAACAGGCAGGCGGTGATGGCGTAGAACTCCCAGCCCTGGGGGAACACGCTGCCGATGCGCGCTTCCAGCGCGACACCGGCGGCGCCGACGACAAAGTACAGCACCAGCATCTCGCCCAGCCGCAGCGCCAGGGGCTTGCGGCCGGACAGCTTCACCACGGCGAAGACTTTGTCATTGAAGAACGGCAAGTTGGCCGCGAACAGCGCGATCGCGATGACCAGCCAGCTTGCCGAGGATGCGTCCATGGAGACCGTTCAGGAATTGAGGGTCAGTTCCATGGCCTTGCGGCAGGCATCCAGCAGCGGACCGGGCAGCACGCCCATGGCCAGTACCAGCACGCCGTTCAGGCTCAGGACCAGGTTCATGTCGCCGGTGGCCACCAGCGGAGCACTGTCGGTGGGCTCGTCGAACCACATGGTCTTGATGACACGCAGGTAGTAGAAGGCGCCGATCAGCGAAGCCATCACCGCGAACACGGTCAGCCAGATCTGTCCGGTTTTCAGGACGGCGGCCAGCACCGACAGCTTGGCCATGAAGCCCACCATCGGCGGCACGCCAGCCAGCGAGAACAGCAGCAGGGTCATGACCAGGGCAAACCACGGGCTGCGTTTGCCCAGGCCCTTGAAGTCCACCAGCTCTTCCGCTTCATGGCCGGCGCGTGCCAGCAGCATGATGACGCCAAAGGTGCCCAGGGTGGTCAGCACATAGGTGATCACGTAGTACATGGAGGCGCTGTAGGCGGCGGCAATGCCGCTGCGGTCGGTCAGGCCCGCCACGCCGGCCAGCAGGCCCAGCAGGATGAAGCCCATCTGCGCGATGGTGGAATAGGCCAGCATGCGCTTCAGGTTGGTCTGGGCAATGGCGGTCAGGTTGCCGATGGCCAGCGACAGCACGGCCAGCACCATCAGCATCTGCTGCCAGTCCACCGCCATTGGCAGCAGGCCTTCCACCAGCAGGCGGATGCAGATGGCGAAGGTGGCGATCTTCGGTGCGCCGCCCAGCAGCAGGGTGACGGCGGTGGGCGAACCCTGGTACACGTCCGGTACCCACATGTGGAAGGGCACGGCGCCCAGCTTGAAGGCCAGGCCGGCCACCAGGAACACCAGGCCGAACACCAGGATGGTGGGCTTGACGGTGCCGGAGGCGGCAGCCTTGGCGATGTCGCCGATGTTCAGGGTGGTGGTGGCGCCATAGATCATGGACATGCCGTACAGCAGGAAGCCGGACGCCAGGGCGCCCAGGATAAAGTATTTCATCGCGGCTTCGGTGGCGGCCGTGTTGTCGCGGCGGATGGCGACCAGCGCGTACAGGGCCAGCGACATCAGTTCCACGCCCAGGTACACGGACAGCAGGCTGTTGGCCGAGATCATGACCATCTGGCCCAGCAGGGCGAACAGGGCCAGCACGTAGAACTCGCCGCCCAGGTTACCGCTCAGCATGTCGCGGTCTGCCGCGTACTGGCGCGAATACACCAGGGTCACGGCCACGCCCAGGTAGGTGAACAGCTTGAGCAGGTTGGACATGGGGTCCGACACGAACATGCCGCTGAAGGTGTAGACCGTGGTGCCGGCCGCGTAGTCGTTATAGCTGAGCACGGCGCAGCCAGCCAGGACCAGCAGCGACAGCACATAGGTGACCGAGCGCTGCGCCTGGGACAGGAACATGTCGATCAGCAGGATAGCGGAGGCGCCGATCAGCAGGAACACTTCCGCGTACAGCGGAGCCATGTCCGGCGCGGCGTATTGGAGAGGAGTAGTCATTGTGTGTTTCCGTTATCTTCTTAAGGCAGCTTGCTGTGGGCGACGTGGGCCAGCAGGTCGGCCACCGAGGTCTGCATGGTGTCGGTGAACGGCGCCGGGTACAGGCCCATGATCAGCACGGCGATGGCCAGCACGCCCAGCATGAAGAACTCGCGGCCGTTGACGTCCACCAGCTCGGCCACGTGGTGGTTGGCCACCTTGCCGAAGATGACGCGCTTGGCCATCCACAGCGAATAGGCGGCGCCGAAGATCAGGGCGGTGGCGGCCAGCAGGCCGATCCAGAAGTTGTACTGGGTGGCGCCCAGGATCACCATGAATTCGCCGACGAAGCCGGAGGTGGCCGGCAGGCCGCAGTTGGCCATCGAGAAGAAGATGAACAGGGCCGCGAACTTGGGCATGCGGTTCACGACGCCGCCGTAGTCGGCGATCTGGCGCGAGTGGGCCTGGTCGTACAGCACGCCGATGCACAGGAACATGGCGCCGGAAATGAAGCCGTGCGAAATCATTTGCACGATGCCGCCCTGCACTGCCATGTTATTGAACAGGAAGAAGCCCAGGGTGACAAAGCCCATGTGCGCGATGGACGAATAGGCCACCAGCTTTTTCATGTCCTTCTGCACCAGGGCCACCAGGCCGATGTAGATCACGGCAATCAGCGACAGGGTGATCACGAAGCCGGACAGGTAGTGCGAGGCATCCGGGGCGATCGGCAGCGAGAAGCGCAGGAAGCCGTAGGCGCCCAGCTTCAGCATGATGGCGGCCAGCACGGCGGAACCGCCCGTGGGCGCTTCCACGTGCACGTCCGGCAGCCAGGTGTGGACCGGGAACATGGGGACTTTCACCGCGAAGGCCATGAAGAAGGCCATGAAGATGAAGATCTGTTCCTTCATGGTCAGCGGGGTGCGGTGCCAGGTCAGGATGTCGAAGGTGCCGCCCGAGACGCGGTACAGGTAGATGATGGCCACCAGGGTCAGCAGCGAGCCGAAGAAGGTGTACAGGAAGAACTTGAACGAGGCGTACACGCGGTTCTCGCCGCCCCAGATACCGATGATGATGTACATCGGGATCAGGGTCGCTTCAAAGAAGAAGTAGAACAGCAGGCCGTCCATGGCGCAGAACACGCCGATCATCAGGCCGGACAGGATCAGGAAGGCGCCCAGGTACTGCGCCACGCGGGTCTGGATGACCTGCCAGGCCGAGATCACCACGATCACGGTGATGAAGGCGGTCAGCGGCACGAACCACAGCGACAGGCCGTCGATGCCCAGCGAGTACAGGATGTTGAAGGTCTCGATCCAGGGCTTGCGCTCGACGAATTGCATGCCATGGGCCGCGTTGTCGAAGTTGGTGATCAGCGGGATGGTCACGGCCAGGCTGACCAGCGAGCCGACCAGCGCGCCGACGCGGGTGGCGCCGGCATGGCTGTCGCGGCCCAGGGCCAGGACCAGCAAGCCGAAAATAATCGGAAGCCAGATAGCCAGGCTCAGATACGGAGGTAGTGTGGAAATTGACTGCATCATTATGGTTTTCTCTTTGCGTATCAGCTAATCAAGCGTGCCAAAACGGCAGGAAGTAAATCAGCAGACCCAGGATGCCGATGATCATCACGAAGGCATAGTGGTAGATGTAGCCGGTCTGCAGCACACGGGTCAGCTTGGAGAACCAGCCCACCACCTTGGCGCTGCCGTTGACCACCAGGCCATCGATCAGGGTCTTGTCGCCGACGTTCCACAAGCCGTTGCCCAGCACGCGGGCGCCGCCTGCGAACACCACCTCGTTGAACTTGTCCATGTAGTACTTGTTGTCCAGCAGGGTGTGCACGGCCTTGAACTTGGCGTAGAACCAGGCCGGTACGCGCGGATTGATCATGTAGCAGTAGTACGAGAACGCCACGCCGGCAATCGCCAGCCACAGCGGCAGCGAGGTCAGCGAATGCAGCGCCATGGCCACCGGGCCGTGGAACTCTTCGCCCAGCATTTCCATCGCCTTGTGGTTTTCGCCGATGAAGATGACGCCCTTGAAGAAGTCGCCATACAGCATGGGGCCGATGGCCAGGAAGCCGATGATCACGGACGGGATGGCCAGCATGACCAGCGGGAAGGTCACCACGAACGGCGACTCGTGCGGCTTCTCGCCCGGGCCCAGGCCGTGGTGGCCGTGGTCGTCTTCCTCGTCGTGGTGGTCGTCGTGGCCGTGGTCGTCATGCGCATGGGCGTCATGCTTGGCGTGATGGTCGTCATGGCCGTGGGCGTGGGCCTGGCCGAAGCGCTCCTTGCCGTGGAAGACCAGGAAGTACATGCGGAACGAGTAGAAGGCGGTCACGAACACGCCGGCCAGCACCGCGAAGCTGGCAAAGCCGGCGCCCCAGATATGGGTCTCGTGCACGGCTTCGATGATCGAATCCTTGGAGTAGAAGCCCGAGAAGAACGGGGTGCCGATCAGGGCCAGCGAACCCAGCAACGAAGTGATCCAGGTGATCGGCATGTACTTGCGCAGGCCGCCCATGTTGCGGATGTCCTGGTCGTGGTGCATGCCCATGATGACGGAGCCGGCGCCCAGGAACAGCAGGGCCTTGAAGAAGGCGTGGGTCATCAGGTGGAACACGGCCACCGAGTAGGCCGAGGAACCCAGGGCCACGGTCATGTAGCCCAGCTGCGACAGGGTCGAATAGGCGACCACGCGCTTGATGTCGTTCTGGATGATGCCCAGGAAGCCCATGAACAGCGCGGTGATGGAACCGATCACCAGTACGAAGGACAGCGCGGTATCGCTCAGCTCGAACAGCGGCGACATGCGCGACACCATGAAGATACCGGCCGTCACCATGGTGGCGGCGTGGATCAGGGCGGAAATCGGGGTCGGGCCTTCCATTGAGTCCGGCAGCCACACGTGCAGCGGGAACTGGGCCGATTTACCCATGGCGCCAATGAACAGGCAGATGCAGGCCACGGTCAGCAGGGCCCAGTCGGTGCCCGGCAGGGTCAGGGCCGACAGCGCCTCGCGCTTGGCGAACACGTCCTGGTAGTTCATGGAGCCGGCGTAGGCCAGCAGCAGGCCGATGCCCAGGATGAAGCCGAAGTCGCCCACGCGGTTGACCAGGAAGGCCTTCATGTTGGCGAAGATGGCGGTCGGACGGGTGTACCAGAAACCGATCAGCAGGTAGGACACCAGGCCCACGGCTTCCCAGCCGAAGAACAGCTGCAGGAAGTTGTTGGCCATCACCAGCATCAGCATGGAGAAGGTGAACAGCGAGATGTAGGAGAAGAAGCGGTTGTAGCCTTCATCTTCCGCCATGTAGCCGATGGTGTAGATGTGCACCATCAGCGACACGAAGGTCACCACGCACATCATCATTGCCGACAGCGAGTCGATCTGGAAGCCGACTTCCAGCTTGACGCCGGCCACCGTCATCCAGTTGTACACGGTACCGTTGAAGCCGGCGCCATTGAGGACGTCGTTGAAGGTGATGGCCGACAGGATGAACGCCACCAGCACGCCCAGGATGGTCGCGGCGGTAGCGGTCTTGCGACCGATCACGTTGCCAAAGAATTGAGTACCAAGCAGGCCGGCGATCGCGGCGCCGGCTAGCGGCGCCAGCGGTACAGCCAGCAGGAGGTTAGGGTTGAGGATTTGCCCCGCCATGATAAACCTTATTCGTTATTATTCGAGGTAAAAACTTAGCCTTTGAGGCTATCCAGGTCTTCCACATTGATGGTGTCCAGGTTACGGAACATCACCACCAGGATCGCGAGGCCGATCGCCGATTCGGCGGCGGCCACGGTCAGGATGAAGAAGACGAAGATCTGCCCGGCCGCGTCGCCCAGGTAATGCGAAAACGCAATGAAGTTCATGTTCACTGCCAGCAGCATCAATTCGATGGCCATCAGCAGGATGATGATGTTCTTGCGATTCAGGAATATCCCTACGATCGAGATCGCGAACAGGATCGCGCCTAGAACGAGGTAGTGAGCGAGCGATAAAGTCATGGAGCCTCCTTGTTTGCTGCATCCGCGCCGGCGCCGCGGGTCGATACGGCGGCGACCTTGACGATCTTCAGACGGTCGTTGCGCTTGACGCGCACGGCGTCGCCGGCATCGAAGTATTTGGTGTCCTTGCGCTTGCGCAGGGTCAGCGCCACGGCCGCGATGATGGCCACCAGCAGGATGGCGGCGGCGATTTCGAAGCCGTAGATGTATTTGGTGTAGATCAAGAGGCCCAGTTCCTTGGTGCCGCCGATGTTGCCGGCGTTGACCGCCTGCTGGTCGAACGACAGGAAGGAGCGCCACAGCACGGCGGCCATTTCCAGCACGATGACGGCGCCCACCAGGGAGGCCACCGGCAGGTAGTTCCAGAAGCCTTCGCGCATCTTGTCGATGTTGATGTCCAACATCATCACGACGAACAGGAACAGCACCATCACGGCGCCCACATACACCAGCACCAGCACGATGGCCAGGAACTCGGCTTCCAGCAGCAGCCAGATGCCGGCCGCGTTGAAGAACGCCAGCACCAGGAACAGCGCCGCGTGCACGGGATTGCGCGCCGTGATAACACGCGTGGCGGCCAATATCATGATGGCCGCGAACACGTAGAACAAAGCAGTTTTAAATTCCATAACTAACCCAGGAGACGTACAGTTGATAGATCAACGCCGAGGCGGCGCGCCCTGCCCTTGCGGACTTGCGGGCGCGCCTGGCCGTCAGCGATACGGAGCATCGGCCGCGCGGGCGGCGGCAATCTGCTCTTCGTAGCGATCGCCTACGGCCAGCAGCATCTCTTTCGTGTAGTACAGGTCACCGCGTTTTTCGCCGTGGTACTCCAGCACGTGGGTCTCGACGATCGAATCGACCGGGCAGGATTCCTCGCAGAAGCCGCAGAAGATGCACTTGGTCAGGTCGATGTCGTAGCGCGTGGTGCGGCGCGAACCGTCGTCGCGCTGCTCGGACTCGATGGTGATGGCCATGGCCGGGCACACCGCTTCACACAGCTTGCAGGCGATGCAGCGCTCTTCGCCGTTCGGATAACGGCGCAGGGCGTGCAGGCCGCGGAAGCGCGGCGACATCGGGGTCTTTTCTTCCGGATACTGCACGGTGATCTTGCGCGAGAACATGTACTTGCCCGTCAGCGCCATCCCTTTGATCAGTTCGGTCAGCATGAAGCTGCCGAAGAAGTCTTTTAATCGTTCCATAGTCTTTAATCCTTACTTCCAGATATTCCAGGAGGTCTGCATCCAGCCGGCCACGAACACCAGGTAGACCAGCGTCAGCGGAATGAACACTTTCCAGCCCAGGCGCATGATCTGGTCATAGCGGTAGCGCGGGAAGGTGCCGCGGACCCAGATGAAGACTGAAACGATGAAGAAAGTCTTCACGAACAGCCAGAAGAAGCCACCGAAGCCGCCGCCGAATTCCAGGAAGGAGAACGGCGCCGACCAGCCACCGAGGAACATGATGGCGCCCAGCACGCCCACCAGTATCATGTTGGCGTATTCGGCCAGCATGAACATGGCGTAGGCCATGCCGGAGTATTCGACCATGTGGCCGGCCACGATTTCCGACTCGCCCTCGACCACGTCGAACGGGTGGCGGTTGGTCTCGGCCAGGCCCGAGGTCAGGTAGACCACGAACAGCGGCAGCAGGGGCAGCCAGTTCCAGGACAGGATGTTGGCGCCATGCTCGACGAAGTAGCCGGCTTGCTGGCCCTTGACGATGTCGATGAAGTTCAGCGAACCGGACACCATCAGCACCACCACCAGCACGAAGCCCATGGCGATCTCGTACGAGATCATCTGGGCCGAGGCGCGCATCGCGCCCATGAAGGAATACTTCGAGTTCGACGACCAGCCGGCGATGATGATGCCGTACACCTCCATCGAGGTGATGGCCAGCAGCAGCAGCAGGCCGGCGTTGACGTTGGCCAGCACCGCTTCCGGACCGAAGGGCACCACCGACCACGCGGCCAGGGCCGGCATGATGGTCATGATGGGGCCGATCACGAACAGGCCGGCGTTGGCCTTGGTCGGGGTGATGATCTCCTTGAAGAGCAGCTTGAGCGCGTCGGCGATGGGCTGCAGCAGGCCCATGGGACCGACGCGGTTGGGGCCGATACGGATCTGGATCCAGCCGATCAGCTTGCGTTCCCACAGGGTGGCGTATGCCACCAGGCCCATCAGCGGCAGCAGCACGCAGATGATCTTGATCAAGGTCCAGACCAGCGGCCAGACCGGAGCCAGCACGCTGGTGGCGCCGGCAGTATGGATTGCGGTGACGAATTCAGGCAGAGCCATTATTTACCCTCCCCTGCTTTTTCAACGGTAATCGGACCAAACATGGCGCCCAGCGTGGCGGTCGAAGCGTGCGCGGCGGCGACGCGGACCGTGTTGGCCGGCAGTTTGGCGTCCACGGCGGCAACCAGGATGGCGCTGCCCGAGCCTTGGGTGACTTTTACCTTGTCGCCGGCGGCGACGCCCAGTTGCTGCGCCAGTTGCGCCGGCAGGTGGGCCTGGGGCGCGGCCGCGTCGGCCATCTTCTGCAGCGACTCGGCGCGGCGCACGATGGCGTCGGCAAAGTAAATCGGCACGTCGGCGACGCGTTCGACCCCGGCGGCGGGGTTGGCGGCGGCGGCCACCAGGGCTTGCCTGGACACGTTGTTGAGGCGGGAAGACACATCGGTCACGCCGGCGCCCAGCACTTCGTCGCGCACCTGTTCCGAGGTGTCGTAGTCGAAGCCGGCCAGGCCCAGGATGTTGCCCAGCACACGCAGCACTTTCCACGCGGGGCGGGTTTCCAGCAGCGGCTTGACGGTGCCGTTGAAGCTTTGCGCGCGGCCTTCGCAGTTGACGAAGGTGCCCGAGGTTTCGCTGAAGGGCGAGATGGGCAGCAGCACGTCGGCGTAGTCCAGTCCATGCTTGTAGGCCGACATCACCACCACCATTTCGGCGTGCTTCAGGGCTTCGGTGGCCAATTGCGGGTTGGCGGTATCGAGTTCCGGTTCGGCGTTCAGCAGCAGGTAAGCCTGTTTCGGGGTGCTGAAGGCGGCCACGTTGGCGGCGTTGGCGTTGGCCAGGTAGGCGCCCACGGTGTTGGCGGCCTCGGTCAGGTAGCCCAGCTTGGCGCCGGTCTGCTCCGCGATCCACTGGGCGGCGGCGTGCAGCGCCGACGCTTGCGGATGCTGGACGGCGGCGTTACCCAGGAACACGCCCTTGCTCTCGCCCGACAGCAGGCTGGCGGCAATGGCCTGGGCGGCGTCGGAGGCTTGCACGCCCTCGAATCCGGCCGGAGCGGCCACGCCCTTGGCCAGCGCCACGGCGGCCACCACTTGCGACAGCGCGGCCAGCCAGTCGGACGGCGCGGCGATGATCTTGTTGGCGACGTTCATCAGCAGGTCGTCGTCGGTAGCGTGCAGCAGGTTCAGCTGCGCGCCGCCCTTGACGGCCAGGCGCAAACGGGTGGCCAGCAGCGGATGGTCCTTGCGCAGGAAGGAGCCGATCACGAAGGCGCGGTTGAGGGCGCCGAACTCGGTGATGGACATGCCCAGCCAGGGCTTGACGTCCGCCAGCGCGAAGTCGCTCTGGCGCAGACGGGTATCGACACTGTCCGAACCCAGGCCGCGCACCAGCTTTTGCAGCAGGTGCAGCTCTTCCAGGGTGGAGTGCGGGGTGGCCAGCGCGCCCAGCGCGTTGGCGCCGTGCTCGTGCTTGATGTTCTTCAGGCCGTGCGCCACGTATTCCAGCGCGGTTTGCCAGTCCACTTCCTTCCACTCGCCGCCCTGCTTGAGCATGGGCTGGGTCAGGCGGTCGGCGCTGTCCAGGCCTTCATACGAGAAGCGGTCCTTGTCCGAGATCCAGCATTCATTGACGGCTTCGTTTTCCAGCGGCAGCACGCGCTTGACCTTGCCGCCCTTGACCTGGACGATCAGGTTGGCGCCCAGGCCATCGTGCGGCGACACGGACTTGCGGCGCGACAGTTCCCAGGTACGGGCGCTGTAGCGGAACGGTTTCGAGGTCAGGGCGCCGACCGGGCACAGGTCGATCATGTTGCCCGACATTTCGGAGTTGACGGTCTGGCCGACAAACGCGGTGATTTCCGAGTGCTCGCCGCGGCCTATCATGCCCAGCTCCATGACGCCGGCCACTTCCTGGCCGAAACGCACGCAGCGGGTGCACTGGATGCAGCGCGCCATTTCCTGCATGGACACCAGCGGGCCGGCATCTTTCGGGGTCACGACGCGCTTTTCTTCCTCGTAGCGCGACTGGCCCTTGCCATAGCCCACGGCCAGGTCCTGCAGCTGGCATTCGCCGCCCTGGTCGCAGATGGGGCAGTCCAGCGGGTGGTTAATCAGCAGGAATTCCATGACGGACTTCTGCGCATGCGTGGCCTTGTCGGACGCGGAGCGCACGATCATGCCGGGCGACACGGGCGTGGCGCAAGCGGGCAAAGGCTTGGGGGCCTTCTCCACTTCGACCAGGCACATGCGGCAGTTCGCTGCAATCGACAATTTCTTGTGATAGCAGAAGTGCGGAATGTAGGTTCCCAGTTTGTTGGCGGCGTCCATCACCATGCTACCAGCAGGGACTTCGACTTTTTTGCCGTCTATTTCGATTTCAACCATGGTGATCGTTACCTGACGCAGCTTAAATGTAGGCGGGCACCAAGCAGTGCTTGTGCTCGACGTGATATTCAAATTCTTCGCGGAATTGCTTGACGAAGGCCCGCACCGGCATCGCGGCGGCATCGCCCAGGGCGCAGATGGTGCGGCCCTGGATGTTGTCGGCGATCGAGTTCAGCATGTCCAGGTCCGACGGGCGGCCCTGGCCGTGCTCGATGCGGTGCACCATGCGGTACATCCAGCCCGTGCCCTCGCGGCAGGGCGTGCACTGGCCGCACGACTCTTCGAAGTAGAAGTAGGACAGGCGCTCCAGGGCCTTGACCATGCAGCGGGTCTCGTCCATGACGATCACCGCGCCCGAGCCCAGCATGGAGCCGGCCTTGGCGATGGAATCGTAATCCAGGTCGGTTTCCATCATCAGCTCGCCGCGGATCACGGGGGCGGAGGAACCGCCGGGGATCACGGCCTTGATCTTTTTACCGCCGCGCATGCCGCCGGCCAGTTCCAGCAGCTTGGCAAACGGCGTGCCCAGCGGGACTTCATAGTTGCCCGGCAGGTTGACGTCGCCCGAGATCGAGAAGATCTTGGAGCCGCCGTTGTTCGGCTTGCCGATGGCCAGGTACTTGTCCGCACCCATGTTCAGGATGAACGGGACGGCCGCGAAGGTCTCGGTATTGTTGATGGTGGTCGGCTTGCCGTACAGGCCGAACGAGGCCGGGAATGGCGGCTTGAAGCGCGGCTGGCCTTTCTTGCCTTCCAGCGATTCCAGCAGCGCGGTTTCCTCGCCGCAGATGTAGGCGCCATAGCCGTGGTGGGCGTGCAGCTGGAAGCTGAACTCGCTACCGAGGATCTTGTCGCCCAGGAAGCCGGCGGCGCGCGCCTCTTCCAGCGCTTCCTCGAAGCGCAGGTATTCCTGGAAGATCTCGCCGTGGATGTAGTTGTAGCCCACCGTGATGCCCATGGCGTAAGCGCCGATGGCCATGCCCTCGATCAGGGCATGGGGATTGTAGCGGATGATGTCACGATCCTTGAAAGTGCCGGGTTCGCCTTCATCTGTGTTGCAGACCAGGTACTTCTGGCCCGGGAACTGGCGCGGCATGAAGCTCCACTTGAGGCCGGTCGGGAAGCCGGCGCCGCCACGGCCGCGCAGCGACGAGGCCTTGAGGTCGGCGATGATCTGCTCGGGGGAGATTTTCTCTTCCAGGATGCGGCGCAGGGCGCTGTAGCCGCCGCGCTTCACGTAGTCTTCCAGGTGCCAGTTCTGGCCGTCCAGGCCGGCCAGGATGACCGGGTCGATGTGTCGGTTGTGGAGCGACGTCATTTCTTGAGTTCCTCCACGAGGGCGTCCAGTTTGTCGTTGGTCATGAAGCTGCACATGCGGTGGTTGTTCACCAGCAGCACCGGCGCGTCGCCGCAGGCGCCCATGCACTCGCCTTCCATCAGGGTGAACTCGCCATCGGCCGTGGTTTCACGGTAGTCGATGCCCAGCTTTTCCTTCAGGTGGTGCGCGGCGCGCTCGCCGCCGGACAGGGCGCACGGCAGGTTGGTGCACACGGTGATCTTGTGCTTGCCGACCGGCTTGAGGTTGTACATGTTGTAGAAGGTGGCCACTTCCTGCACGGCGATGGCCGGCATGCCGATGTAGTCGGCCAGTTCCTTCATGGTCTCGGGCGAGACCCAGCCCAGCTCCACTTGCGCGTGGGCCAGCGCGGCCATCACGGCCGATTGCCGCTGGTCGGCCGGGTACTTGGCCAGCTCGCGGTCGATTTTTTGATAACACTGCTCGGATAACATAATCTTTTCTGCCTCTCGCACTTAGCGGTCTATACTGCCGAACACGATGTCCTGGGTGCCGATGATGGTCACGGCGTCGGCCAGCATGTGGCCGCGCGCCATTTCATCGAGCGACTGCAGGTGGGCGTAGTCGGGCGCGCGCAGCTTCATGCGGTACGGCTTGTTGGCGCCGTCCGACACCAGGTACACGCCGAACTCGCCTTTCGGGTGCTCGACCGCGCTGTAGGCCTCGCCCGGCGGCACGTGGAAGCCTTCGGTGAACAGCTTGAAGTGGTGGATCAGCGATTCCATGTTGGTCTTCATGTCCACGCGGCTGGGCGGGGCCACCTTGCGGTTGTCGGTGATGACCGGGCCCGGGTTGTTGCGCAGCCATTCCACGCACTGCTTGATGATCTTGTTCGACTGGCGCAGTTCTTCCACCCGCACCAGGTAGCGGTCGTAGCAGTCGCCGTTGGTGCCGACCGGCACGTCGAAGTCCATCAAGTCGTAGACTTCATACGGCTGCTGCTTGCGCAAGTCCCAGGCGATGCCCGAGCCGCGCAGCATGGCGCCGGTGAAGCCCATGGCCAGCGCGTCTTCCGGCGACACCACGCCGATGCCGACGGTACGCTGTTTCCAGATACGGTTGTCGGTCAGCAGGGTCTCGTATTCGTCCACATAGGTGGGGAAGCGGCGCGTGAAGTCCTCGATGAAGTCCAGCATGGAACCCTGGCGGTTCTCGTTGAGCTGGGCGATGGCCTTGGCGCTGCGGATGATGGATGGCTTGTGCTGCGGCATGCTGTCCGGCAGGTCGCGGTACACGCCGCCCGGACGGTAGTAGGCCGCGTGCATGCGCGCGCCCGACACCGCCTCGTAGCAGTCGAACAGGTCTTCGCGGTCGCGGAAGCAGTACAGGAAAGGACCCATGGCGCCCACGTCCAGCGCGTGCGCGCCCAGCCACATCAGGTGGTTCAGGATGCGGGTCATCTCGTCGAACATGACGCGGATGTATTGCGCGCGCAGCGGCACTTCCAGGCCCAGCAGCTTCTCGATGGCCATCACATAGGCGTGCTCGTTGCACATCATGGAGACGTAGTCGAGCCGGTCCATGTAAGGCACGGATTGCAGGTAGGTCTTCTGTTCCGCCAGCTTCTCGGTGCCGCGGTGCAGCAGGCCGATGTGGGGGTCGGCGCGCTGGATGACTTCGCCGTCCAGCTCCAGCACCAGGCGCAGCACGCCGTGCGCTGCCGGGTGCTGCGGACCGAAGTTCAGGGTGTAGTTCTTAATCTCAGCCATTATTTGATCCCGTAATTTTCTTCGCGGATGACGCGCGGCACGTTTTCGCGCGGCTCGATGGTCACCGGCTGGTAAATCACGCGCTTCTGCTCGGGGTCGTAGCGCATTTCGACATAGCCCGACACCGGGAAGTCCTTGCGGAACGGATGGCCGATGAAGCCGTAGTCGGTCAGGATGCGGCGCAGGTCGTTGTGGTTCTCGAACAGGATGCCGAACATGTCGAAGGCTTCGCGCTCGTACCAGTTGGCGGCGCGCCACAGCGGCGTGACGGACTGCAGCAGCGGCATGTCGTCGTCCGGGCAGAAGGCGCGCACGCGCAGGCGCCAGTTGTGCTTGACGGACAGCAGGTGCACCACCACGGCGAAACGCTGGCCGTCCCAGCTGCCTTCACCATAGTTCAGGTAGTCGATGGCGGTCAGGTCGATCAGCTGTTCGAAGTGCAGCGACGGGTCGTCGCGCAGGGTTTGCATCACGGCGTAGTAGTCGGCGGCCTTGACCTCGATGGTCAGCTCGCCCAGCGCAAGGGTAGCGCTAACGCGTTCGCCCAGGGCGGTGCCGAGGGCGTTTTTCAGTACATCCAATTGTGTAGTCATAGTCAGTGGCGGCCCCGGTTAGCGTGCGATCGTGTTGGTCCGCTTGATCTTGTTCTGCAGCTGCATGATGCCGTACAGCAGAGCCTCGGCCGTGGGCGGGCAGCCCGGCACGTAGACGTCCACCGGCACGATGCGGTCGCAGCCGCGCACCACGGAGTAGGAATAATGGTAGTAGCCGCCGCCGTTGGCGCACGAGCCCATGGAGATCACCCAGCGCGGTTCCGGCATCTGGTCGTACACCTTGCGCAGGGCGGGCGCCATCTTGTTGCACAGGGTGCCGGCCACGATCATCACGTCGGACTGGCGCGGCGAGGGGCGGAACACGACACCGAAGCGGTCCATGTCGTAGCGGGCCGCGCCCACGTGCATCATTTCCACTGCACAGCAGGCCAGACCGAACGTCATCGGGAACATCGACCCGGTGCGCGCCCAGTTGATCACCGAGTCCAGCGAGGTAGTGACGAAACCTTCGTTTAATACGCCTTCAATAGCCATGGCTTATTCCCAATCAAGGGCACCTTTCTTCCAGATATACCAAAAACCGACCACGAATTCGGCGATGAACACCATCATCGTCACGAAGCCGCCCCAGCCCAGTTCGCGCATGGATACGCCCCACGGGAAGAAGAATGCCGTTTCCAGATCGAACAAAATAAAGAGGATAGCGACGAGGTAGTAACGCACGTCGAACTTCATGCGCGCATCTTCGAACGCTTCGAAGCCGCACTCATAGGGGGACAGTTTGACCGCGTCGGGCTTGTTCGGGCCCAGAATGTGGCCCAGGACCTGGGGCACGATGCCGACACCGAGGCCGACGAGGATGAAGAGCAGTACGGGGAAGTAATTTTCGAGGTTCACGATTGATGAGCTTCTCTTGGTCAGTTAACACGGCGCACTGCGGTGTCCTGCGGTGCGTTTTGACGTTCGCCCCAATCAGCGTAGACCAGGATCGAACGACACATCCTCGTAAAAAAGCCAGCTATGGTTACCACCTTCGCTGGCCTCTGATTTCTGGTGCCGACGACGAGACTCGAACTCGTACAGCTTGCGCCACTACCCCCTCAAGATAGCGTGTCTACCAATTTCACCACGTCGGCATTAAGGCCATTATTCTACTGTGTTTTCCCGCATTTGTTAATGCGTATTGCGGTAAAACAAGAAGAAAAACGATAAAACTACGATTCAGTTGAGATTAGTTCATTCTCATGTTATTTCGGGATGGCGCCTGCCGCGCCAGCCGGCGCTGCTTCGGGTGCCGACGATGCCGGTGCGGCCGCTGCCGGGGCTGCCGGTGCGGTAGTGGCGGGGATTGCGCCCGCGCCAGTAGTCGGGGCCGGTGCGGCCGGGGCAGCAGGAACCGCCTTCTCCATCACACCGCCGCTCACGCTGCCGCCGCCCTGATGGGTGGTCACGTAGGACAGGGCCAGGGTGGCGCTGAAGAACACCACGGCCGCGATGGCGGTCGACTTCGACATGAAGTTGGAGGAGCCGGTGGCGCCAAACAGGCTGCCGGAAGCGCCGGACCCGAAGGCCGCACCCATGTCGGCGCCCTTGCCGTGCTGCAGCAGCACCAGGCCGATAATGGCCAGGGCCGACAAAACCTGCACGATAACGATCAGATTGAACAAGGTGTTCATGTTATTCCATTCCCAGATTAATTAAGCTAACTACTTTGTATCGTTAAGTTTCCACCGCAGTGAAACCGGTTTATTACACGCGGCGATTAAGCCGCTTGTATGATGGCCAGGAAATCGGCCGCCTTCAACGCCGCGCCGCCGATCAGGCCGCCGTCGATGTCGGGCTGGGCCAGCAATTCCGCCGCATTGTCCGGCTTCATGCTGCCGCCGTACAGGATCTTCACTTCGGCTGCCACCGCCGCATCCCTGGCCGCCACGCCGGCGCGCAGCAACTGGTGCACTTCCTGCGCCATGGCCGGGGTGGCGGTCTTGCCGGTGCCGATGGCCCACACCGGCTCGTAGGCCAGTACGATGCGCGACAGGCCGGCGGCCGGCAGGGCTTCCAGCACGGCGTCCAGCTGGGCCGACACCACTTGCGCGGTGTGGCCGGCTTCGCGCTCGGCAAGGGTCTCGCCCACGCACACCACCGGGGTCAGGCCGGCGCCCAGGGCCGCCACGGCCTTCTGCGCCACCACGGCATTGCTCTCCTGGTGGTAGCTGCGGCGCTCCGAGTGGCCGACCAGCACATAGCGGGCGCCGAAATCGGCCAGCATGGCGGCCGACACCTCGCCGGTATAGGCGCCGCTGGCGTGCACCGACACATCCTGCGCGCCCCAGGCCACGGCCGTGCCCTGGAGTTCAGCCTCGGCCTGGGCCAGGTAGGGAGCGGGCACGCAGACGCCGCAGTCGGCGCCGGCCTGCGCATCCAGGCCGGCCAGGATGCCGGACAGCAGCGCGCTGTTGGCGCTGCGGCTGCCATTCATTTTCCAATTACCGAGTACTAGTTTGCGACGCATCGTGGAGGCCAGAATATGTAATAACCCGCTATTTTACCGTGCGGTCAGAAGGCCGGTCAAACCGGGTTGTTGTTAATTAGATTACCTGGAGCATGATCTTGCCCACATGGGCGCTGCTTTCCATCAGCGCATGGGCGGCGGCGGCCTTCTCCAGTGGGAACACCTGGTAGATCACGGGCTTGATCTTGCCGGACTCTATGATGGGCCAGACGCGCTGGCGCAGCTGGGCCGCGATGGCGCCCTTGAAGGCCACGGAGCGCGGCCGCAGGGTGGAACCGGTGACCGTCAGGCGCCGGCGCAGCACCTGGCCCAGGTCCAGGGTGGCTTTGGCGCCGCCCAGCAGGGCGATCACGGCAATGCGGCCGTCGTCGGCCAGGCAGGCGATCTCGCGCGGCAGGTAGTCGCCACCCACCATGTCGAGGATCACATCCACGCCACGGTCGTTGGTGAGCGACTTGACCACGGCGCTGAAATCCTCGGCCTTGTAATTGATGCCGCGCTCGGCGCCCAGCTTCTCGCAGGCGCGCGCCTTGTCCTCGCTGCCGGCGGTGGCGAATACGCGGTGGCCCATGGCCGTGGCCAGCTGGATGGCGGTCACGCCTATGCCCGAGGTGCCGCCCTGCACCAGCAGGGTTTCGCCGCCGGCCAGGCGGACCCGGTCGAATACGTTGCTCCAGACGGTGAAGAAGGTTTCCGGCAGCGAGGCCGCCTCCAGCATGGACAAGCCCTTGGGCACCGGCAGGCACTGGGCGGCCGGCGCCACGCAGTATTCGGCGTAGCCGCCGCCCTGCACCAGGGCGCACACGGCGTCGCCCTTCTTGAAACCGGTGCCGGCCAGATCGCCATCGATGATTTCGCCGGCTACTTCCAGGCCCGGCAGGTCGGAGGCGCCGGGCGGCGGCGCGTAGCTGCCCTGGCGCTGGAACACGTCGGGCCGGTTGATGCCGGCCGCGTGCACCTTGATGAGGAGTTCGCCGGCCTTGACGGCCGGGATGGGACGTTCACATTCCTGCAGCACCTCGGGCGAACCCGGTTGAGTGATTTCTATCGCGCGCATGTCACCCTTTCTGGAGAAAGGACGATTGTACGCCAGCCGGAAATTTGCTGCAGCGCGGCGGCAATTTCAGCGTTGGCCCTACTCAGCGTCAGGGCCAGGCGCGGGCAAGGCCGGGGCGCCGAAGGCAGTGCGCCTGCACGGCAAGGAGCGGCAACGACGCCATGCTCGCATCGAGAAAGGCGTTAGCTGCCGCCGGTGCGGGACTTTTGGGGCAGTGGCGTGTTCGGCTTCCACGCGGCCGACAGCGCCTGGCCCTCCTCGATCTGCTCCTGGGTCATGCTGCGCAGGATGGCGGCGCGCTGCTCGGCCGCATTGGCCGAGCCGCCGGCCGCCGCCAGGTTCCACAACATGTAGGCAATCACATTATCCTGGGGCATGCCGCCTATGTGGTAGCGGTACATCAGTCCCAGCACCTGCTGGGCCTCGGCATGGCCCTGCTCGGCCGCCTTGCGGAACCAGACCACGGCCTGCTTGTGGTCCTGGATCACGGCATTGCCCGTGTAATACATGGCCCCCACCACGTACTGGGCGTCGGCCTTGCCCTTGAGCGCGGCCTTGCGGTGCCATTCCAGCGCCTTTTTGTAGTCCTGCGGCACACCGCGGCCCATGTAGTACATCAAGCCCAGCAGATGCTCGGCGTCGGGATTGCCGGCATTGGCCAGGGGCGCGATCTCGCGGTAGGCCAGCTGGTAATTCTTGTTGTTGTAGGCGGTGGCGCCTTCGGCGAAGCCGGCCTGGGCTGCGTACTGGACGCCCAGCAGCAGGCCTATCGCTAATAATAGTTTTTTCATGTCGCGTCAGATTGGGTATTTCTCTCTTCTTGTTCCGGAGACCCCTCCGGTTCCCCTAACTGCTTGGTGTTTACTTCCAGCTGACCTTGCCCAGCCCATCCACTGTCACATCGCGGTTCAGGGGCTTGCCGTACACCGTGACCGAGCCCAACCCACTGAGGTTCAGCACGGCGTTGGCCCTGGCATTGACGGTGGCGTTGCCCAGCCCGCTCAGGTCCACGTTCACGGACTCGGCCTGGAACTGCTGGGCATTCAGGCCGCCCAGTCCGCCCAGGGTGGCGCGCAGCATCTTGCTGCGCCCGCCCAGCGTGATGTAGCCTGCGCCGCGCAGGTCCAGGTCCACGCTGTCATTCTCGCTGACCCACAGCTGCATGTTGCCGACGCCGCCCAGGTTGGCCTTGAGCCGCTTGTAGTCGCCGTTGAGCTTCATGGAGCCGGCGCCATCCAGGGTAAGCTCCAGTTCGTCGCCGCTGAAACCGTTGATCTCGGTGGTGCCCACACCTTCCGACACCACCTCGCGCAGCATGGGCAGCACCAGTTCGGCGCGCACCATGGCGTGGCTCAGCTTGAGGCCGCGTGCCTCGGTGTCCAGGTGCAGGGTGTCGCCGGCCTGCGAGGCGTTGACCTTGCCCGTGTAGCGCTTGTCCGTGATGATCACCAGCGCCGGCGAGGCGCCCTGGCGCAGCTTCAGGTCTATCATGCCGTCCAGCTTGACCCGCACCACGCGCGCATCGATGGAGCGCGTCTCGGTCAGGTTGTCCTCGGCGTTCGCGCGGCCAAACAGCGCGCAGAACGCGGCGAACAGCAAGCCAAATTGGAAAAATTTCGTCATAGTCGATTCCTCGTGTAGTTCTCTTCGCCATTAGCGGCCAGCGCGGCGTTTGGGACCGGCGCCGTGGCGGCTAATGTAGCAGCCCATGGCGGCGGCAGGCAATCGCCCGCCGCGTGTTATTGCACCAGAGCGGCTTTTTCCGCGGCGGACAGGCGCTTGGCGGCGACAACAACGACAGGCATGGCTTGATCGGCCTGGGCGGCTGCCACTACCGGGGTGCTGTAGGGCACCACGATTTCCGGTTGGGCGGCGGTGGCGTAGGCGGTGGCGCCGCCCAGCACGGCGACAGCGAGGAAGATGGCTTCCATGTTTTTAGCGATGTTCATGATGCGCTCCTTCGTATGCAGTGGGTATGTGATCACTATAGCGAAGCGCTTCCCTGCCCTCATCCGGATTGCGACGAACTGCAAAAAACGGCTACCGGGCGACACATAGCGGCGATTGGCCGACTTCCCTGAGCAGGCTTGCGCCATCCCAAGCCGGCTTGCGGCCAGGGCGGCAATACTGGGCATTTCCCCCAAGGAGACGCCATGCAAACAGCCGATTACCTGGACACCATCCTGCCATGGCCCGGTGGCGGCGACGCCCTGATTCCCTGGCCCCTGCCGCTGCCCGGTATCGTCATCCTGGTCCACGGCGTGAATTCGGACGGCGAGTGGTACGAGGAGGCCGAGCGCGGCCTGTGCGCCGGCCTGAACGAGCGCCTGCGCCGCCGTGACCAGGACTTGCTGTACGCCGGGCCGCAGGGCGGCCAACTGGCGCCGGTACGCTACGGCGCCGAACTGACCGGGGATGGCTTCATCAGCCCGCTGGTCAATCCCAACAGCTTCATCGACGACAGCGGCAGCCGCTCGCCAGTGATACGCTTCCGCTGGGGCTACAAGGCCAGCGCCGACGAACTACAGCGCTACGGCGCCGGCATCTACCTGAACGAGAACAACTACTGGGGCGGCGGGCCGTTCGCCAACGGCTGCAGCACCCTGCCCGATTTGTGGGGCAGTGGCTTGTCGGATGAACTGTTCCTGTGGTGGCAGGTGCAGCACATGAACCCGGAGCCGGGACGGCAGATATTTGACTGCCCGCCGCGCGCCTACTTCGTGCTGGCGGCTTACCGGCTGGCCAGGCTGGTGGAGTCCATCCGCCAGAAGCAGGCCGATGTGCCCATCACCATGGTCTGCCACAGCCAGGGCAATATGGTGGGAACGGCGGCCGCCTTCCTGGGCGAGCGCCTGCCGCCCGCCACCGATGGCAATGGCCGCAAGGGCGCCTGTGTGGCGGATAACTATGTGCTGTGCAATCCGCCCTACAGCCTCAAGCCGGACAACTTCATCGAAAACTGGAGCCAGGGAGGCATGCGCGACCGCCAGGGACGCACGGGACGTCAGACCCAGGCGGCGCGCGACGCCACACTGGGCGCCTTCTTCAACATCATACGCGAACGCTCGGCCCTGGCTACCGTGCAAACGGCGGCGCGCATCGACCAGGAGTGCGCCAACGAGCAGGCCGGTTTTACCACCACCTCCGATCGGGAACGCCATGGCTACCCGGCTGGCACCTCGTCCTATGGCCGGGTGACGCTGTACTGCAACCCGCACGACCAGGTGATTTCCGCCACGCCGGTGCACGGCATAGGCTGGTGCGGACTGTCCGACCAGCGTATGGACGGACGGCCCAGCGACATCGAACGCACCGGCGCGGCCGGGGTGCTGGTGCAGCGCGTGTTCGCGCAGGGCTTTGAAGTCGGACGGCAAGGGCGCTATCACTATTGGGACCATCACTGGCGGCGGCCCGAACGCGGCAGCAACGCATACTGGTATCCGGCCTCGAAACCGGCGCGCTTCGCGCTTGGACGGGCGATGGAAGCATCCCGCAGCTGGATAGGCAAGGCGGCCACCCTAGTCACTTCGCCGGTTCCGCTGATCCTGACCAGCGTCATCACCAGCCGCATCAACGCCACGCCGCCCGACGACTGGTCGGTACCGCTAGAGGCGCCGGATTTGCCGCAACCATTCCTGCCGCAATCCAAACGCCACGGCAACCGCAGCGACCAGTTCGACGAAGGCTACGACCCGCCCGGCCAGCAACGCAATATCCAGCGCCAGCGCAAGGCCGGCGCTGGCTATGGCGGCGTGCACGCCACCCCCGATGGCGGCACCGACCAGGCACTGGGCAGCGAAGCGGACGAAGCCTCGTTACGCTACGAGCACCACGCGATGCTGCGCATGAAGGCGCGGCGTGCCGGCATGGTCGCGCCGGGTGCGGCGGTAGTGGAGGAAGACCAGCCGGAAACCGCCAGCGCAAAGTACACCACATGGCGCGAGGCTGAGATAGAACGCGCGCTGCTCGCAGGAGCGGAAGCCAACGCCACCGACCATTCCACCATCCTCACCAACGACATGCACGCCCGCAAGGCGCTGGCCTACGACGTGGCGGTCGGCATCTGCACGATCAGCCAGCGCGACCTGCTGTTGCTGCGCAAGGCTGCGGATTGGCGGCTATTGAAAGACATAAAGCTGGCAAGCCACCTCCCGTTTTTCGAGCACTTTGATAATGGAACCATTGAAAAAAAGCCACTGCATGAGTGGGTGGTACTGAACAGTGAAGTGAAGATGCCGGAGAAGATCGCAGATCAAAGACAAAACCCACGTCAAAGCCAACGAGGCCATCCATGAAAACCACAGCGGGAATTCCAATGCAAACGTACTTCGCGGTCACGCTAATAGCACTCTTTCTCATTTTTCTTCTGGCGGCATGTACACCAGCCAAATTGAAGCCCCCAGTCCCCACGGCGGCATCGGTCGTGCCAGAAAAACCTTACCTGGCGCAGGTCGTAGGCGTTCAGTGGCTGAACCCGCTGCACCGCCGGGACTACTCCACCGAATGGGAGCTGCTATGGACGCTCGGCCTGGTCAAGCCCAATGTGGACGATGATATGGTCAAATCGCATCCGCATATTTTTTCCTCGATCAGAAACGTCGCTTCCATCGTGGCAGGGGACCAGGGCACAACGACCTTCGCCAACTATCAAAAAAGCTATTTCCACAAACTGACCTCGCTATTCCACGACATCTACTTCATGGACTCAAATTATTTTTATAACGCGCATTCGCTCAAGGACAGGAGCACCTGGCGTGAACTGGCAGGCATCCACGTGGAATACGCGCTCCCCGCCGGCAAGCTTGATGCAAAGGAGGCGCGCGATTCCATCCGCGATCGCATCATCGATGCATTTGAAATCGGAAACGTGCACCTCCCCACCACCTGGTCACGCTCCACCCCGCCGGACGTCAACGTCACCATGGGCGGCGCCAACGCCGGGTTCACGTCGCTCAGCCTGGCGCTGGACTACCTGAAAGCCCACCCCGCCGAAACCGTGTGGGTGCTGAACTGGGACGCCCCCAGCCGCCCGCTCGATGAACAGATCAACGAAAACCTGGTGCTGCTGGTGCTGGCCGGCCCCCAGTACGACACCAAGCGCGCCGCGCTGGCCTGGATAGGCTACCCTGCCAGCGGCGATAGCGCCGGCTACCCGGCCGATCACGCACTCCCCGGCCCGGTCCGCGCCTGGAGCGCCGTATTCGATGCCGCTGCCCGCAACGCCAACAAGCAGATAACCGACATAGGCTACGCCATCCACGACGCCGGCAATGCCTATCCCTCGTCCTCGGAACGCATAGGCCCGCTGGCGCAGGCCATCACCACGCTGCCGCCCCGGCTGGACTTCATGGCGCAAACCTTCAATACCTCCGCGCTGCTGGGCGACATGGGCGCCGGCAGCGCGCTGACCAATGTCGCCCTGGCCATAGGCTACGCCAACCACATGGGCAGGAACGTGATGGTGGCCGGCGCCACCGAAGCAGGCAGGCCGGTCGCGGTGATGGTGGTGCCGCCCGCCGTGGTACGCCCGATCCGGCCGGACCAGAAATGGTTCCGCGCCCGCGGCGCCAATTACGCCTACCTGCCCTGGTGGGGCATACGTCACGACGCGCCGCCACGCATGCAGGGCTTTTCCAACTAAGAGGACGTCTGAGCTGCCAGCGCCTGCTCCAGGAACTCCACGCACACCCGCACCTTGGCCGAATTGGCCAGGCGCTGCGGATAGACAGCCCACACATTGGCCTCCTGGCGGTACTCGGGCAGCACTTGCACCAGTTCTCCGCGCGCCAGGTAGGGCTGGGCGTCCCACAGCGAGCGCAGCACGATGCCGGCCCCGGCCACCGCCCACTGCACGGCGATCTCGCCATGGTTGGTGGACAGCGGCCCGGTCACCTTGACGGTTTCCTCGCGCCCGCTCCCGGCGCGCAGCCGCCACAGGCCGAATGGCAGGTCGCGCTCCTTGATGGCCAGGCAGCGGTGGCCGGACAGCTCGGCCAGGGTGCGCGGTGCGCCATGCTTTTTCAGATAGGCGGGTGCGGCGCACAGCACGCGCCGGTTGTCCATCAGGCGGCGCGCGATCAGCTGCGGCGCGATGTCGTCGCCTATGCGGATGTCGAGGTCGAAGCCTTCGCTGACGATATCGACCACGCGATCGAACACTTCGAAGCGTACCTGCAGCGCCGGATGGGCTGCCACCAGGCGCGCCACGGCAGGTGCGACGACGCGGCGGCCGAAACCGAAGCTGCTGCTGATGCGCAGTTCGCCGCGCGGCGTGCCGCGCCGCTCCACCACATCGTCGAACAACTGGTCCAGGTGGTCCAATATAGCCAGTGCGCGCGTGTACACCTGTTCGCCCTGCTCGCTGACAACCACGCGCCGCGTGCTGCGGTGGAACAGGCGCACGCCCAGCGCTTGCTCCAGGATGGAGATGCGCTTGCTGACCCAGGCCGGCGACATGCCCAGCTCCTGCGCCGCCCCGGCAAAGCTGGCGCGGCGCGCGGCCGTGACGAACACGCGCAAATCCTCGTTGTCGACCTTTTTATTCACGATTCGTGTTTTATGGATTTACATTACAGCCGATTATAAACGCCGCAGAAAACGCTATGCTGTCTCCATCACGACTACAGGAGCAGCCATGCAAGCCCACAGAATCGCCATCATCGCCGGCGACGGCATCGGCAAGGAAGTCATGCCGGAAGGCGTGCGCGCCGTACAGGCCGCCGCCAGGCTGTACAACATCCCGCTGGAATGGACCACCTTCGAGTGGGCCAACTGCGACTACTACCAACAGCACGGCCAGATGATGCCGGACGACTGGTTCGAGCAGCTCAAGGGCTACGACGCCATTTTCTTCGGCGCGGTGGGCTGGCCGGACACGGTGCCCGACCATATCTCGCTGTGGGGCTCCCTGATCAAGTTCCGCCGCCACTTCGACCAGTACATCAACCTGCGCCCGGTGCGCCTGATGCCGGGCGTGCCCTGCCCGCTGGCCAACAAGCAGCCGGGCGACATCGATTTCTACATCGTGCGCGAGAATACCGAAGGCGAATACTCGTCCGTGGGCGGCCGCATGTTCGAAGGCACGGAACGCGAGTTCGTGCTGCAGGAAGCGGTGTTCACCAAAACCGGCGTGGACCGGGTGCTGAAGTTCGCCTTCGAGCTGGCGCAAAGCCGGCCGAAAAAGCACCTGACCTCGGCCACCAAGTCGAACGGCATCTCGATCAGCATGCCGTATTGGGACGAGCGGGTCGAAGCCCTGTCCAAGGATTACCCCGGCGTGCGCTGGGACAAGTACCACATCGATATCCTTGCGGCGCGCTTCGTGCTGTCGCCCGAGCGCTTCGACGTGGTGGTGGCCTCCAACCTGTTTGGCGACATCCTGTCCGACCTGGGCCCGGCCTGCACCGGCACCATCGGCATCGCGCCCTCGGCCAATATCAACCCGACCCGCGAACTGCCGTCCATGTTCGAGCCGGTGCACGGCTCGGCGCCCGACATCTACGGCAAGAACATCGCCAACCCCATCGGCATGATCTGGACCGGCGCCATGATGCTGGACTTCCTCGGCCACCGCGCCGCGCACGACGCCATCCTGGCCGCCATCGAGCGCTCGCTGGTGTCGGGGCCGCGCACGCCGGACCTGGGCGGCACGGCCAGCACCACCGAGGCCGGCCAGTACATCGCCGCAGCCATCCAATAATCGGCGCAGGCCGCCACCACTCCACCCGGGACCGGCACACCAAACACCAGCCCGGCGGTGGCTGACGCGCCCATCACCAGCCCGTCACCAGCCCATCAGGCGGCGCAGCTGCGGCGCCAGTTCGGCCGCCATGGCCGCGTGCTGGGCCAGCGTGGGATGGTCGTCGCCGCCCTCGCCCGGCTGGCGCGAGGAATCCACCGCGTAAATGCGGCCGTCGCCCGCGCGGCGGATGGCTTCGGCGATGTACCCGCGCAGCGTCTCCTTTTGCGCGCCTTCCAGGATGGAGCCTTCGGTCAGCGCGATGCGCGCCTGCGGATGGTCGGCGCGCAGCTGGCGCAGCAGCCGCACGTAGGCTCCCACATAGCGCTCGCGCTCCGGCACACCCGGCGCGAAATCGTTGGTGCCGATGGCGACCAGGATCAGGTCGGGGTGGTAGCGCGACTGGTCCCACGGCACCGGGCTGGCCTTCTCGGCCACGGCCAGCTGGTAGTAGTCTTCCAGGTTGAGGGCGTCGGTCTTGTTGTCCCAGGTGCGCACCAGGCCACGGCCGCCATAGCACACCAGCTGCACCTGGGCCTGCAGCGCCTTGGCCACCAGCATGCCGTAGGACAGGCGCGCATTCCACCACGAGGCTTCCTTCTTGCCGTGCGGTTGGCGCTCGGCGGCCTCGCCGCAGGTGACGGAATCGCCCAGCACGGCCAGCTTGCGCTGCGGGAGCGCGGGCGGCGCCACCAGCTTGCCGTCCGTGTTGAAGCCGGCCACGGTGACGGCGCCAAAGCGGGTCTCGGTGCGGTTGACGATTTCGACACTGTGGTGTCCCGGTGCGGCGCCGTCCAGCAGCGGCACGGCCTGCATGCCGGCCGCGATGCGGAAGGTGCGCGGTGCGCCGCCATCCACGATCACGTCCACGTAGTTCTGGCCGCGCGCCCCGGCCGCGTTCATGGACAGGCGCGTGCCCTCCACGTTCACGAACAGGCTCACGCCGGGATAGGCGAAGCGCAGCGCGCCATCGGGCAAGATCTGGGTACGGCCCATCACGGCGACGCGGCTGTCGCCGGCCGCCACGGCAACCGGCATGGCGGCCGGCGAACCGGCGGCCGGCGAACCGGCGGCCGGCGAACCGGCGGCCGGCACGCCGGCGGCCGGCGAACCGGCGGCCGGCACGCCGGCGGCCGGCACGCCGGCGCCGGCCAGCGCCGCCAGACGTCCCGCGTAATCCTTGACCAGCGCCAGCGTGCCGGCGTCGCTGTCGAACACGGAATACAGGCCCTGCTCTTCCTGTGGCGGATCACCGAGGAAATCGTCGCCCGGCTTCCACCAGTAGTCGGCATGGGCGGCCCGGCCTGCGCCGCCCCAGGCCCAGAAGTTGAAGCCGGCGATGGGATCGCCCCTGGCGGCGCGGCTGCTGACGATATCGAACACCTCGCGGTAGAACCGGTCGCGGATGGTGGTGCCGGCCTTGGGACTGAACGCGCCGCCATCGCGGTCCAGGCCGAATTCCTCCAGCACGATGGGCTTGCCGAGCTGGCGCGCCAGGTCGATGTGGCGGCTCAGGTAGTCGCGGCTTTTGGCGATCGCGCCGTCCCAGGTGGCGGCCGGATTGCCGGTATCGAACCAGCCCCAGTTCTTCGGCCACAGATGATAGGTCAGGTAATCGATGTGCGCGCTGCGGTGGGCGTCCAGGTACAGCTGCGCGTCCTGGGCGGAGCCGGCCAGGCCCTCGCTGCCGCTGCTGACCAGGTGGTTGCCGTCCAGGCTGTGGATGTAGCCGGCCGTGTCGGCTATCCATTGCACGTACACGGCCTTGTCCCCGGCCGTGGCCTGGCCGTTGCCGGGACGCGGCTCGTTGGCCAGTTGCCAGGACAGGATGGCCGGGTCGTCCGCATAGCGCTTGCCGCTGACGGTATTGACGCGCCCGGCCAGCATGGCGATCGCCTTGCGGTATGCGGCCTGCGCCGCCGCGCTGCGGTAGAAGGCGGCGGTCTTTTGCATGTAGCCGTTGTAGTCGCGGCTCACGTTGGGATCGATGGCGGGCGGGCCCTCGGCCCAGTTCAGGTACTGCGTCATGCCGCCCGACCATTGCCAGAAATTGTTCAGGTAAAGCACCACCGTCATGCCGCGCCTGCCCGCTTCCGCCATCAGCAAGTCCAGTCCGCGCAGCAGCCGTTCATCGTACTGGCCCGGAGCGGACATGGTGGCGGGACGCACCGCGCTGTCCATGCGCGTGGCTTCGGACATGGCCAGCACGCGCAGGTTGTTCACGCCGATGGACTGCAGCCGGTCCAGTTCCGTCATCAGGCGGGCGGGATCGCTGGCGCCCAGGTGGCCGCCGTACCACAAGTTGGCGCCGGCGACGGTGTAGAGGCGGCCCTGGCGCGAAAAATGGCTGTCCCTCACGGTGACGAAATCCGGCGAGGCCGGCGCCGCGGCCGCCATGCCGCATGCACTGAGCAGCGCGATTACTGGTATCGGGTACGAACGCTTCATCTCAAACGGTCTCCTTGGTTGGCGTGGCATCAGCATGATAGTGCATGCGCCGCTGTCACATCCCTGTCATATCGCTGGTCTACCATCGCCGGCTCCAATAACTATGACTCTGCAAGCCAGGACTCCATGCGCTTCCACTCTCCCGCCAGCCCTCTTCCCCGCGCCACCCGTTTGCACCTTGCCCTCGTTGCGGCAGGCCTGTGCGCCGGCGTGTTACAGCCATCCCACGCCGAATCCGCCGACGACGCCAACCTCGGCCCCCTGTCGCAAGTCGTGGTGAAAGCCACGGCGGAAAAGAAAACCCTGGGCGACAGCATCAGCGGCGGCGCCCTGGGCCGCCGCGCCGCGCTCGATACGCCCTTCTCCACCAAGGCCGTCAGCAGCGACGAAATCGAGGACCGCCTGGCCACCGGCGTGGCCGAAACCCTGAAGTACGACGCCTCGGTGACCGCCATCAGCCCCGCCATCAGCACCCACCCGGCCACCATGCAGATGCGCGGCCTGCGCCTGGATGACCTGAACGGCTACAAGGTGGACGGCCTGGCCGCAGTCAACCGCGGCAGCGAGCTGCCGCTGGAAATGTTCGAGAGCGTGGAAGCGCTGAAAGGCTTGTCCGGCTTTATGTATGGCTTCGGTTCCCCGGGCGGCATCATCAACTACGTCAGCAAGCGCCCCACCACCGACAAGAGCTTCGCGGCGGCCGTAGGCTACCAGCAGGGCGGCGCCTTCAAGGAGCAGATCGACACCGGCGGCCGCCTGGGCGAGGAAGGCGGCTTCGGCTACCGCCTCAACCTGGTGCATGAAGACGGCGACGTGGCCGAGGAAAGCGGGCAAATCAACCGCAACGCGGCCGGCCTGAACCTGGAGTGGCGCGTCAGCAAGGACCTGGCCCTGACCTACGACGGCATCTACCAGCGCCGCAAGACCGTGGGCGGCACCGACGTGGTGATCAACACCACCAACGCCATGCCGCGCCCCATCGACGGCGAAAGCAAATTGAACAGCATAGGCGCCGGCAGCGACGTCGAATTCAACCTGCAGACCGTGGGCCTGGACTACCGCTTCGCGCCCGACTGGACCGCCAGCCTGTCCTACCGCACCTCGGAATCGATACGCGTGTACAAGAAGGACCAGTACTACATCACCAGCAACGCCGGCGATTACCGCGACCGCGTCACCTCCGAATACCACGGCTACCGCTTCGAACAAAGCCAGGCCATGGTACAGGGCAAGTTCGCCACCGGCGCCGTGGGCCATGAAGTGGTGGCCGGCGTGATGAGCCAGGAGCTGGTGTCCACCTCCTCCGTGACCACGCCCAAGACCTACTTGGGCACCGGCAACCTGTACTCGCCCAACATCCTGACCGTGTACGGCATCAACTACAGCGGCGGCACCTACGACGACGAAAAGACCACCCAGGACGCGGTGTTCGTGGCCGACACCCTCAAGTTCGGCGAACAATGGTCGCTGCTGGGCGGCCTGCGCTACACCCGCTTCAAGGACACCGCCTGGGACGCCAAGGGCAAGGTCAGCGCCTACTACCCGGCCAACAAGACCACCCCCACCGTGGCATTGATGTACAAGCCGGCCGCCGACACCTCGCTGTACGCCAGCTACGTGGAAGCCCTGGAGCAGAGCGCCAGCGCGCCGGACAACACCGTCAACGCCAAGCAGGTGTTCGCGCCCATCAAGAGCAAGCAGGCCGAGATCGGCGTAAAAACCGAGCGCGCCCTGTGGAACGCCAGCGCCGCCCTGTTCCGCATCCAGCGCGGGGCCCAGTACACCAACGCGGCCAACTATTACGTGCTGGACGGCGAGACCCGCTACCAGGGCCTGGAACTGAACAGCGTGGTGCAGGCCGCGAAGAACCTGTCGGTCGAGGGCGGCCTGATGTTCCTGGACGCCACCCTGGAAGACGCGGCGCCGGCCGTGGTGGGCAAGCGCGCCATCGGCGCCCCGCGCCGCCAGGCCTCGCTGCAGGCCACCTGGCGGCCGGAAGGCCTGGCCGGCCTGGCGCTGCACGCCGGCACCCAGTACCTGGGCGAACTGGCCATGGACGCAGCCAATGTGCACACCCTGTCCGGCGTGACCCTGTTCGACGCCGGCTTCAACTACCGTGCGCGCATGGGCGGCAAGATGGTCAGCATCCGCGCCAACGTGGCCAACATCGCCAACCGCAAATACTGGACCTATTACCAGGAAAACTACCTGAACGTGGGCGCGCCGCGCACCGCCAGCCTGAATGTTCGCGTAGACTTCTGAGCCATCCCTCACGGGGCGGGCGGCGTGCCACGGGCGCGCCGCCCGCCTTTTTACTTGCTGAAGACGGAACACGCCTCATGAAACGCCCCTCCCTGCCGGCCGCGCTGCTGCTTGCCCTGCTGGCCGCCGCCAGCGCCCATGCCGATGACGGCTACTACCAGACCAAGACCCCCTACGTCCCGCAGCAGGACGCCGCCAGCTACGAGGCGCCTCCCGCCGGCTACCGCGCGGTCCACACCCAGCTGCTGGCGCGCCATGGTTCGCGCGGCTTGAGCAGCATGAAGTCCGACCTGGCGCTGTACCGCCTGTGGCAGCAGGCGGAAAAAGACCACGCGCTTACCGCGCTGGGACGCGAGCTGGGGCCGGACCTGGAAGCCTTTTTGCGCGCCAACGCGCTGCTGGGTGATGGCGTGGCCGGCATCACCAGGCCGGGCTACGGCAACGAGACCATGCAGGGCATCGCCGAGCACACCCAGCTGGCGCAACGCCTGCGCCTGCGCCTGCCAGAGCTGTTCCGCGACGCCGCCACGGCCAGCGCGGCGCGGCGCGAGATCGTCGTCGTCACCTCGGGCAAGGACCGCGCCGTGGACAGCGGCTACTTCTTCGTGCAATCGCTGACGGCCTCGCAGACCGGCCCGAAGCCGCTGGTGGTGTATCCGCCCTCGCTGGCGCCGCGCGCCGAGACCGACCACGCCAGCCGTCCGCAGGGCACGGACCGCTACCTGCTGTACTTCCACAAGCTGGGCAAGCAGGACCAGGTGAGCGACAGCACCGATCCCCTGTTCCGCACCTGGCAGGACAGCCTGGCCTACCAGGCCTACGCCAGGGGCGATGCGCTGCACGCGGTGGAACAGCGGGTGCTCGCCGATCCCGGCCTGGCGGCCGCCGCGCGCGCCGCGCTGGCGCCGCTGTTCACGCCCGCCTTCCTGGCGGCGCTGGACCAGGGCAAGGTGCAAGCCGCCAACAGCGGCAAAGTGCGCCACCACAGCGCAGGCCAGGGCAACCAAGCCCAGGCCGGCAGCGCCCGGCAAGGCCAGGAGCAAGGCCGCGAGGTGGAGCTGAGCGGCGACGGCAGCGCCGTCATTGCCTCCGTCACCGACGCCGGCCTGGCCCTGTATGAGGTGTACAGCGCCGCCGCCTCCATGCGCGCCGAACTGCAGCCCGACTTCAAGCGCTACATGCCGCCCGCCTCGGCCGCCGTGTTCGCCCAGGCCGAGGATGCCCTGGCCTTCTACGAAAAAGGCCCGGGCGCGCTGGAGGACCAGGGTGTCACCTCGCGCATGGCGCGGCGGCTGCTGGACGACTTCTTCGCCGAGGCCGACGCGGTGGCGGCCGGCGACCTGCGGCACCTGGCCAAGCTGCGCTTCGCCCATGCCGAAACCGTGATCCCCTTCATCACCCTGCTCGGCCTGCCCGGCATGTCGGAAGCGCTGCCGCGCGCCCTGCCCTATTCCTATGCCGGCAGCCCGTGGCGCGGCGCGGCGGTGGCGCCGATGGCGGCCAATGTGCAGTGGGACCTGTACAGCGACGGCAAGGGCGGCCTGCTGCTGCGCATGCTGCACAATGAAAAAGAGGTCGACTTCAAGCCCGCCTGCGACAGCGCGCGCGTGGCGCCCTCCAGCCACTACTATGATTACGCGCGCCTGAAGGCCTGCTACGGCAGGTGATCAGCGGCGGCGCACGGCGCGCACCTTGCCAGTACCGCCGCCACCGCAATAAAACAGCTCGGCGCCGTCCGACTCCAGGCCGCTGACGCCGGTCCCGGCCGGCATCTCCAGCTGTTCCAGCACTGCGCCGCTGTGGGGATCGATGCGGCGTATCCCGCTTTGTTCGCCTTCCCAGGTGCCGTGCCACAGTTCACCATCGACCCAGGTCACCCCGGTGACGAAGCGGTTGGACTCGATGCTGCGCAGGATGGCGCCACTGGCCGGATCGATCTGATGAATCTTGCGCTCGCGGTACTGGCCCACCCACAGGCTGCCCTCGGCCCAGGCCAGGCCCGAGTCATGGCCGTGACCGGGCGCCGGGATGCTGGCCACCACCTGCCCGCTGGCGGGATCGATCTTGTCTATGCGCTGTTCGGCGATCTGGTACAGGTAAGCGCCGTCGAAGGCGGTGCCGGCGTCGCAGGCCAGTTCCAGGCTGCGCGTGACCGCGCCGTTGGCGGGATCGAAAGCCACCAGGCGCTCGCCGGTGGCGGCCCACACCTGCTTGCCGTCGTGGGTCACGCCGTGGACGCGCCCTGCCTCCCCGAATGGTCCGTATTCGCGCACGATCTCGGCCGGGCGCGTCAGTTTGCTCTCTTGTGTCATTGCTGGCTCCTGTTGGTGCGCCGGAAGCGGCGCTGCAAGCACACTTTATGGGATACGCAGCGTGGCGGGGAGTAACAAGATTGTCGTGTATCCGGCCAGCAGCGGCGCCAGCCAGCGCCGCGCGCGGGCGTGGCCGATGGCCCGCACCTTACCCTGCGCTTCCAGCTCGGCCAGGGCGCGCTGTACCGTGCGCTGGCTGGCGTCCAGCGCCAGCGCCAGTCCGGAGGTAGACCAGGCCAGGCCATCGCCCAGCAATGCCTGCAGCGCGGCTTGTTCGCCGTCCACGGGCGGCGCCAGCACGGCCACGCCTTCGACGCCCTCGGGCCGTAGCGTGTAGCCGTGCGCGGTCGCCTCTATCCGCGCCAGCCCCTTGAGCAGCGCCCGCAAACGGCCGATTTCCACCCGCAGGCGGGCGCGATGGGTATCGTCGGGGCGGGCGGTACGGAACACGGAGGCGATCAGCGCCTCGCGTGCGACATCGCCTGGCCACGCTTCGGCCAGGGCGCGCGCAAGCGCAAACAGGATGGGACGCCGCGCCAGCGCACGCCACTCGCCGCCGGCCGACACGCCACGGCGGCAGGCATCGAGCACCAGCACGCCGGAGTCCAGCAATTGCGCCACCTGGCCGAGATCCAGCACCTGGCCGCCATGGCGGCCGAGGCGGGCCGCGGGACGGGACAGCGCTTCCTGCGCCGCCGTCACCTCGCCCAGCAGCGGCGCGATACGCGCCTGTTCGGCCGCCTGCCGCGCGCGCTCCAGCGCGGCGCGCCCTTCGGCGATACGCAGCGAGCGCAGCGCCAGCTCGGCCGCGCACAATCCCGCCATCGCGGCCAAGGGCGCCGGCATGGGCCTGGCGGCCAGCCCGGCCAGCGCGGTGTCGGCATCGTGCAGGCGGCCCAGCAGCAGATGGCGGCGTGCGACAATCAGGCGCGCCAGCAGCGCGTTGGCATGGTCCTCATGCGTCTCCAGCACCGCCAGCGCCGCCGCCAGCGGGCCCGGCGCGGCGGAGAAGTCGCGCATGGCCAGCGCCACCTCCGCCTCCGCCACCACGCAGCGCGCCCGTGCCTGCGCCTCGTGGGCGCCGAAGCCGCGCGCGGCGTGCCGCAACAGTTCGCGCGCCCTCGCGTGCTCGCCCAGCTGCGCCATGGCGATCCCGCGCAAGGCCAGCGCGGGCGGATCGTCGCGCAGGGAGACATGTTGTAAGGCAGCGAGCACATCGCCGCCAGCCAGGGCGCGCGCGGCGGCGGAAATCAGGGAGTCCATCGCGCAAGGATACACCGGCGCCGCTGCCGGCTTCGATCACGGTGCCCAAGGCAGGGTGCACGACTTTCGCCCGCACCTGCCGCTGATCTTCAAATACTGATTCAGCGTCCCGTGAACCCCGCGCAGATAAAGGCGGAAACGTAGTTCGGCGTGGGCATGCCGGCATTGCCCGTGCCACGCTGGGGCAGCAGGCCCAGTTCGGCGAACTGGGCCGAGATGCTTTCCAACAGCTTGCGCTCCTTGGGATCCTCGATATCGAAGCGCATCAGGTTGCGCCACACGTTGAAGCCATTGTGCAGGTTCTGGTTCACATCCAGCTCCCTCACCCGCACCCGGCCAACGCCATATTTGGCGGCGTTGGCGGCCAGCTTTTCCGCGATGCCCACCGCCGTGGCGTAGCGCTCGCGCTCCCCCTCGCCTGCGCACCAGAAGATGTCGATGGAAGGGTTGTCGTAGATATTGCGGAACAGGCGCGGCTTGCGCATCACGGCGCCCGCATCCTTGACCGGCGGCAGCGCCGGCGGCGCAGGCGACAGGTTGGACGCAACCAGCTGCATCGCGGGGCTGCGCAGTGCACCGAAATCGTAGCCGGAATGGGCCCGAGCATAGGTGCCGGTCTTCCCGCTGCGGAACAGCGCCAGGCTCTTGCCGTACACGCGCGAGGCCACGCTGCCCATGTCGCCGCCGCGCAGCAGTTCCTGCACCAGCAGGCTGGAAAAATCGCTCTGGTCAGGACTGGTCTCGCCCGGCGTGGTCGAGTACTGGATCATGACGTTGTCCGCCGTGTGGATGTTGACCATGTCGTTGTAGGCGTCGAACTTCTGCACCGCCTCGCTGCGGCACTGGTCCAGCGCGACATAGATGGCGAGGTCCTTGCGTTCCGGGAATTTGGCCAGCATGGCCTGCACATCGACCGCGTTCGAGGCCAGGTAGCGGATCTGGTCGTTGACCTTGGCCGTATTGAGCTGCTCGCCCAGGCGGAACATCACGGGCAGCGAATACACATAGCCGTACTGCTGGGTGCCGTGGCCCGAGTAATAGATGAACACCAGCGACCCCTTGGGCAGCGCCTGCACCTTGCGGGCGAAATCGGCCACCCTGCTGTCGAACTGCGCCTTGTTGACATTGCAGACGGTATCGACCCCGCTGAAGCCGACCTTGCGCAGCGCCTCCCCGACGCGCGCGGCGTCCTCGCAGGGATGGTGCAGATCGGTTTGCAGCCCTTCGTCTGGATTGTCGTCGTAGCGGCCGTTGCCGTTGTAGTCCCAGTTCCCGATCAGCAGCGCCAGCCGCTGCGGCCCCTGGGCCTGGGCGCCGGCGCACAGCAGCCACAGTATCAGCAGGGGCAGGAGGCGCTTCATGCCAGGCCCTCCTGGAACAGCGCGGCCTCCATCTTGCGGCGGGTATGCAGGCCGGCGAACTGCGCCGGATCCCACAGCCTCGTCATGCGCCGTATCTGATCGGGGATGCTGGCGTAATCGCCGCTGGCCAATGCGGCCTTGATGGCGCGCATCTCCTTGTAGCGGTCGCCCGGCTTGTTGAAGCTGGCGCCACGGTTATAGACCAGCGACACCAGCGCGCCCAGCGACTTGTCGGACAGCCGGTCCGCCAGCGGCACCGCGTTCAGCGTGGCGCCGACGTACAGCGGCAGCAGGCGTTCCGTGAACTGGCTGTAGGCCGCCGTCCACGGCACCGCGACGTCGCGCAGGCCGGGTACCAGCTGGCCGGCGCTCTTGCCGGTCTTGCGGCAGGCGCCGCGCAGCCGCGCCAGGGTGGCGGCGTCCACATAGCCATTCCAGTCATCCCTGAGCCAGGACTCGGTGGCATAGCCGATGTCGTAACCTATGCCGATGGTGGCGCCGGAGTCGCCGCCCGGCCACACCGGCTGCTGGTACTTGGCGGTGTAGCGGCTTTCGCTGCTCACTTCGAACAGCACCAGCATGCGCACCGCTTCCTCCGCCACCTTGCGGTCCGAGCGCTTGACGCGCGGCGCCACCGCCTTGGTGCCGCCGACCAGCGGCTGCTCGCGCAGCAGGCGCACCCGTTCCAGGGCGTCCGGATCGGACAGGGCCTGGGCAAACAGGGTCTCGAATTCAGAGGGAGCCTGGGAGCGGGCCGGCAGCGCAAGCATGCCGGCCGCGCCCACGGCCCCCAGGAGGATGGAGCGGCGGGTGCAGTTCATGATGATGGCCTCACGGGAAGGCGGCCGCAGGCTGCGCCGCCGAGCCCGATCAAGATATCACAAAGTAAAGCCAAATTAACAATTCCCGCCGCCCCGGTGTTGCATTTCTGGCGGCTCAGTCGCTGTCGGGAACGCTGCCGGAGGCAGGAATGCCGTAGCGGTCGGCCTGCACCTTGCCGCTCACGCCGTGGGTGCGCACGTCGGCCGTGATCGGCAGCATCTGCTGATTCCACTGTCCCCACTGCTCCTTGAGCCTGGCGAACACCTCGGGATGGCGCTTGGCCAGGTTGGCGCGCTCGCGCTGGTCCTTGGCCACGTCGAACAGGAATTCGTTGCCGCCGATCTTCAGGTATTTCCAGTCGCCGGAACGGATGGCGCGCTGGGCGTTGGCCTTGTAGCGCCACAGCAGGGTGCGCTCGACCTTGCCTTCCTTGCCCAGCAGCTGGGGCAGCAGGTTGATGCCGTCCGTTGGGTAGGCCGGATCGGGCGCACCGCCGGCCGCCGCCAGCAGGGTCGGCAGCCAGTCCATGGAGATCGCCACCTGGTCGCTCACCTGTCCCGGCTTGATGGCGGCCGGCCAGCGCACGATGGCCGGCACCCGGATGCCGCCTTCCAGCAGTTCGGTCTTCTGGCCGGTCAGCGGCCAGGTCCTGGAAAAGCGCTCGCCGCCGTTATCGCTGGTGAAGATGACGATGGTGTTGTCCTCCAGGCCCTGGGCTTTCAGCGCGGCCAGCACCCGGCCGATGGAAGCGTCCAGCGATTCGACCATCTTGCCGTAGGTCTTCAGGTCGCCGCCATCGTAGTGGAAGATGTTGTCGATATCGCGCGACACCGCCTCGTCGCCCGGGCCTTCCCACGGCCAGTGCGGCGCCGTGTAATGCAGCGACAGGAAGAAGGGTTTGCCGGCCTGCTGCTTCCTGACGAAATCGACGGCGCGCGCGCCCAGCAAATCGGTGTAGTAGCCGATCTGGTGCACCGGCACCTCGCCCTCGTACAGGTCTTCCTTGACCTGGGGACCGACGCCCGGCTTGTGGGTGAAGTAGTCGATGGCGCCGCCGTAGTTGCCGAAGAAGCTGTCATAGCCGCTTTTTAGCGGTCCGAAGGTGGGCAGGTAGCCCAGGTGCCACTTGCCGATCAGGGCCGTGCCATAGCCCTGCTGCTTCAGCAGCGACGGCAGGGTGGGATGGCTGGGCGGCAGGCCGATGGTGTCGGAAGCGCCGGCGATCGGCTCCTCCAGGCCGCCGCGCAGGCGGTACTGGTAGCGCCCCGTGATCAGGGCGAAGCGGGTGGCCGAGCACACCGCCGAATTGGCGTAGGCCTGGGTGTAGCGTATGCCCTGCGCCGCCAGGCGGTCCAGGTTGGGCGTCTTGAAATCGGTCTGGCCGTATACGCCCAGGTCGGCGTGGCCCAGGTCGTCGGCCAGGATGAACAGGATGTTGGGCTGCGCGCCCCTGGCGTTGGCCGCATCCGCGCCGGCCACGTAGGGCGCCAGCGCCAGCGCCGGCAGGGTTTTCAGGATGCTGCGGCGTTTGCTGTTGGTGGTCATGCATGTCGCCTTGAATCAGAAATCGGCGCGGGCGGTCAGGCCCACGGTGCGTGGCGTGCCGATCACGGCGTTGTAGGCGCCGAAGCTGGTGTTCCACATGCTGGTGTAGTACAGCTTGTCGAACGCGTTCTTGGCCCACAGCGATACGTCCCATTTCGCGCCGCCGGCCTTGAAGCGGGCGCCGGCCGACAGATTGGTCAGGACGTAGGCCGGGATCTTCGAATACTGCGAGGCGTCCAGGGTGCCGTAGGTTTCGCTGCGGTAGGAAGTGTTGGCGTTGACATAGCCCTCCACCCGGTCGGTCACGGCGTGCGCGTACTGGGCGTTGATGCTGCCGGTCCAGCGCGGCGCATTGACCAGGGCGGCGCGGCCGGACAGGTTGCACGAGCTGGCCGCGATCTCGGGCGGGCATGGGGCGTTGCTGTACTTCAGGTAGCGCACGTCGTTGAAGGCGCCGTTGAAGCCCAGCGTGAAGCCGCGCGTCACCAGGAAGCTGGTTTCCAGCTCGGCGCCGCGGCTGCGCACGTCGCCGGCATTGGTCAGGTAGGAAGTCAGCGTGGCGGGGTCGTAGGCATTGTTCTGGTAGCCGCGCACAATGTTGGCAAACAGGCTGGCGTTGACCTGGGCGCGGCGTTCCCAGAAATTGCTCTTGACGCCAAGCTCGGCGTTATTGGCCTTTTCGTTGTCGACCTTGAGCGAGGCCACGCCGGCCGCGCCGGGCACGGTCAGGTTGATGCCGCCGGATTTTTCGCCATGCGACAGGCTGGCGTAGGCCAGCACGTCGGTGTCCAGCTTGTAGGCCAGGGTCAGCAGCGCGGACGGGCTCAGGTTGTTGAGGCGCACGTCGCCCGAATCGAAGGCGCCGTAGCGCGCATTGCGCGACGCCAGCGCGGCGCCGGAGACAGCCGCGCCGCCGGTTGGCGCGTAGCGGATTTCGTAGGCGCGCTTGTCCTCATAGGTGGCGCGCAGGCCGCCGGTCAGGTCCCAGCGCGGATCGATGTGCCAGATCGATTGGCCGAACAGGGCGTAGCTGTTGACGCGCAAATGGCCGTCCGCCAGGCTGCTGACGTTGGCCCAGGCGCCGGTGGGCGTGCCGTTGAACTTGTCGGCCAGGGCGCCGTTGTCGGTGAAATTGGTGTTATCCAGGTTCTGGTAGTAGTAGTACGCGCCGACCACGGATTCCACCTCGCGGCCCTGGGGCGTGGCCAGGCGCAGCTCCTGGGTGAACTGGCGGTGGCGCGCCAGGGCGCCCACGTTGAGCGTCACGGGCACATCCAGGCCGTCATCATTGCGCGGGGTGAAGTTCCAGAAGCGGAAGGCGCTGATGGCGGTGAACTTGGTGTCGTTGTCCAGCTTCCAGTTGGCTTCCGCCGACAGGCCGCCCTGATGCACGGTCACGTGCGAACCGCTGTCCAGGTTGACCTGGTAGTTGCCGGGATTGGTGATCACGTGGCCGCCGACGGCGGCGGCCTGGGTCAGCCACTTGCCGCTGGGGCCGGCGCTGTAGAACACCAGGGTGCCGTTGTTGGAATCCTCGCTGTTGTAGTCGGCGATGACGCGCGCCGTGAACCTGTCGTTCGGTTCGAACAGCAGCTGGGCGCGCACGCCCTCACGGTCGCCGCCCTGCACCTTGTTGCCGTTGTAGACGTTGGTGATGTAGCCGCCTTCATGCGTCTTGTAGGCCGACAAGCGGCCCGCCAGGGTATCGGAAAAGGCGCCGGAAATGCTGGCCTTGCCCTGCACGTATTTGTCCTGGCCGACCGACAGCGAGGCCGAATTCTCGCTGCGGAAAGTGGGCTGTCTGGTGGTGATGTTGAGTACACCGGCGGTGGTGTTCTTGCCGAACAGCGTGCCCTGCGGACCGCGTAGCAATTCCAGCTGCTGCACGTCGAGCGCATCGAAGGCGGCCATGCCGGGGCGGGCCAGGTAGACGTTGTCCAGGTACAGGCCGACGCTGCCTTCCAGGCCGTCGCTGGCGGTGTTGTTGCCCAGGCCGCGTACGGCAAAGCTCAGCTGGCGCGCGTGCACGAAGTTGACGGTGGTGCTGGGTAGCAGCTGCTGCAAGTCCTGCACGCGGTAGACGCGGTTGTTTTCCAGCGTCCTGTCGTCCAGCACGCTCATGCTGGTGGGGACGTTTTGCGAGGTTTCGTTGCGGCGGCGGGTGGAGACGGTGACGCGGGCGATGACTTCCAGCGAGGCGTCGGCCGCCGCTTCGGTGACGGCGGCGCCGCCGGCCGCGATGGCGCCGTCGGCTGCGGCTGCGGCTGCGGTGGCGGATGATCCTGCATCGCCGGCGCCGCTGGCGGCTGCCTGGGCGGTTGGTCCAGCGTCAACGGTGGCGACGGATGGCTCCACATCGGCGCCGGCGGCGGCCGGGCTGGCGCCCTGGTCCGGGTCCGCGCCGCCAGCGGATTGGCTGGCAGCCAGCGCTACCTGCGCGGGCACGCCGCCGGCGCTGGCCAGCGCCAGCGCCACCGCCGACTGGGCGTAGGCCGGAGCGGGCGCCGCCAGCACGGCCAGGGTCAGCACGCTGAGCGCGCCCAGGCGCCGGGCGTCGCCACGCCGGGCGTAGTGACGCCGGGCGGAGCGCAGCGCCGCTTCGGTGCGGCGGCGGTAAGTGCGGAAAGCTGTCGATTCCGCGAAAATCTCGTGATCCATCGTTTATCCTCGTTCAGTTTGTAGTTGTCGTAGGCGTGAGCCGTCCCGCGCGCCAGTCACGATGCGCCGGCACGGGGGTGTTGTTTGCAGGTTGAGGCCGCGCCGGGGGGGATGGGCGCGCCGGGATCGCGTCTAGTTCGTCGCTACGCGGAACTTGCTGATGTCAGGGGGCGTGACGGCTTTCTCGCTGCGCGGGGTGCCGGCCGGGACCCAGTCATACGGCACGGGCTGGGCGCGGTACAGCCAGTTGCTCAGCACCTTGCGGCCGGCGCCGGCCACCGGGGTGGCGGCAAAATACGGGCTGACGTATTCCCACACGATTTCGCCGCCGGCCGTGATCTGGAAGATGCGGCCGTTCATGCCTTCATCGACCAGCGTATTGCCGTTGGGCAGACGGCGCGCGCTGCTGATGAAGGAGCTGTAGAAGCCCCAGTCCGGGCCGTTGGAATCGGCGCCCGTGTATTCCCACACGATCTGCTTCTTGATGGGGTCGATCTCCAGTACGCGCGAGCGCGGCTGCACGCCCACGCTGACGCGCGGATAGCCCGCCTCGCCCTGGTTGTCGAACACCAGGAGGTTGCCGGCGCCGGGCAGTCCCGGCTCGATGAGGTGGACGTCGTGCGGGCCGGTGATCTGGTCCACCGGGCGCGGCAGGGTGCGCGGACCGCGCTGCTGGCTGGGATAGTCGGGTCCCAGCGACCACACCACCTTGCCGGTTTTCTTGTCCAGGATGACGATGAAATTGGCTTCGCGCGAGTCGATCAGGATGTTGTCGGGATGGAAGCGCGCGTCGCCCGCGTCGTACCAGCGGTTGGGCCCCAGCACCGACATGTTATTGATGTGCAGGTAGTCGAACGGTGCATCCTTGCCGCGCGGCGAAGCACCGTTCCTGACCAGTTCCAGCGCGGCCGGCGTGAAGCCGAATTCGTTCAGGTGTTCGGAAGCCACCCATTTCCAGGCGATCTCGCCCTTGGGCGTGACTTCGTAGATGACGTCGTCCAGCACCTGGGCCGCTTTGAAGCCGGCCACCTGCTGCACCAGGTTGGCCAGCACCAGGGTGTTGCCGTTGGCGAGGCGGCGCCAGTCGTGGTGCTGCTTGGCGCTGCCGCCGGGCGCGGCGCCGCCTTGTTGCTGCACCGGCGCGTAGGCGTCCCGGGCCGCTGCGCCAGCCGCCGCGCCCCACTGCCACACCACCTTGCCGTTCCAGTCCAGCTCGCCGATCGACTGGTTGCGCAGGCCATTGCCCTCGTTCGAGGTGCCGCTCACGCTGCCCAGTTGCAGCAGGATGTGGCCGCGCTTGCCGCCGGCCAGGGCAGGATCGAGCAGCACCGGCGGGAAGCCTTCCGCATCCCAGCGGTGCACCTCGTTGCCATTCATGTCGATCAGATGGGTGGCCTGGTCCTGGCCGCTGAACAGCACGTAGCTGTTCCAGGCCTTGGCCGTATCGTAGCGGGTCACGCCGGTAGGATAAACGCTGGGAGCGGCGTACAGTTGGGCGGCCGCGACCACGCAAGCCAGCAGCGCCACGGCGGACAGTTTTCGGGAACGGGAGCGGCGCACCAGGGCGCCGGCGAGGGAGCGTTTGGTCATGGGTTCGATCTTTCTGCTGTCGTTATAGGTGCCGAATTGATGGCAACTATATTACTGAAAACTGCAGTTGGACCGAACTAATATAACCAAACTTTGATATACAAAAAACGCCAGTAGCTGGACTGGCGTCGGCCTTACACGGCGTCGGGGCCGGTTTCGCCGGTACGGATGCGTATCACCTGCTCGACGTTCTGCACAAAGATCTTGCCGTCGCCGATCTTGCCGGTGCGGGCGGCCTTGATGATGGAGTCCACCACCTGCTCGGCCACGTTGTCGTCCACCACCACTTCGACCTTGACCTTGGGCAGGAAGTCGACCACGTACTCGGCGCCACGGTACAGCTCGGTGTGGCCTTTCTGGCGGCCAAAGCCCTTCACCTCGGTCACGGTCAGGCCGGTGACGTTGACTTCCGCCAGCGCCTCGCGCACTTCATCCAGCTTGAACGGTTTGATGACAGCGGTAATTTGTTTCATGACTTCTCCTAGAATGTAAAGCGGCAGAGCTTGTAAAACGGAATTCACTTGCACCTATTGTAATCGACAGATGCCTGGCGGCATATCGCTCAATCACGCTACAACGCGAAACGTCGTCAAATCTCCGCTAAAACGACCGATACGCGCGACTATCATCATTCCTGTTCCGGAACAGTGCGCAAATTCTCCAGCCAGACCACGCTTTGCGAGTCACTGGGTGCACGCCAGTCGCCACGCGGCGACAGCGAACCGCCGCTGCCCACCTTGGGCGCGTTGGGCACGCAGGTGCGCTTGAACTGGCTGGTGCGGAAAAAACGGTCCAGGAAAATGCCGAGGTTTTTCTTGATGGCGGCCAGGCCGTACTCATTGCGCGTAACATGCTCGCCTTCCGGCCAGCGTCCCTGGGTGCGGTCGCGCCAGGCCGTCAGCGCCAGGAAGGCCACCTTGGCGGGAGCGTAGCCGTAGCGCAAGGTGTAATACAGGTTGAAATCCTGTAGTTCGTAAGGGCCGATGGTCGATTCGGTGCGCTGTTCCGGCTGGCCGCCGGCCGTGCCGGGCACCAGCTCGGGGCTGATCTCGGTGGCCAGGATGTCCAGCAGCACCTGGGCGTCGTTGCGGCCAATGACACCCGACTCCGCCACCCAGCGCACCAGATGCGAGATCAGGGTCTTGGGCACGCTGGCGTTGACGTTGTAGTGCGACATGTGGTCGCCCACGCCATAGGTGCACCAGCCCAGCGCCAGCTCGCTCAGGTCGCCGGTGCCGATCACGATGGCGCCGTTATGGTTGGCCAGGCGGAACAGGTGATTGGTGCGCTCCCCGGCCTGCACGTTTTCAAACGTGATGTCGTACTGCGGCGTGCCCTCGGCGGCCGGATGGCCCAGGTCCTTGAGCATTTGCAGACAGCTGGGGCGGATGTCGATTTCCTGCGCCGTGCAGCCGACCAGTTCCATCAGGCGGTGGGCCTGCTGCCGGGTGCGCTCGCTGGTGGCGAAGCCGGGCATGGTATAGGCCAGGATATTGGTGCGCGGCAGCTTGAGCTTGTCCATCACGCGCGCGCACACCAGCAGCGCGTGGGTGGAGTCCAGCCCGCCGGAGATGCCGATCACCACCTTCTTCAGCCCCGCCGAGTTCAGGCGCTGGGCCAGGGCTTGGACCTGGATGTGGTAGACCTCGTTGCAGCGCTCGTCGCGGCGGCGCGCATCGGCCGGCACGTAGGGGAAACGCTCGATACAGCGCTTGAGCGGCAGCTTGTCCTGCAAGTCCAGCTTGAGCGCAAAGCCGACGGTGCGGAACTTGTCCACTTCGGCCGCGTGGCGCTGCACCGACTGGCCATAGGTGTTCATGTGCATGCGCTCGCGCGACAGGCGCTCCAGGTCGACGTCGGCCACCAACAACCCGGCCTCATCCGCATAGCGTTTGGCCTCGGCCAGCAGTTCGCCGTTTTCGTAGATCAGGCCCTGGCCATCCCAGGCCAGGTCGTTGGTCGATTCGCCGGCGCCGGCCGAGGTGTACAGATAGGCCGCGATGCAGCGCGCCGACTGCTGCCCCACCAGTTGATGACGGTAGCCGGCCTTGCCCACCACCACGTTGGACGCGGACAGATTGACCAGCACGGTGGCGCCGGCCAGGGCCGCGAACGAAGACGGAGGCACCGGCACCCACACGTCCTCGCAAATCTCGGCGTGGAAGGTGAACAGGGGCAGGTTCTCGACCTGGAACAGCAGCTGCGAGCCAAACGGCACGCGCGCACCCAGCAGCGTGATCTCATCGGTGGCCGCGTAGTCGCCGCTGCTGAACTGGCGCGCCTCGTAGAATTCGTTATAGTTGGGCAAAAAGGTCTTCGGCACCACGCCGCGCACGGCGCCATCGGCCACCACCACGGCGCAATTGAACAGCTGGTGTCCCACGCGCAGCGGCAGGCCGACCACCAGGGCCGGCGCCAGTTCGCGCGAGGCGGCCACGATGTGCGCCAGCGCCTGTTCGCAGGCGTCCAGCAGCGGGCTTTGGTGGAACAGGTCGTCGCAGGTGTAGGCCGCCAGGCCCAGCTCGGGGAAGGCCACCAGGGCCACGCCCTGCTGCTGCGCCTCACGCGCCATGGCGATCACCTGGCTGGCGTTGTAGGCGGGATCGGCAATGCGGCAGGTGGGCACGGCCACGGCCACGCGGGCGTAGCCATGCGAATACAGGTTGAAGAAATTCTTGCTCATAAGCGATGGCGGGGTAATGTGCGTAGAATGCCTGGGTATAGGCAAACACGGCAAATACGATCAGTGGTCAACATGATGAATTATCGCACGGGTGTCATTTCTTCTCTGGCCGAGGTGGGCGCTAACGCGTGGGACGATCTGGTGGCGGCGCAAGGCGGCGGCAATCCCTTCCTGTCGCATGCTTTCCTGCATGCGCTGCACGAATCCGGCTCGGCGAGTGCGGAGACCGGCTGGCATCCGCAATATCTGGTGCTGTGGCAGGATGAGGTGCTGGCCGGCGCCCTGCCCCTGTACGTGAAATCGCATTCCTACGGTGAGTACGTGTTCGACTGGGCCTGGGCCGACGCCTACCACCGCAACGGGGTCGAGTACTACCCCAAGCTGCTGTCGGCGGTGCCGTTCACGCCGGTCAGCGGGCCGCGCCTGCTGGCGCGCGGCGAGGCGGCGCGGCAGGCGCTGGTGGCCCTGCTGTGCGAACAGCAGCAGACGGCCGGGCTGTCCTCCACCCATGTGCTGTTCCCGCCGCAGGAACAGGCCGAGGTCTTGCACGAGGCCGGCTTCATGCTGCGCAGCGGAGTGCAGTTCCACTGGCTGAACCAGGGCTATGCGGACTTCGAGGCCTTCCTCGCCTCGCTGGAGCACAAGAAGCGCAAGAACATCCGCGCCGAGCGGCGCAAGGTGCGCGAGGCCGGCGTCACGCTACGGCGGGTGCGCGGCCCTGACATCACGCCAGAGGAGTGGCGCTTGTTCCACCGCTGCTACAGCAATACCTACCGCGAGCACCGTTCCTCGCCTTACCTGAACCTGGATTTCTTCCAGCGCATAGGCGCCAGCATGGCGCAGCATATCCTGCTGGTGGTGGCCGAGCGCGAAGGCCGGGCCATTGCTTCCTCGCTGGTGATACACGATGACGACACGCTCTACGGCCGCTACTGGGGCGCGCTCGAGCACGTGCCCTGTCTGCATTTCGAGACCGCCTACTACCAGCCGCTGGAATTCTGCATCGAGCAAGGCATCGCCACCTTCGAAGGCGGGGCCCAGGGCGAACACAAGATGGCGCGCGGCTTCCTGCCGCAAAAGACCTGGTCGGCGCACTGGCTGGCCCACCATGGCTTTGCAGACGCCGTGGAGCGCTTCCTGCAGCGCGAAACGGGCGGCATAGACAACTACATCGACGAGCTGAACGAACACAATCCGTTCCGCTGAAGCCGCCGGATTTGCCGACTGGCGCTGCCCATGAAAAAAGCGCACCCGTGGGTGCGCTTCATGGGCAGCGTCGATGACGCTCAGGCGGCCGCGTTGGCCTTGTTGTACTGCTCGACGCCGTTCAGGATTTCCTTCTTGGCGTCTTCCACGCCGTACCAGCCGTCGATCTTGACCCATTTGCCTTTTTCCAGGTCCTTGTAGTGCTCGAAGAAGTGCTGGATCTGGCGCAGGCGCAGTTCGTTCAGGTCTTCCGGCTTTTGCCAGTGGCTGTAGATGGACAGCACCTTGTCGACCGGCACAGCCAGCACCTTGGCGTCTTCGCCCGACTCGTCGGTCATCTTGAGCACGCCGATGGGACGGCAGCGCACCACCACGCCCGGGATCAGCGGGAACGGCGTAATGACCAGTACGTCGACCGGGTCGCCGTCGTCCGACAAGGTGTTGGGCACGTAGCCGTAGTTGCACGGATAGTGCATGGCGGTGCCCATGAAGCGGTCGACGAAGATCGCGCCGGAGTCCTTGTCGACTTCGTACTTGATCGGATCGGCGTTCATGGGGATCTCGATGATCACGTTGAAGTCGTTCGGCACGTCGCGGCCGGAAGGTACTTTATTCAAGCTCATGGGAAGTTTCCTTGTTGTACTGACAAAAGTTTAACCGCGTCATTATAACTAACTGCAGAGCGGTTGTGCGGCGCATCAAGCGTAAAGGTGCGCCGCACCACAGCGGGACGCCGCCTTCCCACGGCGCGGGCGTCCTGGCGGCCCTAGAATGCCGCGCGCAGGCCGAGGTTGACGCGGCGGCCAACGTCCTCGAGGGTCAGGAACTGGCTCTCGTTGAGCGCGTATTCATGGGTACGCGAGTTGGTCAGGTTGATCGCGTCCAGGTACAGCGCCACCTTGGGCGTGATGTTGTAGCGCAGGCTGGCGTCGGTCTGGCCATAGGCGGAGCGGTTGCGCGGCTGGGTGCTGCCGCCGCCGCAATCGACGGAAAAGCGGTTGCGCCAGTTGTAGCTCACGCGCGCCTGGAATTTGCTGTTTTCATAGAACAGCGACCCGTTGTACGACTGCGGCGACAAGCCTGGATAGCCGCAGTTCGGCGTGCCGCTGTCGGCCGCGCGGGTGGCGGTGGCGTCCACATAGGTGTAGTTGGCCGCCACGCCGAAGCCCCTGAGCCATGACACGGCCTGGTCGAACGCGTACTGGCCGGCGATTTCCACCCCCTTGATCCGGCCTTTCTGGCCGTTGCGCACGCGGGTGTCGTGCACCACCTCGCCCGGATATTGCGGCAGCGTGGTGTCGACCAGGCGCGTTTCCAGGAAGTCGCGCACCTTCTTCTGGAACAGCGCCGCGCTGACGTAACTGGTTTTTGACAGATACCATTCCCATGACAAGTCCAGGTTGTTGGACTTCATGGGCCGCAGATAGGGATTGCCGCCGCCGGTCTGCACGTCGCCATAGCGCCCGCCATAGGAGTTGTCGACGCCCATCTGGCTCAGGGTCGGCCGCGTCTCGGTCTTGGAGGCGGCCAGGCGCAGCATCATGTCCGGCGTCAAGTCGAATTTCAGATTGCCCGATGGCAGCACGCTGTTGTACTCGTTGCTGACGGTGTTGGTGCTCATCGGACCGTAGGCCAGGATGTAGGTGGTGTCGTTCGGGCTCTTGGTGGCGCTCAGCAGCACGCGGCTGGTACCCACCGAACTGGACTTCACATGCACCAGGCGCACGCCCGCATTGGCCGACCAGCGCTCGCCTTCCCATTTACTGTCGAGGAAGAGGCTGCCGACCTTCTCCTTCACGCCCGACATCGACGGCTTGGTGTAGTCGATCGCCATCGGCCCGTTCGGGTAGAGCGTGGTGTTCAGGTAGAGCGCCGGATCGTTGGAATAGGCCAGCGTGGCACGCTGGTTCAGGTAATCCATGTAGGCGTAGGGGTCGAAGCGCAGGTAAGCGCTGGGCACCTGGGCGCCGCCGCCGAGGAAGTTTTCCAGCGGCGTCACGGTAAACAGCGAGGCGGGCAAGGCCAGGTGGTAGCCGCTGTAGGTATTCCACGAATCGCTGCTCCATTCGGTGCGCCGCACTTCGCGCTGCGAATAGCCAAGGCCGGCATCCAGGCCCTTGAAGTAGCCCATCTCGTGGCGCCACGACAGCCCGAGCCGGCCTTCCGACAGCTTGTCCGTGCGCTGCACGTCGCGGTTGGACACGGCGTGGGCGCGCACCGCGCCCGGATCGGCGATGCCGTCGCCGAACACGATCGATGGCGTGCCGTTGAAACCCAGCACATCGCCATTGCGCGGCACCATGCCGGCCACCACCCACATGTCCGGCGAGCCGGAGCTGGTGCGCGAGGTGTTGATATCGCCCTCCAGTTTCCAGTCCGGCGCCGGCGTCCATTTCGCATTGAGGCCGAAGGCGCGCATGATCGACAGGCGGTCGCCGCCCTTGACAATCATGTCGTTGGAATTGGCCTCGCCCAGCAGCTTGCCGCTGCCGGCCAGCGCCGGGTTGTTGGCGTAGAAAATCGAGCCCGGGCGCAGCAGCCCGGTGATCTGGTTGCCGCTGATCTGCGCCCCCAGCACCTGAGGATTGATCCAGTCGCTGACGGCGATGATGTCGTTGCGCTGGTCCAGGTGGGAATACAGGGCGTCGGCGCTCAGCTTCCAGTCCGGGGACGGGTTGTATTGCAGGGCCAGGTTGCCCACCAGGCGCCGGCGCGATTCGTCTTCCTGCTGGAAGCCGTAGCTCTGCGGGATGTACAGCTTCCGGGTGCTGACGTCGGCCATGGTCAGGCCGCGCGAATCGAGGTTGCCGTTGATGACGGACACGTCGCGGTAATTCCAGGCGTCCGTGACCGCCTTGTTCTGCTTGGACGCGCGGTCGGTGTACGACAGCGAGGCGTTGACCCCGACCGTACGCTGCGCGTTGGCATAGGTGTACATGCCGCTGAGATTCGGCGTTTTCTTTTCCGAATTGCTGTCGTACGAGCCGGAGCCGTTCACCACCAGGCTGTGGCCGGTCTTGCCGGACAGCGGACGCGCGGTCTGGATGTCCACGGTCGAGCCGATCCCGCCCTCCGGCAGGAACGGTTGCGAGGTCTTGTACACCAGCGCCTTGGAAATCAGGTCGGACGACAGCAGGTCGAACGAGAATTCGCGGCCGCCGGTGTCGCTGGTCAGCGTGCGGCCGTTGACCAGCACGTTGTTGAATTCCGGCCCCAGGCCGCGCACCGAGATGTAACGGCCTTCACCGCCATCGCGCTGGATCTGCACGCCGGTGACGCGCTGCAGCGACTCGGCGATATTGGTGTCGGGGAACTTGCCGGCGTCTTCGGCCGACACCGCGTCGACCACGCCCTCCTGCAGGCGCTTGGTGTTCAGCGAGGAACTGAGCGACGCCCGTATGCCGCTGACCACCACGGTAGGTCCGGGGTCATGGGCGGGATCGCTGGTCTGGGCCCGGGCGCCTTGCGCGACGAGCATCTGGGCAATGAGGATGGCGAGAACGGTCTTGGGGGGAACAGGCATGATACAGTCTCCAGGTTGTAAGAACTTTTTTTGTGACAACGTTACCAACCGAGGAAATATTACGCCCGACAAAAGCAAGCCAAACTATTATTTATTTACAAAAAGCCATTCCAAAATGATATAAGTTCGCCGCCCTCGGAAGGCGGCTGGACGGCAGCAAGCCGCGCAGGGGCGCAGCGCCGGAGGCGGCAACCCCGCCGCGTCGGCGGGTCCCTGGTGTCAGAGGATGGTGGCCAGCGCGCACTGGCGATAGTGATTGGCCGCTTCCTCCGGCTGCTGCAGGGCTTCGTGCAGCTGGGCCAGCTTGAGGTGGCATTCTCGCACCATGGCCGGGTCGCCCGCGTCCGACAGCGCCTGTTCCAGGTAGCGCTGGGCCTTGCCCCACAGTTTCTGCTTCAGGCACAGCGCCCCCAGGGTCAGGGCCAGCTCGGCGTCGGTGGGACGCTGCTGCATCCAGTGCTCGCAGCGCTCGATCTGGGCCAGCAGCGCGGCCGAGCCGGGCGGCGCCGCCGCCTCGCGGTAGGCGCGCACCACACGGTCGTCCCAGTCGGCCGCCAGCGCTTCCTCGGCCACCAGGCGGGCTTCGTCGTGCAGGCCGCGCGCATTCAGGGCGCTGGCGGCGCGGCAGGCGATGTAGGGCTGGACCCGGTCCGCGGTGGGCACCGTGGACCATACCCGCAGCAGCGACTCGGCATCGTGCGCGCCGTCGCCCAGCAAGTCTTCATAGGCCAGCTGGCGCAGCCGCGCCGACAGGGCCGGATGCAGGGCGCGGTGCTTGTCCAGCATGCGCACCAGGCGCAGCACCTCGGGCCAGTTCTTGGCCTGCTGGTGCGCCTTGAGCGACCATTGCAGGGCGTGGATGTGGCGGGTGCCGCTGGCATTGAGCTCGTTCACGGCCTGCAGCGCCGCTTCCGGCTGGTGGTCGTCCACCAACAGCTCGGTAGTGGTCATCAGGCGCGCCGTCTTCATCGAGGCGTCGCCGGCGATGCGCGCCAGCCACTGGTCGCGCCGCGCGTGCTGGCGCATGCGGTGCGCAGCGCGGGCGCCGATCAGGGCAGCGATGCCGGCGTTCTCGGGCAGCTCGGCGGCGCGCAGGGCGGCTTTCTCGGCATGGCCGAAGCGGCCTTCGAACAGGGCCTTGAGCGCTTCGCGCAAGCCCTTGTTGCCTTCGCGCTCGCGCTTCTGCTGGCGGTAGGCCGCCACCTTGGCCGGCATGCTGACGGTGGCGCGGAAGGCCCGTATCACCACGTACAGGAAGGCGAACAGCGCCACTTCCAGCACCACGAAGAAGTTCAGCGACAAGTCGATGCGGTGCGGCGGATAGAACAGCACCACGTTGCCGGGGTTGAAGCGCGCCGTCACGGCGATGCCGATGGCGGCCGCCATCAGCGCTACGATCCAGAGGAATACACGCATGCTATGGCTTCGCCTTGTAGTTGCGCACCGCGTTCAGGCTGTCGGCCAGGGTCGGCATCTCGATCGACAGGTTGTTGCCCTGCACCTGGCGCAGCAGGGCCTGCACGGTCTGGGTCGAGCGGGCGCGGGTATCGAAGTACTTGCTCAATGCCTCCTGGGCCGCGATCAGGTCGCTGCGGAACGCCGTCTCGTTGCGCGACAGCAGCGCCATGCGCGCGTTCAGCAGGCGCAGCTTGAGGTTCTCGCGCAGGAAATAGGCTTCGCCCGGAGACAGCATCAGCGCGTCCGGCGTGTCCACCGTGCGCACCCGCACCAGCTGGCGCACATCGGTCCACATTTCGCTGCTCCAGCTGGTCCAGCCATCCTGCAGCGCCTGCACCCAGGGATGGGGCGGCGCGGGCGGCGGCGTTTCCTTGCCGCCCTTGACAGCCTTGGGCTTGAGCTTTTTCTCGGGCGGGGCAGGCAGGGTCGGCTTCTCGTCGGCCAGCATGGGCAAGGTGTCAACCTGGGCAATCACGTTGTCCAGGCGCAGCGCCAGCCCCACCGAATCGACGCTGGGCAGGGCCTTGAGCTTGTCGGTGTCGCGCGCGATGGCGCGGCGGATGGTGATGAATTGCGGCTTGTCCGAGCGCGACAGGCTGCGGTCGGCGTTCTGCAGGGCGATCAGCGCGCCCGGCACATTGCCGGCCAGCTGCAGCTGCTGGCTGGCGGTGGACAGCACCTGTTCGATCTCCGCCAGGGCCCATTCGTCGCGGTTCTTGGACAAGTCCTGGTACAGCTGTTCCAGCGCCAGCTGCTGGCTCTGGGCTTCCAGCTGCTTGCTCTCCAGCAGCGCCACCTTGGCCTGCAATTCCTTGTTGGCTTCCTGCACGGCGCGCGCCAGGGTGTTGGTCTCGGTATTGACCTGCTCGCCCTTCTGCAGGCGGCGCGCCAGCTCCTCGCGCAAGTTGCGCACCTGGGTGTGCGAGGACCAGGTCTGGGCCACCAGCGCCACCGCCAGCGCCAGCACCCCGCAGGCCAGCACTTGCGGCTGCATCAGGGTCTGGAACAGGGACGGTTCGGGCGGTGCCGGCGGTACGGTAGTCGTGTCGGCGCTGCTGCCGGCCGCCGTGGTGGAATCTGGTAAGGTAGGCAATTCGTTCATAGGGGTGATTGTAGCGCGGCCAGCAGGCGTTCGTCGCCTGAACCTGTCAGCGTCAGTCGGGTAAATCCCAGTGCGCGGGCCGTTTCGGCAATCCGGGCATGGGGAACGATCAAATGCTGTTGTTGCAATAGTACAACATAATCCATGGCGCCGGGGGCTGCGTCCTGCAAGCCATCGGCCAGCGTGCGCAAACCGCGCAGCGCTTCCGAGCTGGTGATGATCCAGTCGTTGGGCCGCACCAGCAGGCGGCGCAGGGTGGCGGCCAGCGCCGGCGTCAGTTCGGGCACGGCGCGCCGGTAGGCCGCCACCGTGGCCACCTCGGCGCCGGCCGCGCGCAGGCCGTCGGCCATCAGCTCGCGTCCGCTCTCGCCGCGCACGATCAGCACGCGGCGCCCGGCCAGGGCGGCCAGGTCCAGGGTTTGCAGCAAGTGTTCGGAATCGCTGCGGGCGCTGTCGGCCGGGCTGACGATGTCGGCGTTGAGGGCGCTGATGCCGTGCGCCGCCAGGGCGGCCCGGCTGCCCTCCCCCAGCACCGCCAGCCGCACGCCGGCCGGCCACTGCCGGATGTGGGCAAAGGCGGCATCGATGGCGTTGGGCGAAACGAAGGCCACCATGGCGTTGCGCTCCAGCGCGGCCAGCTCGGCCTGCAATGCGGACGGGTCCGGCAGCGCCGAAATCTCCAGCAAAGGCAGCACTTCGACCGGACGGCCCAGCGCCGCCACCCGCGCCGCCAGCGGCCCGGCCTGGGCCAGGGGACGGGTAATGACGACGGTGTCAGGCATCCGTGGCGGAGGGCGCATCGGCGGCCAGCGTGGCCGAGCGGGCGTCGGCCTCGGCCTGGGCCGCTTCGCTCAGGCAGGCCGACAGGATATCGACCGCGTCCTGGGCCCGCAGCAGCTCGGCCACCTGTTCGCCCAGCGCGGCGGCGTCCACCGCGGCGCCATGCACCTCGGCGCTGGCGACGCGCTTGCCGTCCGGGGTGGCGACCATGGCGCGCAAGTGCATGCGGCCATGGTCCACGGTGGCGTGCGCCGCCAGCGGCACCTGGCAGCTGCCGCCGAACACTTGCGACACCTTGCGCTCGGCCGTCACGGCCTGTGCCGTGGCTTCATGGTTCAATGGCGCCAGCAGCTTGTACAGGTCCAGCCCGTCGCTGCGCTCGGCGATCTCGATGGCCATGGCGCCCTGGCCGGCGGCCGGCAGGCTGCGTTCCGGGTCCAGCAGGGCGCGGATGCGCTGCTCCAGGCCGAGGCGCTTGAGGCCGGCGGCAGCCAGGATGATGGCGGCGTAGTCGCCCCGGTCCAGCTTGCCCAGGCGGGTATCGAGGTTGCCGCGCAGCGGCTTGATGACCAGCTGCGGATAGCGCGCCGCGATCAGGGCCTGGCGGCGCAGGCTGCTGGTGCCGACCACGGCGCCAGGCGGCAGGTCGTCCAGGCTGGCGTACTCGTTGGACACAAAAGCGTCGCGCGGGTCTTCGCGCTCCAGCACGGCGGCCAGGGCGAAGCCGGGCGGCAGCTCCATGGGCACGTCCTTGAGCGAGTGCACGGCCAAGTCGGCGCGGCCCTCGGCCATGGCGACTTCAAGTTCTTTCACAAACAGGCCCTTGCCGCCCACCTTGGACAGGGTGCGATCCAGAATTTGGTCGCCGCGTGTCGTCATTCCGACAATCTTGACATCGCACTGAGGATATAATGATGATAACCGTTCACGTACATGCTCGGCCTGCCACATGGCCAGGCGGCTTTCACGCGACGCGATCACCAATTCGGACGGGAGAGGTTGCACCAATTCGGACGTATTCAAAACCAGTTCTTTCGCTGTAGCTGACGCCGGACCGGCCCAGCCAGTCGTATGCGCACGTTTAGGGTTATCAATTCTAACATGCGCACTTCCTGCAATACCCTGGCCACAAGCCTGTGCATAGACTATCCACCCTCTTTTGCGGCTCATCACATGGCAAAACAACTTAGTGCAATAGAAGAACAACCCAGCGCAGCCAACGACCTCGGCGACAAGGACGCGCCCCTGAAAGAAGACATCCGCCTGCTTGGCCGCCTGCTGGGCGACGTGCTGCGAGAACAGGAAGGCGAGGAAGTGTTCGCTGTGGTGGAAACCATACGCCAGACCGCCGTGCGCTTCCGGCGCGAGGCCGACGCCGGCGCCGCCAAGGAACTGGACGGCATGCTCAAGATCCTGACCCGTGAGCAGACCATCTCGGTGGTGCGGGCCTTCTCGTATTTCTCGCACCTGGCCAATATTGCCGAGGACCAGCACCACATCCGCCGCCGCCGCGCCTACCTGCTGGCCGGCACCGCGGCGCAGCGCGGCAGCGTGAGCCACGCCCTGGCCCGCCTCAAGCAAGCCGGCGTGCCGCAGGAGACGGTGGAGAACTTCTTCGACCAGGCCCTGATCTCGCCGGTGCTGACGGCCCACCCGACCGAGGTGCAGCGCAAGTCCATCCTGGACGCCGAGCACGACATCGCCCGCCTGCTGGCCGAGCGCGATCTGCCGCTCACGCCCAAGGAAAAGGCCGCCAACCTGCACCTGCTGCGCTCGCGTGTGGCTACCTTGTGGCAAACCCGCATGCTGCGCTACACCAAGCTGACCGTGGCCGACGAAATTGAAAACGCCCTGTCCTACTACCGCATCACCTTCCTGCGCGAGCTGCCCGGCCTGTACGATGACATCGAAGGCGACATCGCGGCCCAGTACGGCGGCCAGGACGCGGCCGAAGCCGTGGCCAACGACGGCATCCCCGCCATCAGCGCGCCCTACCTGCAGATGGGCAGCTGGATAGGCGGCGACCGCGACGGCAACCCCAACGTGAACGGCGCCACCATGCGCCACGCCCTGCAGCGCCAGGCCACCACCATCCTCGATTTCTACCTGGACGAGGCCCACGCGCTGGGCGCCGAACTGTCGGTCTCGACCCTGATGGTGCCGTGCAGCGCCGCCCTGCAGGCGCTGGCCGACAAGTCGCCCGACACCTCCGCCCACCGCGCCGACGAACCCTACCGCCGCGCCCTGATCGGCATCTACGCGCGCCTGGCCAGCACCGCGCGCGCCCTGGGCGCCACCAACATCCTGCGCAAGGAAGTCGGCCACGCCGAATCCTATGCCAACGCCGAAGAATTCGCGGCCGAGCTGCAGGTGCTGGTGGAGTCGCTGGAAGCCCACCACGGCGGGGTGCTGGTCAAGCCGCGTTTGTCCACGCTGAAGCGCGCCGCCGACATCTTCGGCTTCCACCTGGCGTCGCTGGACATGCGCCAGAGTTCCGACATCCACGAACGCGTGCTGGCCGAGCTGCTGTCCAAAAGCGGCGTGCAGGACGATTATGCGGCCCTGGACGAGGATGGCAAGGTGCGCTTGCTGCTCAGCGAACTGTCGCAGCCGCGCCTGGTGTATTCGCCCTATGTCAATTATTCGGACGAGACCCGCTCCGAACTGGGCGTGCTGGCCGCCGCGCGCGAGGTGCGGACCCGCTATGGCGCGCGCGCCATCCGCAACTACATCATCTCGCACACCGAGACCGTGTCCGACCTGCTGGAAGTCATGCTGCTGCAGAAGGAAATGGGCCTGCTGCGCCTCGATGGCGAGGAACCCGAGCTGGACCTGATGGTGATTCCCCTGTTCGAAACCATCCCCGACCTGCAGCGCGCCGCCGGCATCATGGAAGCCGTGATGGCGGTGCCGCTGGTGCGGCGCCTGATCGCGCGCCAGGGCCAGATCCAGGAAGTCATGCTGGGCTATTCCGACTCCAACAAGGATGGCGGCTTCCTGACCTCCAACTGGGAGCTGTACAAGGCCGAAACCCAGCTGGTCAAGGTATTCGAGCGGGCCGGCGTCAAGCTGCGCCTGTTCCATGGCCGCGGCGGCACCGTGGGCCGCGGCGGCGGTCCCTCGTTCGACGCCATCCTGGCCCAGCCGCACGGCACCGTGAACGGCCAGATCCGCCTGACCGAGCAGGGCGAGATCATCGCCTCCAAGTTCTCCAACAAGGACATCGGCCGCCAGAACCTGGAACTGCTGGTGGCCGCCACCCTGGAAGCGAGCCTGATGCCGCCGTCGGACGAGGCCGGCCACCAGGAACAGCTGCGCGGCTTCGAGGCCGTGATGGCGGACATCTCGGACCGCGCCTACAAGGCTTACCGCAACCTGGTGTACGAGACCCCGGGCTTCACCGACTACTTCTTCGCCGCCACGCCGATTGCCGAAATCGCCGAGCTCAATCTCGGTTCGCGCCCGGCCTCGCGCAAGTCGACCAAGCGCATCGAGGACTTGCGCGCCATTCCCTGGGGCTTCTCCTGGGGCCAGTGCCGCCTCCTGCTGCCGGGCTGGTACGGCTTCGGCAGCGCCATCGGTTCCTGGATCGCGGCCGGCGAGCGCGAGGAACGGGTGGCCCAGCTGCAAGCCATGTACCGCCAATGGCCGCTGTTTGCCACCCTGCTGTCCAACATGGACATGGTGCTGGCCAAGACCGACCTGGCGATCGCCTCGCGCTACGCCCAGCTGGTGCAGGACGTGGAACTGCGCGAGCGCATCTTCAAGCGCATCACGGACGAGCATGCGAACACGCTGGAGATCCTGCATACCATCACCGGCAACACGGAACGCCTGGTCGGCAACCCGCTGCTGGCGCGCTCCATCCAGAACCGCATCGCCTACCTGGATCCGCTGAACCACTTGCAGGTCGAGCTGATCAAGCGCCACCGGGCCCAGGGCGGCGCCCCGCTGCACAGCGACAACCGGGTCCATCGCGGCATCCACCTGTCGATCAACGGGGTGGCGGCCGGGCTGCGCAACACCGGCTGATACGGGTCCCGCTGCCGCCCCACTCCATGAGGCCCGTACGCGGGCCTCATTTCTTGGGTGGGCGCCGGGCCGGTTCCGGCGACAAAAAGTTATTGCATTTGAAAGACAAAGCGGAACTCATGCTCTACACTATGAAACACCGTCTTGTTCCTGACAAATGCATAGTGCCTCCCAGCCAGCCATGCCCGAACTGCGCAGTGTGCTCGAGCGCCTGCACGGCGCGCTGCGCGACTGTCCGCAAGCGCAGTTGCCTGCCCTGCTTGCCATGGTGCCACTGCCTGTCTTCATCAAGGATGCCGGCTCGCGCATCCTGCTGATGAACCCGGCCTGCGAACAGCAATGGGGCGTGACCCAGTCCCAGGTGCGCGGCACGCGCGGCGATCCCTACTTCCAGCCCGGACAGCAGCAAGCCTTCCTGGCCAACGACCGCGCGGCCTTCATCACCGGCCGCCAGCTGGTGGTGGAGGAAACGCTGTGGTGCCCGCGCCATGGCGCCCACCGCACCGTGCTGAGCTTCAAGCATCCGGCCTACGACGAAGCAGGACGGCCGCAGCTGTTGCTGTGCATGTCGATCGACATCACTGAAAGCAAGGCCAACGAGCTGGCCCTGCAGCGCACCCTGGACCAGCTGCGCAGCCTGTCCGGCCAGCAGCTGGACGCCGAGGAATCGCAACGGCGGCGCCTGGCGCTGGATTTGCATGACGAGCTGGCCCAGAACCTGGCGGCCATCAAGCTGGACGTCGCCATGCTGCACAGCCGCACCGGGCCACAGCATCCGCGGCTGCACCAGCGCGCCGGCCGGGTGCTCGACACCCTGGACGCCAGCCTGCGCACCGTGCGCGAGGTCATCAACGCGCTCCATCCCAGCACCCTGGAGCTGGGGCTGGAAGCGGCGCTGGACTGGCTGCTCAAGGAGACCGCGCGCAGCCACGGCCTGGACTGCGGCCTGGCGCTGGCGGGCGATGCGCCGCTGCCGCAGCTCGATGCACAGCGCACGGCCGGCATCTTCCGCATGGTGCAGGCGGCGCTGGGGGCAATTTGCGACCACGCCGGCGCCAGCCGCGTGCAGGTGACGCTGCGGCCCAGCGCCGGCGCGCTGGGATTGACCGTGCAGGACGATGGCGACGGCCTGCCCGGGCCGGAAGCCGCCGTGCGCGCCGCCCTGCAGCTGCGCGAGCGGGTCGCTGCCTGGGGCGGCGAGATGCTGCTGACGCGCCGCGCCGGCCAGGGCAGCACGCTGCTGATCCACCTGCCGCTGGCGCCCGACGGCGCTGCCTGAAACGGCAGGGTTTGGTATGCTTGCGCCATGATAGTGTTATTCGCATTTCCTGCCCGCCGCGCATGCCTGCCCTCGTGACCACCGCGCGGCGCGCCATCCTGCTGGGTGCGGTCCGCTGCGGCCTGGCCGCTACGGCAATGACCATCCCGGCCGCCCTGGCAGCGCCAGCCACTCTGGCCGCCTCCGCCGCCCCGCCCATCCCGGCCAGACCGGCTACTCCGGCTCCCCCTGCCGGCAAGGCCACACCCGCCGCTCCCACTCCCAGCCTGGCCCAGGTCTACCACCACCAGGCCTGGGGCCCGGCCCAGGGCGCGCCGGCCCAGATCCAGACCATCGTGCAAAGCCCGGACGGCTACCTGTGGCTGGCCTGCGACTATGGCGTGTACCGCTTCGACGGCGTCAATTTCGACCGTGCCGACACCATAGGCGGTCAGCCGCTGCGCTCGCAGCACGCTGTGTCGCTGCTGGCCGAAGCCGACGGCGGCCTGTGGGTGGGCTACCGCTCCGGCGGCGTCAGCCACTACCAGGCCGGCAAGGCCAGCCACTACGGCCATGAACGCGGCTTTCCGGACGCTGTCGCGCTGCAGTTGCTGCGCGGCCCGGATGGCAGGCTGTGGGCCACCACCCACAGGGCCATCGGCAGCCTGGAACATGGGCGCTGGCAGATGGTGGGCGCCGAGCAAGGCCTGGGTCCCGAAACCGGCGAGACGCGCCGCATGCTGTTCGCACGCGACGGCACCCAATGGGTGGTGACCACGGCTGGCGCCTATTACCGCGCGCCCGGCGCGGCGCGCTTCACCCAGGCCTGGCCGCGCGGCGTGGAACTGACCTCCGTGCTGGAGCTCGCCGACGGCAGCATCCTGGCCGGCGGCCTGGAACACGTCTACCGCCTCTCGCGCCAGCCGGTTCCGGCCACGCCGCTGATGAGCGCCATGGGGGTATGGAGCGACCGTGCCGGCGCCCTGTGGCTGTCGCACCGCACCAGCCTGGAATGGCTGCCGCCCGGCGCCGTTTCCGGCGCGGCACGCCAGCTGGGGACGGCGCAAGGGCTGAGCGGACGCGAGCCGTCCGCCTTCCTGGAGGACCGCGACGGCAATATCTGGATCGCCACCAACAACGGCCTGGACCGTTTGCGGCGCTGGCGCAGTCCCACGGTGCCGGCCGCCATGCGCATCGTGTCCTCGGCCATGGCGGCCGGACGCGACGGCACGGTCTGGATCAGCGAAGACCGGGTCGGCGCCAGCCGGTTCGACCACCAGGGCCGCTTGTGGCAGCAGGTGCCGTACTCCTTCGCCACCGGGGTGACGGCGGCCGACGGATCGGTCACGCTGGGCAGCCGGGCCGGCATCTGGATCGAGGGTGCGGACGGAGGCACCCTGGTTCCGGCCTGGCCCGAGGCCCTGCGGCGCGACGCCGACGTCAGCTCCTTCGGCCGTGACGACAGCGGCGTGTGGTGGGCCAACTACCGGGGCCTGGCCCTGATGCGGCTGGTGGACGGACGGTGGCGCCAGGCCGACGGCGTCCTGCCCGGCCTGCCGCCCATGCGTCCGCGCACCATCGCCGCCGATCCGCAGGGCCATCTGTGGCTGGGTTACGCGGACAACCTGGTGGCGCGCCACGCCCATGGCAAGAGCACCGTGTTCGGCGCCGCCCAGGGCCTACGGCTGGGCGACACCACGGCCCTGTATGCGCGCCGGGGCCGGCTGTGGGCCGGCGGCGCGGGCGGCCTGGCGCGCTTCGATGGACAGCGCTTCCACATGCTGGCCACGGCCGATGGCCGCGTACTGCGCAGCATCAGCGGCATCGTCGAAACCGCCAGCGGCGAACTGTGGCTGCGCGGCCAGGATGGCCTGTTCCGGATTCCGGCCGCCGACGTGGCCGCCTTCGTGCGCGACGGCAGGCCGGTGCGCTACGAACTGTTCGACGGCGGCGACGGCATCGGCGCGCCGATCTCGCCGGTCGGCCCCTACCCGTCCCTGGTCGAGGCCAGCAACGGCCGCCTGTGGATCGCCAGCAACGATGGCGCCAGTACCCTGGACCCGGGCGCCATTCCACGCAACCCGCGTGCGCCGGCAGTGGAAATCCGCAGCGTTGCCAGCGACGGCAAGAGCTATGCGCCCAGCAGCGGCCTGCGCCTGCCGGAGGGCAGCAGCAGCCTGCAGATCGGCTTCAGCGCCCTCAACCTGACCCGCCCCGAGCGCACCACTTTCCGCTACCGCCTGCAGGGCGTGGACAGCGGCTGGCAGCAGACCACCAGCAGGCGCGAAGCGTTCTACACCAACCTGGCGCCGGGCAGTTACCGCTTCCAGGTCAGCGCCGCCAATGAGGATGGGGTGTGGAACGAGCCGGGCGCCACCCTGGAGCTGACCATCCCGCCCACCTTTATGCAAAGCTGGGCCTTCAAGGCGCTGTGCGGACTGGCCGCGCTGGCGCTGGCGGCGCTGGCCTGGCGCTGGCGCCTGCGCCACCTGACCGCCCTGCTGGAGGCGCGCCATGTGGAGCGCCTCAATGAACGCCAGCGCATCGCGCGCGCCCTGCACGACACCTTCCTGCAAGAGGCGCAAGGCACGCTGCTGATGATGAACCTGGCCATGGAGCAGGTGCCGTCCGGCCAGCCGGCGCGCCGTGCGATCGAGCGCGCCATCGACCACATGGAGGAAGCCCTGGCCGAGGGCCGCGACGAGGTCATGGGCCTGCGCTCGGCGATCGGCAGCGACATCAGCTTGGGCGCCGCCCTGGAACGCTTCGGCCGACGCATGGCCAACAACCTGCCAACCCGCTTCAGCCTGCGCACCGAGGGGCAGCCTTATCCGCTGCGGCCGCTGGTGGCCGATGAAGTGTTCGCCATCGCGCGCGAGGCCATCGTCAACGCCTTCCGCCACGCCGGGGCCAGCGTTATAGAGGTCGAACTGCGCTATGACGCGGCCGAATTCCTGGTGCGCGTCAGCGACGACGGGCGCGGCCTGCCGGCGCAGCCGGGATCGGACGCGGCGCCGTCCGGGCACTACGGCCTGGTCGGCATGCGCGAGCGCGCCGCGCGCATCGAGGCCAGGCTGGCCCTGCACGCGGGCGACACGGGCGGCACCGTGGTGCGCATCAGCCTGGCTGCTGAACGGGCTCGCGCGGCATGAGTCCGGCGCGCCTCTCCCATTCAGTCGAATCGCGGCTTTTGCCGATTGATGTTTTAATCATGCCGTGGCGCGGCCTGGATAGGCCAGCCCGCGCCCATTATCCGCCCTGTATCCGCCCCCTTAATCGACCCTAATCCGCCACCATGAGGAGCAACAAATGAAACTGCAAGACAAGGTATGCATCGTCACCGGCGCCGCCAGCGGCATCGGCAAGGAAATCGCCCTGACCTACGCGCGCGAAGGCGGCAAGGTCGCCATCGCCGACCTCAACCTGGATGCAGCCCAGGCCACGGCCGACGAGATCAAGGCCGCCGGCGGCACAGCCATGGCAGTGGCCATGAACGTGGTTGACGAGGAGCAGGTGAACGCCGGCGTGGCCGCCGTGGTGCAGGCCTGGGGCGGGGTCGATGTCCTGGTCAGCAACGCCGGTATCCAGATCATCAGCCCGGTCGAGGAGCTGGCCTACGCCGACTGGAAGAAAATGCTGGCCATCCACCTCGATGGCGCCTTCCTCACCACCAAAGCCTGTTTGCCGCACATGTACAAGTCCGGCAAGGGTGGCAGCGTGATCTACATGGGTTCGGTGCACTCCAAGGAAGCCTCGGTGCTCAAGGCGCCCTATGTGACGGCCAAGCACGGCCTGATCGGGCTGGCCAAGACCGTGTCCAAGGAGGGCGGTCCGCACAAGGTGCGGGCCAACGTGATCTGCCCCGGCTTCGTGCGCACCCCGCTGGTGGAAAAACAGATCCCCGAGCAGGCCAAGACCCTGGGCCTGTCGGAAGAGGATGTTGTCAAGAAAGTGATGCTGAAGGATACCGTGGACGGCGAGTTCACCACGGTGCAGGACGTGGCCGAAGTGGCCCTGCTGTTCGCCAGCTTCCCGTCCAACGCCCTGACCGGCCAGTCCATGGTGGTCAGCCACGGCTGGTTCATGCAGTAAGACTACAGCCGCGCGCGGCGTGCGCCTACAGCGCGCCGCGCGCCCCAGCCCTACCATGAAGCTCCCAAGCTTATACAGGAGAGCACCATGGCACAGCAAGGCAATCACGGCGGTTCGGAACCATCGATAGGGGGCCAGGGCACGGTGGATGGCATCGCCGGCAGCCGCAGCGGCACCGAGGGCGCGTCCAGTGGCGCCGGCATAGACCAGGACCAGCGCCAGGGCGGGGCCGGTGGCTCGTCCCGCCAGTCCCAGCAGGACCAGGCTGCCTCGCGCCAGGGCGGCCCGGCAGGACCGGCCCAGCCCGGCGAACCCGGCCACGACATCGCCGACCTCGGCCACCGCGACCGCAAATAAAGAAGGGAGGCCTCGGCCTCCCTCTTTACTTCCCTTAGTTCTGCGTCAGGAAAGTTTTCAGCTTGTCCGAACGGGACGGCTGGCGCAGCTTGCTCATGGCCTTGGCCTCGATCTGGCGGATACGCTCGCGGGTCACGTCGAACTGCTTGCCCACTTCTTCCAGCGTGTGGTCGTTCGACATTTCCACGCCGTAGCGCATGCGCAGCACCTTGGCTTCGCGCGGGGTCAGCGAGTCCAGCACTTCCTTGATCACATTGCGCATGGACGCGTGCAGCGCGGCGTCCAGCGGCGCCAGCGTGGTGTTGTCCTCGATGAAGTCGCCCAGCTGGGAATCGCCATCCTCGCCCATCGGGGTTTCCATGGAAATCGGCTCCTTGGCGATCTTCATGATTTCGCGGACTTTGTTTTCCGGCATTTCCATCTTGACGGCCAGGGTCGCCAGGTCCGGCTCGCTGCCGGTTTCCTGCATGATCTGGCGCGAGATGCGGTTCATCTTGTTGATGGTCTCTATCATGTGCACCGGCACACGGATGGTGCGCGCCATGTCCGCGATCGAGCGGGTGATGGCCTGGCGTATCCACCAGGTGGCGTAGGTCGAGAACTTGTAGCCGCGGCGGTATTCGAATTTGTCCACCGCCTTCAGCAGGCCGATATTGCCTTCCTGGATCAGGTCCAGGAATTGCAGGCCGCGGTTGATGTATTTCTTGGCGATGGAAATCACCAGGCGCAGGTTGGCCACCGTCATTTCACGCTTGGCCTGGCGCGCGCGCTTCTCGCCGGCGGCCATCTGCTTGTTGATCTTGCGCAGGTCGGCCAGCGGCAGCGCCACCCGCTCCTGCAGGTCGATCATCTTGTTCTGCAGCTCTTTCACGGCCGGCACGTTACGGCCCAGCACGGCGCTGTACGGGTAGCCCGAGGCCACTTCGCCATCGACCCAGTCCAGGTTGGTTTCATTACCGGGGAACACCTTGATGAAGTGGGCGCGCGGCATGCCACAGCGGTTCACGCACAGTTCCAGCACGGCGCGCTCGATGCTGCGCACCTGCTCCATCTGGCCGCGCAGGGTGTCGCACAGCTTTTCCACCACCTTGGCGGTGAAGCGTATGCCCAGCAGTTCGGCCGAGATGGCTTCCTGGGCCGCCACATAGGATTTCGAGCCGTAGCCGCCGCTGGCGCTGCACATCTTGTCGTACTGGGCCGCGATCAGCTCGAACTTTTCCATGGCGGTGGCCTTCATCTGGGCCAGCTGCTCGGCCGAGTAGCCGGCCGCGCCGCCGCTGGCGCCGCCTTCCTCTTCCTCGACTTCTTCCTCTTCTTCCTCGTCCTCATCGTCGTCGCTGGCGGCGGCGACAGCCGGGGCGCCCGCTTCGTTCAGGTCGACGAAGCCGTCCACCACGTCGTCCACCTTGAGTTCGTCGGCGGCGATCTTTTCCGACAGGGCGATGATCTCGGCGATGGTGGTCGGGCAGGCCGAGATGGCCTGTATCATGTCCTTCAAGCCTTCCTCGATGCGCTTGGCGATCTCGATCTCGCCTTCGCGGGTCAGCAACGCCACGGCGCCCATTTCACGCATGTACATGCGCACCGGATCGGTGGTGCGGCCGAAGTCGGAATCCACGGTGGACAGGGCGGTGGCGGCGGCGGCCTCCACCTCGTCGTCGCTGGTGACGGCGGCCACGTTGTCGGTCAGCAGCAGCGATTCGGCATCCGGGGCGCGCTCGTAGATGGCGATGCCCATGTCGTTGAAGGTGGCGATGATGCCTTCGATGGCTTCCGGATCGATGATGTTTTCCGGCAGCTGGTCATTGATCTCGGCATAGGTCAGGTAGCCGCGCTCCTTGCCCATGTTGATCAGGTTCTTGATCTGCTGGCGCCGGCGCTCCATTTCCTCGGCCGTGGCGCGCGGATCGTTGCTCATCAGGTCCATGCCCTTGGCCTTGCGCTCGCGCGCCTTGGACACGGCCTTCAGTTCGGCGCGCTCGACCGCGTTCAGGGCCGCCACCTCGTCGTTCTCGGGCGTGAATTCGGTGGGCTTGCGGCCGCGGCGGCCCGGCACCTTGACGCTGGGCAGCAGGTAGCCGGAGGTGTCGATGGTGGCCAGGGTGGCGGCGTCGGTCACCTGGCTGACGGCGGCGCCGGCGGTGACGATCACCACCGGCGCCGGCTCGGCCTTGGCCTTGACGGCGCGCGAGCGGGTAGGCGCGGCGGGCTTGGCGCCGCCCGGGGCGGCCAGCGACACGGCGGCCGAAGCGGCGCCGGTCTTGCGCGCCACTTTCACCGTGGGCGCCTTGGCGGGCGCCTGGTCGGCCACCTCGGCCACCTCGGCGGCTGGCAGCGCAGCCACATCCACGGCGGGCGCCGCCAGTTCAGTATCCTTGGCCTCGGCCACGGCGGCCAGGCGCGACGTTTTTTTCTTGACTACCGTAACTTTGCCCGCTGCCTCTTGCGCATTGTCGATGACATACGATAGAGTGGTCTTAGGCACCACCAATGACGCGGAGCTGGTGCGGGGGGCCTTGACGGACAACGTTAAAGTTTTCGGCGTTTTTGTCATTAAATATCCTCTGAGCGTGACCTGGGTCGCGGGCGGCATGGGTACAAATGCCAACGCCACATCGCGCGCAATGCTGCGCATGACGTGGGGCAATGTTGTAAATATGCTGACGAATTCCTGCAGAATAAAAAAAGCCCGCAACGTAACGGGCTTGCACTTTATTGTTCAGTGAAGATGAAGGAGATGGCTGTTACGCCCGGCTGTTACGCCAAAGAGGCAGGGCCTGACGCCCTGAAGCTATCTTATACCGCTATCCTGTACCAAACTGAAACCGCACCACCCTGCATTTGGTGCGTCGATGATTATACATCGTTTACGGCGCGCGCGCATCTGTGCCGCATTTTCCCATTCCGTGTACAAACCGCCATGATGGCCTAAAAGACACTGCATCCGGGCGGTCCGCATGATATGCTGGCGCTTCCCGTTTTCACCCATGAAGTCAATGAACACTAGCCTCACCCCAGAGCCCGTGGCCACCGAGACCGGCGCCGCCGCCCCCGCCGCACCCGCCACCCCGGCACTGACCCCGCGCAGCCTGCTCAAGCAGCTGCAGTCCGAATTTCCGGCTTTCCGCGATTTCCTGCCGCTGGCCATCGGCATCGACAAGCAGATCCTGGCCCGCATGCCGGAGCTGGACCGCAAAACCATGCGCACCGCGCTCGGCATCCACACCGGTTCGCTGCGCTACCTGAAAGCCATGGAAAAAGCCAAGGTGCGCTACGACCTGGACGGCACCGCCGGCGCCGAAGTCACCGACACCCACCGCGCCCACGCCAAGGAAGTGTTGCAGGAACGCTTCAAGAAGGAAGCCGAGCGCAAGAAAGCCGAGCGCGAAGCGGCGGCCGCCGAGGAAGCGGCCCGCGTGCGCGCCGAAAAACTGAGCCTGCTGACCGCCAAATACGCGCGCAACAAGGGTTGAGCTTGAGCGACACGGCGGCTGACCTCCCCGCGCCGGACCCCGCGTCCCTGCCGCCCTACCAGGGCATCAGCCTGGCGCAGGTGCGCCTGGTGCGGACCGAGCAGGAAGCGCAGGCGGCGCAGGCCGAACTGCTGGCGCGCGACGCCATCGGCTTCGACACCGAGTCCAAGCCAACCTTCCGGAAGGGCGAGAAGTCCACCGGCCCGCACCTGGTGCAGCTGTCCACCGACGAGACCTGCTATCTGTTCCAGATCGGCGAGCAGGCCGCGCCGCATGTGCTGGCCGTGCTGCGCGCGGTGCTGCTGCCGGAGGCGCCGCTCAAGGTCGGCTTCGGCCTGTCGGACGACCTCAAGCGGCTGGACGCCAAGCTGGCCATCCCGGCCGCCGGCGTGCTGGATCTGTCGGTGGCCTTGCGCACGCCGGGCCAGCGCCACGACCTGGGCGCCAAGACGGCGGTGGCCAAGTTCTTCGGCCTGGCGCTGCAAAAATCCAAGAAAATCTCGACCACCAACTGGTCGCTGCCGCGTCTGAACGACAAGCAGCTGCTGTACGCGGCCGACGACGCCCAGGTGGCGCTGCGCGTGTACCGCCATTGGATCGCCAGCGGCGGCAAGGCGCCGCCGCTGCGCAAGCCCAGGCCGCGCCGGCGCCGTCCGGCCGCAGCAGCGGCGCCGGCCGGCTCATCGGCCGCCACACCTGCCTCCAGCTCTTCCGAATAGCACTGGGCAGGCGGCCGCCGCCGGTATATGCTAGGGCATCGCCGATGCCGGCTTGCACCGTCCTGCCCATGCTGATACCGCGTCTTCCCTTGCTGCTTCTGTCCGCCCTGGCGCTCCTGCCGCCGCGCGCAGCCTCCGCCCCGCCCGATACCCTGGAACAACGCCTGGCCGCCTGCAACGCCTGCCACAGCCGGCCGCAGCGCGCCGACGCCTATTTCCCGCGCATCGCCGGCAAGCCGGCTGGCTACCTCTACCATCAGCTGCAGAACTTCCGCGACGGCCGCCGCACCTACCCGCTCATGACCTATATGGTGGACCACCTGCCGGACGCCTACCTGCGCGAGATTGCCGAGTACTATTCGCAGCAGCATCCGCCCTACCCGCCGCCGGTACCGGGCAGCGCCGCCAGCGCCGGCCCGGCCATGCTGGAGCGCGGCCGCCGGCTGGTGCGCGAGGGCGACCAGGTGCTGCGCGTGCCGGCCTGCGCGGCCTGCCACGGGGCCAGCCTGAACGGCGTGGCGCCGGCCATCCCCGGCCTGCTCGGGCTGCCCAGCGACTACATCAACGCCCAGCTCGGCGCCTGGAAGAACGGGCTGCGCAAGGCCCATGGGCCGGACTGCATGGCCGCTATCGCGACCCGGCTCACCCCGGGCGACGTGGCCGCCGTATCGGCCTGGCTGAGCGGCCAGCCGCCCGATCCCCAAGCCCGGCCGGAAGCCGCGCCGGCGCAACCCTTGCCGCTGGAATGCGGCAGCGTGAGGACGCCATGAGCCGCCGGACGCGCCAGCTCCCTGGACGCCAGCCAGCCACCCGGCAGCGCGCCTGCCGCGGCGGCGGCCAGCGCAGCGCCGCAACGCCGCCTCGCAGCCGCCGGAGGGCGTCATGAAGCGCACGGGCCGGGCCGCCAGGTTCGCGCTGACTGCTACGGCACTGCTGCTGGTACTGCTGGCGCTGGCCCTGTGGGCCGGCTATCACTGGCCGGCCGACGATACCGGCCCGCCGCCGGACACCAGGCTCGGCACAGCCGAACGCATCGCGCGCGGCGCCTACCTGGCGCGGGCCGGCGACTGCATGGCCTGTCACACCACGCGCGGCGGCGCCGCCTACGCCGGCGGACGCCCCCTTGCCACGCCGTTCGGCAACGTGATCTCGCCCAACATCACGCCCGACCGCGAGAACGGCATCGGCGCCTGGAGCGCGGATGATTTCTGGCGCGCCCTGCACAATGGCCGTTCCAGGGACGGCCGCCTGCTGTATCCTGCCTTCCCCTACCCCAGCTACACCCGCGTCACACGCGAGGACGCGGACGCGCTGTACGCCTATCTGCAAACGGTGCCGGCCGTGCGCCAGGCCAGCCAGCCGCACCAGCTGCGCTTCCCTTATGACCAGCAATTCATGCTGGCGGCCTGGCGCGCGCTGTACTTCCGGCCTGCCGTGTACCGCCCGCAGCCGCAGCGCCCGGCGCAATGGAACCGCGGCGCCTACCTGGTCGAAGGGCTGGGCCACTGCGCCGCCTGCCACAGCGGGCGCAATGCGCTGGGCGCCAGCGGCGACACCCTGTCCGGCGGCCTGATCCCGGTACTGGGCTGGTACGCGCCGGCGCTGACCTCGGATGCCGAAGCCGGCCTGGGAGACTGGGAACAGGAGCACGTGGTGGCGCTGCTCCAGACCGGCATATCGCCTCGCGCCACCGTGTTCGGGCCGATGGCGGAAGTGGTGCGCGAGAGCTTGCAGCACCTGAGCACCGAGGATGTGGGCGCCATGGCGGCGTATCTGAAGACGCTGCCGGCCAGCGCGCCGCAAGCACCGTATGCGCGCGCGGACACGCCGCAGGCGCGCGACTTCCTGGCCGCCGGCGAACGGCTGTACCAGCGCCATTGCATCGACTGCCACGGCGCCGACGGACGCGGCCAGCCGCCCCACTATCCGCCCCTGGCCGGCAACCGCGCGCTGACCATGGCGCAAGCCGTCAATCCGATACGCATCGTGCTCAACGGCGGTTTCGCGCCTGGCACGGCGGGCAATCCGCGTCCCTATGGCATGCCGCCGTTCAGCCATGTGCTGAGCGACCTGGAGGTGGCCCAGCTGGTCAGCTACCTGCGCTCGGCCTGGGGCAACAACGCGGCCCCGGTGAGCAGCGTGGAGGTGAACCGCTACCGCGCCATACCGCTGGACTGAGGCAGGCGCCTAGATCTGTTCGGCAAAGCCGATGCGGTCGGTGGTGGCGTTGCGGGCATCCTCGATACCAACCTTGCCTTCGGCCAGCAGGCGCCGCAGGGAGGCGTTCATGGTGTGGCAATCGGGGCCGCTCTTGCTGTTCATCCAGCCGCGCAGGGCCGGGATATGGCCGCCCGCGATCATGCCCGCCACCTCGGCGTTCACGCTCAGCGATTCGGTCGCCAGGTGATAGCGCTCGCCCTGCACCGACGGCAGCAAGGCCTGGCACAGCACGCCTCGCAGCGCATGGGCCAGGGCCTGCGCCTGCGGTTCGCTGTTGCCCAGCAGGCGCAGCATCTTCTGCAAGCCCAGCTCGGTGGAGCGTGCGTGCAGCGAGGCCAGCACCAGCGGGCCGGACTCGGCCAGCGCCAGCGCTTCCTGTGCGGTCTGGGCGTCGCGGATTTCGCCGATCACCACCACGTCCGGACGTTCACGCAACGCATCGAGGGCGCCCAGGTAAAAGCTCTCGACGTCGCCGTCGAAGCCCACCTCGCGCTGGGTCACCACGCACTTGCGCTGCGGGATCAGGGTCTCGACCGGATCCTCGATGGTGATGATGTGGCCGGAACGGTGCTTGTTGATCTCGTCCAGCATGGAGGCAATCGTGGTGGACTTGCCCTGGCAGGTGTCGCCGATGATCAGCACCAGGCCACTACTGAGCCTGGCGAACTGCTGTTCGCTGGGCCGCAGCCCCAGCGCCGCCAGCGCCAGCGGCTCCTTGGGGAAGCGCCGTATCACGCAGCCCAGCCGCTTCTTGCCCTGGAAGGTGAAGCAGTTGGCGCGGATGCGCGCCGTATGCAGATCGATGGAGCGGTCGAAGGCGCGGTCCTGGATGCGCTCGGCCCAGTTGGGCTCCACCACCTCGAAGAATTCCTCCAGCTCTTCGCGCGTGATGGGACTGTCCGTCACCGCCACCAGGCCCTTGGGCTGGCGCAGCAGCAGCGGATTGTTCTGGTGAATCAGGATGTCGCTGAAAATCAGGCGCGAATTGAGCAGGTGCAGGATTTGTTCGACCAGGGTGCCGAACACCGGATGGTCTTCGTTTTCCTGGTAGGTCAGGGTGCGTATCCGCGACGACAAATGGTGTTCCATCTTGACTCTGCTCTCCGGTGGCGGTGGTTGTTGCTCACAGGGATTCTATAAGAGGGACACCGGTCAGCGCCAGCAAAAGTGCAGTTTTGAAACTTTACAGCGGCTTCAGCTTGGGGAAGATAAAGCCGGTTTTCAAGTCCATGCTGACCAGCTTGCCATCGACCTTGAGGTTGACGTACGGCGGCGGCGCCTCGCCGGCCAGGGCGCGCGCGAACACCGGCAAGCCCTCGCCCTTGCGCACCAGTTCGTCGCAGCGCTCGTAAACGTTGGGGCAGCCGGTTTCCGCGATCAGGGCCTGCACGATGGCGATCTTCCAGGCGTCGGCGCCGGCCGACTGGAACTGGCAGACCAGGTAGCCGCCAACGCCGCCGTAGCTGTCCACCAGCAGGCCGGACAGGCCATCCTCGTCGCCGCGCACCACGGCCATCAATTGGTCGGGGGCGGCGCGCACGGCCTCGGCGCGCTTTTGCACGGCGGCCTTGACGCGCCGCTTGATCAGGGCGTGGTCGACCGGCTCGTCCTGCTGGTAGGTCCAGATGCGGGCCGCGATCTGCGACTTGGCGTTGTAGGCGGCGCGGCCGATGAACTGGCGCGCCGAATTCTGCACCACGGCGGTGGCGCCGGGCTTGTTCTTTTCGCGCGGGCTGCCTTCGACTTTCTCGATGGCGCTGGCGTAGATCCAGGGCTGGCCCGACAGCAGGCTCTTTTCCTTGCCCTGTTTGATGGTAATGATCAGCATGGTGTTCCTTGAAAACAGTGCGCCATGATACCCGATCACGCGGCCCGGCCAGCCCAGGCTGCATTCTGTGCCGCCGCCGGCGCATTCCATCGCAGTGCGCTACCGTGATCCGGTACGCTTACGTACCATACGCTATACCGACGTCTGTCCACCCCTACCAGGAGAACCGCCATGACCCCATCCCCTACCCTGCGCAGCGCACTGCGCGCCTTGTTCCTGGCTGCCGGCATGCTGGCCGTGGCCGCTCCCGCCGGCATGGCGCTGGCGGCTTCGCCGCTGGGCTGGCTCAGTGGCGGCGAACGCATCCAGGGCAGCGGCAAGATCGTCCAGCAGACCCGCCAGCTGGGCCACTTCAGCGGCCTGGCCACCAGTGTCAGCGGCGACATCGAAGTGCGCACCGGCAGCACGGAAAGCATCACCATCGAGACCGACGACAACATCCTGCCGCAGCTGGAAACCGTGGTGGAGAACGGTACGCTGCGCATCCGTCCCGTCAAGCGCAAGCTGCAGCTGGACACGCGCAGGATGAAGATGGTGCTGCAGGTGCGCAGCCTGGACCATATATCGGTGGCCGGCTCCGGCTCGGTCAATGCCGATCAGCTGCGCGGCGACCACGTGCAGCTGGACATAGGCGGCTCCGGCAATATCAACCTGCGCCAGCTGGAGGGACAGTCGGTGGCGGTGGCGGTGGGCGGCAGCGGCGACTTGCGCGTCAATGGCGGCAAGGCGGAACGGCTGCAGGTATCGATAGGCGGCTCGGGTGAAGTCCAGGCCGGCAAGCTGGGGGCGCGTGAGGTGTCAGTCAGCATAGGCGGCTCGGGCCAAGCCACCGTCTGGGCCACGCAAGCGCTCAGCGTCAGCGTGGCGGGCTCGGGCGATGTGGAGTATTACGGCGATCCGCAAGTGAGCAAGAACGTGATGGGCTCGGGTTCCGTCAAGCGCCTGGCCGGCGCACCGCGCTAGGCGTCCGAGGGTGCGGCGTCGTCGGCAAACACTTGCTCGACGCTGCGCCCCTGCGCCAGCTGGGCCAGCCAGTGCACGGCTTGCGGCAGCTCCGCCGCGCTGATGCGGAGTTCAACCTGGTCGGTGATCGGCAAGCCTGCCTTGCCCATCCAGTCACGCAGCAGTTGACGGGCCTGCACGCGCCCTCGCTCCAGTCCTTGCTCCAGTCCTTGCTCCAGTCCTTGCTCCAGTCCTTGCTCCAGTCCCTTTTCCAGTCCCATCTGGTGCACCTGCCACTGGTAGAAATCTTCCATGTCACGCCATTTGCGGTCCAGCATGATCTCCCCCTCCTCGTTGGTCTCCACTGTCACCTTAGTCTCAAAGGCCTGTGCATTCAAGATGAAATCCAGCCAGCGCAGCAAGCTGTCCTTGACATGGCGCATAGCAGGATTGCGGAGGTGGTCCATGAATCGCACCGCAGTGCGCTCCAGGGAGGCCTGGTCCCGCGCGCGTATCAGCTGGAATAATGCGTCCACCAGGTTGCTGCGGGTACTGCCATCGTCCACGGCGCCGGCGCCATCGATCAACAGGTAGCGCTGGCGCGGCTGCAGCGGCTCCAGCCCCTCGGGCGCCGGCAGCATCAGGTGGGACAGTTCGGTGGGGGCACGCCATGGCCTGGCGCCGTGATACAGCACCACCGGCAGCACCGGGGGCAGCATGCCGCCGCGCGTCAGACGGCGCTGGCGCACCAGGTCCTGGCACAACAGGCCGACGTAGACTTGCATGCGCAGCGCCATCCAGCGCTCCGGCCTGGCCTGCAGTTCCAGCAGAAGATACAGGTACAGCCAGTCGCCATCCAGGCGCACGCGCCACACCAGGTCGTCGTGGCGCTGCGCACCATGCTCACCCACATAGCTGGCGTTGACGCGCTCCAGCGCATCAAGCTCGACCCGCTGCGCCCATTCCTGGGGAATGAAACCGCGCAGCAGCTCGCGCACCAGCTCGGGGTGCGAGAACAGCTGCTTGTAGATGTGGTCGTGGGCGCCGGTCATGCACCCAGTGTAGCGCCCGTCCTCACGGCTCAATTCGCTTGAGACGCGCACCATGTTTGGCCTGGCGCAAAGGAAGTGCGGGGAGCGCACCGCCTTGGCGCACCGCCTTGGCGCGCCGCCTTGCGGGAGTGCTTAGTGCTTGGGCGCGCTGTAGGACAGTGGCTTGACCTGCGCCTGCACCTCGACCGCCTGCTGCCTCTTGTCCTTGCCTTCGATCAGCAGGGTCAGCGGCACGGTCTCGCCTTCCTTGAGCTGGCGCTTCAGATCCATCAGCATGATGTGGTAGCCGCCATTCAGGTCGACCGGCTTGCCAGCCGGTAGCTCGATGCCGCCGGTCACGGCGCGCATCTTCATGGTCTGGCCATCCATGGCCATCTCGTGGAGTTCGGCCACGCCGGCCACGCTGCTGCGCACGCCGACCAGGCGCGCGTCCCGGGCCGACTGCAGCTGCAGGTAGGCGCCGCCGGATTTGGCGGCCGGCACGGTGGCGCGCACCCAGGCATCCTTGACGGTGACCTGGGCCTGGGCGCCGGCGGCGGCCAGCGCCAGCAGCACGGCCAAGACTGATTGTTTCATGTGATCCTCCTGGAAAAAATGCTCAAGCCTCGGACTTGAGCGTGGTGCGCGATATCTCCACCGTCTCGCTGCCGTTGGTAAGCCAGATCTGGCCATCCTGTATGGTGCATTGCAGTTGCATGGTGCGCTCGGCCATACGGCCCAGGGCCTCGGTGGCCTCGGCCGGCAGGTCGACCACGGTCAGGTTCCTGCAGCGCTCGACCTTGTTGGCCAGCTGCTTCCACCAGATGTGGCTGGTGGCGCTGTAGCTGTACACCACCACGTGCTCGGAGCGCCCGGCCCCCTTCAGGATTTTCTTCTCGTCCGGCTGGCCGACCTCTATCCATAGCTGGATGGCGCCGGTCAGGTCCATTTGCCACAGGTCGGGTTCGTCGACGTCGAACAAGCCCTTGGTGAAGGTCAGCTGCTCGTGGGCGTGGATGGCGTAGGCCAGCAGGCGCACCATCATGCGCTCGTCGGTCTCGGACGGATGGCGCGCCAGGGTCAGGTTGGCGGTGTCGTAGTAATTGCGGTCCATGTCCGCGATCGACAGTTCCGCCTTGTATATGGTTGCCTTCAGGGCCATGGGGACTTCTACCTCTTACTTGAAAACGACGGTCTTGGAACCGTTCTGCAAAATGCGGTGCTCGACGAACCACTTCACGGCGCGCGCCAGCACCACGCACTCGACGTCGCGGCCGATGGCCGACAGGGTCTCGGCGTCCATCGAGTGGTCGACCCGCTCGACATCCTGCTCGATGATGGGGCCTTCGTCCAGGTCGCCGGTGACGAAGTGGGCGGTGGCGCCGATCAGCTTGACGCCGCGCTGGTGCGCCTGCGCATAGGGCTTGGCGCCCTTGAAGCTGGGCAGGAAGGAATGGTGGATGTTGATGGCCTTGCCCTTCAAGGCTTCGCACAGGCCGGGCGACAGGATCTGCATGTAGCGCGCCAGCACCACCAGGTCGACCTGGTGCTGCTGCATCAGGTCCATGATGCGCGCCTCCTGCGCCAGCTTGGCTTCCAGCGGCGCCCCGGTGGCCAGCGGCAGGTGGTGGAAGGGGATGTTGTAGCTGGCCGCCAGCTGGTAGAAATCCATGTGGTTGGACACGATGGCAGGAATCTCCATCGGCAGCAGGCCGCTCTTGTAGCGGAACAGCAAATCGTTCAGGCAGTGGCCAATCTTGGACACCATCAGCATCACGCGCGGCTTGTAGTGGGCGTCGCGCAGCTCCCAGTCCAGCCGCATGCCGGCCGCCAGTACGGCGAAGGCGGCGCGCAGGGCGGCGTCGGAGACGCCGGCGTCCTCGGCCGAGAAATGCACGCGCATGAAGAACAGCTGGGATTCGGCGTCGCCGAACTGGGCGGAGTCGATGATGTTGCAGCCGTGCTCAGCCAGGAAGCCCGAGACGCGATGAACGATACCGCGCTGGTCCAGGCAAGACAGGGTCAGGATGTACTCGGGGTTACTCATGGATTCAACAGTAAGCAGGGATGGTTGGGTCAGCCCGCTATTGTCGCACGCCCGGGCCCGGGAGGGGGAAAAGGGCCGCAGCGGGCCACTTGCAGATTGAGAGCGGCGATTGGAACTTTCATCAACCTTGCCTCTCTAACCACACAGAACAAGCCGATGGCTAAGTACGCCATGGCCGTTGTTCATCCCCTATCCCACCGTAACCCCCAAGGAGAATGCGATGTCGAACACCAGCGAGACCAGCAAAGGCAACAGCCAGAAGGCCGAAACCCCCGCCAAAAGCGGCAAACGCGGCTTTGCCGCCATGGATGCCGAAACCCAGCGCCAGATCGCCAGCAAGGGGGGCCAGGCCGCCCACCAGCGCGGCACCGCCCATGAGTTCGATTCGGAAGAAGCGCGCCTGGCCGGCCAGAAAGGCGGCCAAGCCGTGAGCCGCGACCGCGAACACATGGCCGAGATCGGCCGCAAGGGGGGAGAAAGCCGGCAGTCGGCGGCACGCAACGCGGCCCGCCTGGCGGCCGAGCAGCAAGCCCGGGCCGGTAACAAGCAGGGCAACAAGCTGCAGGAATCCTAGCTGCCGCGGCGCCGGACCGAAGCAGGATCAGCCCGGTGTGGCGATGATCACGGCAGGCGCCTTGAACACGGCCGTGGCGGAGTCGCCCACCTGCAGCGCGAGGTCGTCGCCGCTTTCGCGCGTGATGATGGCGGCGATGGTACCGCCACCGGGCAAGGCAATGCTGACCTCGGCATTGACGGCGCCCACCTGGTAGCGGCTGACGGTGCCGGCCAGCTGGTTGCGGGCCGAGAATTTCGCCGTACCGGCGTCGGTCACCACCATCACCGAAGATGCCTTGATCAAGGCGCAGGCTTCGGCGCCCACGGCCAGGCCCAGGCTGTCGCTGCTGTCGCGCGTGACCACGGCCACGATGCGCTGGCCGCCGACGATTTCCAGGACCACCTCGTCGTTGACGGCGCCGCGCCTGAGCTCGACCACCTTGCCGCTGAATTCATTGCGGGCGCTGGTTTTCATTTTCATCCTCTGTATCAGCAAGAAATCGTCAGCCAGCGCCTGCGACTGGCGGCTCAGGTGCTCGACAAAGCGCTGGTGCTCAGCCTCCACCTTGCGGAAATTCTCCACCAGCCGGGCGCCGCGCGCCGTCAGCCGGGTGCCGCCCCCGCCCTTGCCGCCGGCCGCGCGCTCCAGCAGCGGTACACCGGCCAGGTTGTTCATGGCGTCCACTGCGTCCCAGGCGCCCTTGTAGCTGATGCCGACCGCCTTGGCGGCGGCCGTGATGGAACCGTGCTCGGCAATTGCCGCCAGCAGGGCCACGCGGTCATGGCCGCCGAATTTTTCACCATCCACCGTCAGCCACACGTGGCCGCGCACTTCCATTTGCCGTGTCTCCATTGGGTTATCTCCCTGTTTCATGCCGCTCCACGCGTTCCAGTCGGGGCAAGCCGGCGATCTTCCCATCTTCCATGCGCAACACATGGTCGCCGAAGGCCTGCACATCCTCCGGATCGTGGGTGATCAGCAGCATCGGAATGGCCAAGCGGCGCTGCAGCGCATCGAGCTCGTGCCGCATGCGCGCGCGCAGGGCCGGATCCAGGGCCGCGAATGGTTCGTCCAGCAGCAGTGCGCGCGGATTGGCCGCCAGGGCGCGGGCCAGCGCGGTGCGCTGGCGCTGCCCACCGGATAACTGGTCCGGCAGCTGGTGCGCCACCTGCCCGAGCTCCAGCGCCTCCAGCCAGTAGGCCACACGCTCGTCGTCCACGCGCGCGGGCGGGTTGAACCAGCCCCGGCGCAGCCCGAAAGCGATATTCTGGCGTACGTTCAAATGCGGGAACAGGGCGTAATCCTGGAACAGATAGCCGACCTCGCGCCGGCGCGCGGGCAAGTCCACGCGCCGCGCGCCATCGTACAGGCAGCGCCCGGCCAGCACGATGCGGCCGGCATCGGGCCGCACCAGCCCGGCCACGGCGCGCAGCAGCTGGCTCTTGCCGGCGCCGGAGGGGCCATGGATCACCACCCGCTGGCTGTTGGAAGAGAGCCTGGCCTCCAGCGTGAACACGCGTTTGCCGGAGCGCAGGGTTTTGCGGATGTCGATGTCGATGTGCATGGTTCAGGCATCCGGCTTGCGGCCCGGCGACAGCTTGTTGGCCGCCACCAGCACCGCGGCGCAGGTCACGGAGGTGATGATGACCAGCAGGTTGGCATGGTCGTCCTGGCCCGCCTGCACGGCCTCGTACACCGCGATGGACAAGGTCTGGGTCTTGCCCGGAATGCTGCCGGCCACCATCAGGGTGGCGCCGAACTCGCCCATGGAACGGGCAAAGGCCAGCAGCACGCCGCCCAGCACGCCGCGCCATGCCAGCGGCAAGGTCACGCGCAGGAACACGCCGGCGCCGCCCACGCCCAGCACGCGGGCAGCCTGCTCCAGCTGGCGGTCCACGGTCTCAAACGCGGCGCGCGCGCCCTTGAGCACCAGCGGAAAGGCCACCACGGCCGCCGCGATCACGGCCGCCTGCCAGGTGAAGATCAGGTTGACGCCGAACTGGGCGCGCAGCCAGGCGCCGATCAGGCCTTCACGGCCTATCACCACCAGCAGGTAGTAGCCGAGCACCGTGGGCGGCATCACCATGGGCAGGGTCAGCAGCGCATCGGCCAGGTCGCGCCCGGGAAAGCGGCCGCGCGCCAGCAGGTAGGCCAGCGGCAGCCCGAGCAGCAGATCCAGCAAGGTGGCCCAGCACGCCACCTTGAGAGACAGTTGCAGCGCCACCCACGCCGGCTGATCCATACTCCCGCCCTTACGGTTTGCTGAAGCCGTACCTGGCCAGGATGGCCTGGCCGGCCGGGGCCAGCACGAAGTCCACGAACTGGCGGCCGGCGGCGGCCTGCGGACCGGCCGCGATCACGGCGATCGGATAGCTGACCGGGGTGGGCGTGGGCACCGTGGCCACGACCTTGACCTTGTCCTTCTGGATGGCGGCGTCGGTGGCGTACACGAAGCCGGCCTCCGCCTCGCCGCGCGCCACGTAGTCCAGGCACTGGCGCACCGAGGCGCCATACACGGCCTTGGCTTCGACCGCCTGCCACAGCCTGGCCTGCTGCAGCGCCTCCTTCGTATAGCGGCCGACCGGTACGCTGGCCGGGTTGCCGATAGCGATCCTGGCGACACCGGCCTGGGCCAGGTCCTTGACGCCCCTGATCGCCACCGTGCCGGACAGCGGCGTGATCAGCACCACGGTATTGCTGACGAAGTTCTTGCGGGTGCCGGGCTGCAGCAGTTTCAGGCTGTCGGCCTTGTCCATGGCGTCCTGGTCGGCCGAGGCGAACACGTCCACCGGAGCGCCCTTGCTGATCTGCTGCACCAGCGGGTCGGAGGCGGCGAAATTGAACTGCACCTTGTCGCGCGGATGCTCCTTCTCATAGGCGGCGCCGATTTCCTTGAAAGCATTGGTGAGGCTGGCTGCCGCCGACACCGTGATTTCCGCCGCGTGGCAGCCCCAAGCGGCAGCACCGAGCAGCGCGGCCACACCCAGTTTGGATGAGCGCATCTTATCCTCCCAGAACGCAATAAAATTGATTATATAGCGTTCCCGGCCAGACGGGGCCGTCCTGTGATACATTCCCACCTCCCCGATTTTCAGCCCTCCCATGTCCGACCTGAAGTACCTGAGCGCTTATCCTGAGCAAACCCTGCAGCAAGTGCGGCAGCTGATCGACCGCCGGCAGCTGGGCGCCATCCTGCGCCAGCGCTATCCCAAGGCGCACGAGCTGCGCACCGACCGCGCCCTGTACCAGTATGTCCAGGACCTGAAGACGGAATACCTGCGCAACGCCGAGCCCATCAACAAAGTCGGGTACGACAGCAAGATCCACGTCATCAACCATGCGCTGGGCCTGCACACGGCCATCTCGCGCGTGCAGGGCGGGAAACTCAAGGCCAAGCACGAGATCCGGATTGCTACCGTGTTCAAGACCGTGCCGCTGGAAATGCTGCGCATGATTGCCGTGCATGAACTGGCCCATATCAAGGAAAAGCAGCACGATAAGGCGTTCTATAAGTTATGCACTTACATGGAGCCCAATTATCACCAGTATGAATTTGACCTGCGCTTGTACCTGACCCAGCTGGATACCGAAGGGCAGCGTTTGTGGGAGTGATATTCACTGATCAAATGTTGATTATCGGAACTTATGATTGGCGTGATATCTAGGCTGTGGCTAGACTGGGAAGCATCGAAACGCTGAGTATTCAAGGAGCACGCCATGTCCTACGTCGCCACCCCTGCCCACCTGACCGCCCCCGCCGCCCGCAAGGCCGCCAAGCAACGTTCGTGGAAAGCCATCCTGCGCCGCATGCTGGAGGTGATGGGTGCGCCTTACGCCCACGGCCCCTACATGCAGTAAGAGGTCGTTTCAACATGGCCGTGGCGTCGTTGTGGCGCCTCGCCGTGCAGGCGCACTGTCTTCGGCTCCACGCCTAGCCACACCCATGTTGAACCAACCTTCACAAAAAAAACCGCCCAGAACGGGCGGCTTTCAATGACGCTTCGGCAAAGCGCCGGGGCGGCCGGCCTGCCGCCTGGTTGTGCGTAATCAGGCCCTAGTAAATCACAGGGCGCGCCGGTTTGACACGGCAAGCAGCAAAAAAATCCGCATCACGCCACAGGCGCATGCAGGCGCCGCAGCAGGGCTTGCGGTTCAGCCTCCACCCGCATCAGCCCTACATGGTGCGGCTTGATGAAACCCTGTCCGCTGGCGTGCCCGATGAAACCCACCAGGCTGTCGTAGAAGCCATCCACGTTCAGCAGGCCGATGGGCTTGGCATGGATGCCCAGCTGCGACCAGGTCAGCATTTCAAACAATTCCTCCAGCGTACCCATGCCACCCGGCATGGCAATAAAGGCGTCGGCGTGGCTGGCCATCATGGCCTTGCGCTCGTGCATGTCCTTGACGATGAATAGACGCGTCAGCCCCTGGTGCGCCAGTTCGCGCTCGACCAGGGCGGTGGGGATCACGCCCGTCACTTCGCCCCCCTGCGCCAGCACCTCGTCGGCAATGATGCCCATCAGGCCGACGTTGCCGCCGCCGTACACCAGATTGATGTTCTGCTCCGCCATGGCGCGGCCCAGGGCGCGCGCCTGCTCCGCATAGCGCGGGCTGGCGCCGGGATTGGCGCCGCAATACACACAGATGGATTTGATCACGGCAGGCTTTCTTCAGTTGAGCTTTCTCAGGTACTCTTCCGACAATTTCTGGAACAGCACATAGGTTTCGCCGCGCAGATAGGGACCGATCTGCGACAGCACCTGGTAGCAGCCGCGCGCCAGCGCATCGGCCATCGATTGCTGCTCGCTATACTTGCGCGGATTGCGCACGTATTCATAGGACAGCCAGTAGGTCGCCACCACCACCATGTTGGTGGCCATGGCGTCGATGGCGATGTCGCTGGCCTCCAATGACTGTTCGCTGCGCAAGTCCTCGCACAGCTGCTTGGCCACCTTGATCTTGTGCGCCAGGATTTGCTTGAAGTGCAGCTCCAGCTTGCGGTTGCGGGACAGCAAGTCGTTCAGGTCGCGGTAGAAGAAGCGGTAGCGCCAGATCAGTTCGAACATCAGGTGCAGGTACAGCCACACGTCCTCGATGTTGGAGCGGCGCCCGTCCGGCACCGTCAGCATGCGTTCGATCTCGGCCTCGAACTGGACGAAGATGGAGTTGACGATGTCGTCCTTGTTGCGAAAATGATAATACAGGTTGCCCGGCGAAATATTCATTTCCTCGGCGATCACCGTGGTCGTGATGTTGGGTTCGCCGAACTCGTTGAACAAGCGCAGCGAAAGCTCCAGGATACGTTCACGGGTGCGTCGGGGGGCTTTTTGTAGCATGGCAGGGAGACCTTATTGATACTCCCGCAAGGATAACACCGATACGGCGCGCAAGAAACTACCGATCGTGCTTTTTTTGTGGCCGATATTATAGAAGCGGAAACTAGAGCGCGGTTTCTAAAGCACACAACCTGCCATGTGCACAGCGGGCTGGACCGCAGCCCCGATGCCAGTGCGGTCGCACGGCGGGGCGCCGCAACGCCCCCACGGCGTTCCTGCAACGCCGACCTAATGGCGGGTGGCATTGCCGCCGTAGAGCTGGGCGTGCAGGCGGAAACCTTCCTGGATGTTCTCGCGCAGCACCGCTCCCTTCCACGGCTTGGTGTAGAAGCGGTCGATGGCGCCATGGTTGATGGCGGCCATGATGGGCGTCAGGTCGGCATAGGCCGACAGCATGATGCGAAAGGTGTCCGGCGCCAGGTTCTTGACACGCTCCATGAACTCGGTGCCGCTCATCAGCGGCATGCACTGGTCGCACAGGATCACCTGCACCCGGTGCCGCGCCAGGATGTCGAAGCCTTCGGCAGCGGTCTGGGCGGTCAGGATGCGGTAGCCGTCCTGGGACAGGAAATCGGTCAGCACGTCCAGCATGAAGGCGTCGTCGTCGACAATCAAGAGGGTTTGCTCGGCCGGCTTGCTGTCGTCGGACGGGGTCTGCAGATAGCGGCCTTCGCGCAGCATCGCCTCGAACTCCTCGGGCGGCACCGGACGGCTGAAGTAATAGCCCTGCATCTCGTCGCAGCCGTGGCGCTTCAGGTAGGCCAGTTGCGCCTCCTTCTCCACCCCTTCCGCAATGACCGCCAGCTGCATACTGTGCGCCATGTTGATGATGGCCAGCACGATGGCGGCGTCGTCCGGGTTGCTGGTCACTTCGCGCACGAAGGCGATGTCTATCTTCAGCTTGTCGATCGGGAAGCGCTTCAGGTAAGCCAGGCTGGAATAGCCGGTGCCGAAGTCGTCGATCGAGATCTGGATGCCCAGCGCCTTCAGGTTGTGCAGCACGCTGATGGTTTCCTCGGCGTTGGACATGAGCGAACTTTCAGTCAGCTCCAGCTCCAGCAGCTCGGGCGCGATGTCGTGCGCGCGGATGGCCTTCATGACCTCCTCCTCCAGCCCGCCGACGAAGAACTGGATGCCGGACACGTTGACCGACAGGTGCACCGCGCCAACGTCGCCCTTGCCCCAGGCGCTGATGCGGCGGCAGGCTTCCTGGATGACCCAGGAGCCGACCCGCACGATCAGCCCGGTTTCCTCCAGCAGCGGGATGAACAGGGCCGGCGACACCATGCCGTGCCCGGGCCGGCGCCAGCGCAACAGGGCCTCGGCGCCGCTGATGCGGCCGGTGGCGATGTTGACCTTGGGCTGGAAATGCAGCACGAACTCCTCGTTGTCGATGGCGCGCCGCAGTGCGTTTTCCAGGTCCAGGCGCGCCAGAGACTGGGCGTTCATCTCGGCCGTGAAGAAGCGGTAGGCGTCGCGCCCGGCTTCCTTGGCGCGGTACATGGCGGTGTCGGCGTACTGGATCAGGGTATCGGCATCGGCGCCGTCGTCGGGGAAGACGGCGATGCCGATGCTGGCCGTCACCGTCACCTCGTGCCCCTTGAGCTCGAACGGCTGGCGCATGGCGTCGCGTATCTTGTCGACCACCGCGATGGCGTTCTGGGCCCCTTCCGGCAGCATCAGGATGGCGGCGAACTCGTCGCCGCCGAAGCGGCCTATGGTATCGCGCACCCGCAGGCAATCGACCAGGCGGCTGGAGAACTGGCGCAGCAGTTCGTCGCCTATGGTGTGGCCCAGCGTGTCGTTGATGTTCTTGAAGCGGTCCATGTCCAGGAACAGCACCGCCAGCGACCACTTGTGTTCCCTGGCCTGGCGCAGCGAATGGCTGAGCGATTCATAGAACTGGCTGCGGTTGGGCAGCCCGGTCAGGGTATCGAAGTGGGCCAGCTTGAGCAGGCGCTGCTCGGCCTCCTTGCGCTCGGTGATATCGCGCGCCACCGCCACCAGTATCCAGTTGGCGCCGGAGCGCAGCGTGCGGCGCTGCACTTCCACCGCCAGCGGGCTGCCGTCGTGGCGCTGCAGCATCAGCTCCGTCATGGCGCCGCTCTGGTCGCCGGCCAGCAGCTTGTCGAACAAGTCTTCCAGGCGGTTCAGCGCGCCGTCCATGCTCTTGTTGGGCCCCACCTTGAGGAAGTCCTCGCGCTGGTAGCCCAGCATGCGGCAGGCGGTGGCGTTGACGTCCACGAAGCACAGCCCGGCGCGGTCCACCAGGAAGATGGCGTCTGCCGTGGCGTCCATGGCCAGGCGGAAGCGGCGCAAGTCTTCGTCCAGGCGGATGCGGGCATTCATGTCCAGGGTCAGCTGGGCGTGATGGCGCTTGATTTCCTCGTACAGCAGCAGGTTTTCATAGGATACCGAAATCTGCGCCGCCACCGTGACGGCGACACGCTCGTCGACTTCCGAAAAGCCGTCCGCGCCCAGCTTGTCAACCAGGTACAGCCAGCCATGGGTGCGTTCGCGCAGCGCGATCGGCACCCCCAGGAAGGAATGCACGGGCGGGTGCGAGGCCGGCAGCCCGAGCACCGCTGGATCGCCGTCCAGGCCGTTCAACAAACAGGGCTGGCGCTGCTCCAGCAGGCCGCGCAGCACGCCGGTGCGCGGCGCGGCGGCGATCTGGCCAGCCGGCATGTTGGCGCCGCAGCTGGCAAAGTAGCTGAGCTCGGTGGCGCCCGGCTCCAGCACGCCCACGAAGGCGTATTTGGACACGCAGATGTTCTGCGCCACGCGGCAACCAATGTCGATCAGGGCGGCCGGGTCGCGTTCAGCCCCCAGTTCTATGCCCAGCTCGATCAGGGCGGTCAGGCGCAGGCTGACTGCCTGCAGGCTGGACAGCGACTGCGACAGGCGCGCAGTCATTTGCGCCAGGTTGTCCGGCTCGGCCTCGTCGGCCGCGATGCGGGTAATCACCTCGCTGCTGGACTCCAGCTCGCCCAGGAAGCCGGCCACCTGGTTGTCCAGGCCGACGAAGCGGCTTTCCGAGGGCGGCTCCGGCGTCGTATAGGACGGGGTCAGCTCGGTATTCTCGCGCCCCAGGGCCTCGGCCACGGTGGCCAGGATCACGTCCGGATCGGACGGCTTGGGCAGCACCCAGCGCACCCCGCAGGACTGGGCCAGCGCCATGGCTTCCCGCTCGCGGTAGGTGGCGGTATAGAAGATCACCGGCACCTCGGCCGTTTCCGCGTGCTGGTGCATGCGGGTGACGAACTCATAGCCGTCCATGTTGGGCATGAGGATGTCGGAAATGACCAGGTCGGGCCGCTCGGCCAGCGCGATCTTGAGGCCCTCGGCGCCGTTGGCCGCTTCCAGCAGGCGGTGGCCGCCATAGCCCAGCAGGGTCATCAGGAATTCCCGGTTGAGAACGTGGTCGTCCACGATCAGGATGGTGGCGATGTCATTTGGCTCAAGGGGAGACATCGCCCCCGGCAAAAAAGACTCGATCTGGGTCACGAAGGAATCCGGTTCGATGGGCTTGCCGATATAGCCGTCAAAGCCGGCCTCCAGCAGGCGTTCGCGGTCCCCCACCATGGCCAGCGCCGTCACCGCCAGGGCCGGGATGTGGCGCGTGGCGGCGTCGGCCTTGAGGGCCTTGACCACCCCGTAGCCGTCCAGCTTGGGCAGGTGCACGTCGCAGATGATGAGCTCGGGCGCCTCGCGGCGCGCCGCCAGTACGCCGGCCTCGCCATCGCTGGCCATCAGCGGCGTATAGCCGAAGGCGCGCAGCAGGTACACCATCAACTCCATGTTGGTGGCGTTGTCTTCGATAATCAGGATGCGTGCTGACATGAGCGCTCCAAAACAATGCGGCCGCGTGCCCCGCCCTCAGGCCAGGGGCAACACCAGGGTAAAGGTACTTCCATTTCCATATTCGCTCTCCACGACGATGTCGCCGCGCAGCAGGCCGGCCAGCTTGCGGCTCAGGTGCAGCCCCAGGCCGGCGCCGGCGTGTTCATGGGCGATGCCGTCCAGCTGGCTGAACGCCTGGAACAGTTGGCCGCGCTGTGCGGGTGCGATGCCGGGACCGCTGTCGCTGACGCTGATGGCCGCCATCCCGCCATCCTGCGCCTGCTGCCGGTCCAGGCGCACCAGGACTTTGCCGGCCTCGGTGAACTTGATCGCATTATTCACCAAATTCATCAGGATCTGTTGCACGGCCCGCTTGTCTGTCTGCAGCACCACATCGTCCGCCAGGCCGGCGTACTCCAGCGCCAGCCCCTTCTGGCGCGCCTGCGGCTTGAACACGCGCAGGAGCTCATCGATCAGGGCGCGGCACGAAACCGGCTCGACCAGCAGCTCGACCTTGCCAGACTCGATCTGCGTCAGGTCCAGCAAGTCGTTGATCAGCGACAGCAAATGGCGTGCGCTGCCCTGGATGGTGCGCAGCTGGCCCTCCTGCTCCGGGGTCAGCGGACCAGGCAGCTTCATCAGCATGGTGCCGGTGAAGCCGATAATGGCGTTCAGCGGGGTGCGCAGCTCGTGCGACATGCCGGCCAGGAAGCGGTCCTTGGCGGCCACCGCCTTGCCCAGCTCCACATTCTTTTCCTGCAGGGCCAGCTCGATACGGCGCCGCTCGCTGACGTCGCGGATGGCGCTCATCACCAGGCTGCCCACTTCCATGGCAATCGGGCTGAGGCTGATTTCAATCGGAAACTCACTGCCGTCGCGCCGCAAGCCCGACAAGTCCCGCCCGCTGCCCATGGGGCGCGCACGCGGCTCGGCGAAATAGCCGTCGCGCAGGTTGGCATGGTTGGCGCGCAGCCGGGCCGGCATCAGGTCCTCCAGCGCCAGCCCCTGCATGCCGCCGCGGTCGTAGCCGAACAGGGACTCGGCCTGGCTGTTGGCCAGCACCACCCGCCCTGCAGTATTGGCCATGACGATGGCGTCCGGACTCGATTCCAGCAGGTCGCCGAAGCGCGCCTCGGCCAGCTTGGCGTCGCGCCGCACCTGCATGCCGGTCACGTCCTTCTTGCTCCACAGGATACAGGCCGGCTGGCCATGCTCGTCGCGTATCAGCTTGCTGGTGCTGTCGATGTAGACCAGGGCGCCGTCCTTGGCGCGCCGCAGCGACTCGTAGCTGGCCTGGCCCTGCTCCAGGGTGGTATGCAGCACGCCCAGCTCAGCCTCGTGCTGGCCGGGCGGCACGATCAGGCCACTCAGGGAGCGGCCCACGGCCTCGGCGCTGCTGTAGCCGAACACGGCGGCCGCGCCATTGGTCCAGCACAGCACCTCGCCGTCGGGCGTGGTGATGATGACAGCGTCGGGCGTTTCATTAAGTATCAGCGCGGCATAGTCTGGCGGCATTGGGAAACCTGTGTTGGCTAGGTCAGATAACCATACAACAAGTGCGCCCAAGAATCTTCACACAAAATCACCGGTGCCCGGCCGCTTCGATCTCGGCCAGGGCGCGCCGCAGCGCCTCCGGATGGCGTCCCAGCGCCACGTGCCCTATGGCGCCCAGCGGCAGGTTGCGGGCGCCGGGCAGCTCGCTGGAGTCCTGCGGGGCGACAATATTATCGTGCACTGAATAAATGGAACAGAACAAGTTTCGTTGCAAATTTGCCTCAGCGGCGCCCAGCGCGCCCAGCCAGGCGCTGCCCGGCCGCATCTGGGCCGCGTTTTGTCCAGGACCGAAATGGGCCAGCGCCGTGCCATGGTGGGGCGACCCCAGCGTGATGACGCGCGCCACCCTGGCGTGCCCGTGGCGGCGCAGGTAGGCGCGCGCCACCAGACCGCCCATGCTATGGCCCAGCAAGATCACTTGCTGGCTACCGGTTTCCGCGCACAGGCACGCGATGCCGGCCTCGACCTGGGGTACGAAATCGTCGATGCCGGCCCCGGGCGGCTCCAGGTCCAGGCCGTAATGGCTGATGCCGGCCTCGGCCAGCAGCGCGCTCATCCGGGTCCAGTAGCCGCTGTTGCAGCCATAGCCATGCAGCAGCAGCACCGGCAGCCCCTTGGCGGCCGGCTGCAGGCGCAGGCCAATGGGATGCAGCATGGTCCACGAGGACGTCAGCATGGACGACAGGAACTCGTACAGGAACAGGTGCAGCGCACGTCCCGGCGTGAGCGCGTGTTCAAGCGGCGCGATACTGCGCGCGCGCCAGCTCAGCACGAAATTGTTGGCGGAAACAAGCATGCGCACCAGCAGCACCGCGCCCAGCCCCGCCGCCATCGCGGCCGCCAGGCTCCATCCGGCGCCCGCGTACAGGCCGGCAGCAATGGCGGCGGCGGCCCCGGCCTGCAACGCCAGCAATAGCAACAGCAGCCGCTTGATCATGCGCTCCCCCTCGCAGGCAGTCGTCTCATCCAGGGCGCCATGGCGGGAGGCGTCAGGGCTTGCGCTTGGCGTGGGCCGACATCTGGCGCGCGATGCCGCGCAGGATGTTGACTTCCTCGGTTTCCAGCTGGGTGCGGGCAAACAGGCGCTTCAGGCGCGGCATCAGCTTGCGCGGGTTGGCGGCGTCCAGGAAGCCGATTTCCACCAGCGACTGTTCCAGGTGCTGGTACATGCCCTCGATCTGGGCCAGGCTGGCGACCTCGCCCTGGAAGCCGATCTCTCCCGTGTGGGGCTGGATGCGCGGGCTGGCGCCGCCGTCCAGGGCCGCCATGCGGCACTCGTATGCCAGCACCTGGGCCGCCTGCGAAAGGTTCAGGGAAGAATATTCCGGATTGGCCGGGATGTTGATCAGCACATTGCACTGCTCCACCACCTCATTGGGCAGGCCGAAGCGTTCATTGCCGAAGATCAGGGCGGCCTGCAGCCCAGGCTGGGCGACCAGCTGGCCGGCCAGCTGGCGCGGCGTCAGCACCGGCGGCGAGAATTCGCGCAGCCGGGCCGACACGGCCGCCGCGAAATTGACGCCTTCCAGCGCCTCCGCCATGCTGGAGACGATGCGCGCGCCGGACAGCACGTCCAGCGCTCCGCTGGCGAAGGCCACCGCTTCAGGGTCCGTCAGCGGCTGCTCGGCGCGCGGCTGCACCAGCACCAGCTCGCCGAATCCCATGGTTTTCATGGCGCGCGCCACCGCCCCCACATTGCCGGCGCGGCTGGTCTCGACCAGAATAAATCGTAAGCGTGTGAAAAGATTGGTGTTGGTTTGCGGCAGGTTCATTTAAAATAGCGCTATCGCGCGGTATCGATACTGTAAAAGCAAGCTTGTGCGTCCGGCTACCGAGCCGCCACAGCCCGGATTTTACCCTGTCGGCGCCGCCCCGCTCTTTAATTCACTCTTGTACTCCGTCATGCCGCCGGGAAGTTCGCGCCCCGGCGGGTGATGGCGTTCTTTTAACGGAAAGCCCACATGCATCCCATGATCAACACGGCGGTCAAAGCCGCCCGCCGCGCCGCTGCGGTCATCAACCGCGCCTCCTTCGACCTCGACCGCGTCACCGTGACCGAGAAAAACCACAAGGACTTCGTCACCGACGTGGACCAGGCGGCCGAGCAGGCCATCATCGAGGTGCTGTCCAAGGCCTACCCCGACCACGCCTTCCTGGCCGAGGAATCGGGCGCTTCCGCCAAGCTGAACGACGAGACTGAATACACCTGGATCATCGATCCGCTGGACGGCACCACCAACTTCATCCACGGCTTCCCGCAATACTCGATCTCGATCGCCCTGGCCCAGCGCGGCGTGGTGCAGCAGGCCGTCATCTACGACCCGGTGCGCAACGACCTGTTCACCGCCACCAAGGGCGCCGGCGCCTACCTGAACGACAAGCGCATCCGCGTCGGCAAACTGGACCGCATTGCCAACGCCCTGCTGTCGACCGGCTACGTGGCCGGCAACGCCAAGGCCCTGGACGAATACCTGAAAATGTACGGCATCATGGCTGAACGCTGCCACGGCGTGCGCCGCCCGGGCAGCGCCGCCCTGGACCTGGCCTACGTGGCCGCCGGCCGCCTGGACGGCTTCTACGAAAAAGGCCTGAAGCCGTGGGACATCGCGGCCGGCTCGCTGCTGGTGACGGAGGCGGGCGGCATCGTCGGCGAATTCAACGGTGAATCCGACTACCTGTACAAGGGCGACATTATTGCCGCCAGCCCAAAGATCTTCGGCCAAATGGTGGGCCTGCTGACGCAGTTCGCCTGAGGCATCGTGTAGCACGCTGAAAATAGACACTTTGTTACAAATTAGGGAGCTGCGGCTCCCTTTTTTATTTCCACAACGAAACAAATGATGAGTTTGGGTGTTATACTCGCGCCTGCGGCTTGTCTGACCAGTCCTCAATCCGCCGCACGCTAACAACAATCCGAATGGCCTTGCGACTGGCGCCGTTACCCCGGCACGGGCTGATCCTTCTATAGAGTTACCATGTCCTTTACTACCCTCGGTTTGTCCGACGCCCTGCTCCGCGCCATCAGCGAGACCGGCTACACCGCCCCGACCCCGATCCAGGCTCAGGCGATCCCTGCCGTCCTGAACGGCGGCGACCTGCTGGCCGGCGCCCAGACCGGCACCGGCAAGACCGCCGGCTTCACCCTGCCGCTGCTGCAGCGTTTGTCGACCGACGCCTACGGCAGCAAGCTGACCAACACCACGGCGCCGCGCCACATCCGCGCCCTGATCCTGACACCTACGCGCGAACTGGCGGCCCAGGTCGAGGAAAGCGTGCGCATCTATGGCAAGTACACCAAGCTCAATTCCACCGTGATCTTCGGCGGGGTGGGCATCAACCCGCAGATCAAGCAGCTCAAGCACGGCGTCGACATCCTGGTGGCCACCCCGGGCCGCCTGCTGGACCACATGGCCCAGGGCACGGTCGACCTGTCGAAAATTGAAATCCTGGTGCTGGACGAGGCCGACCGCATGCTGGACATGGGCTTCATCCGCGACATCAAGAAAGTGCTGGCGGCCCTGCCGCCCAAGCGCCAGAACCTGCTGTTCTCGGCCACCTTCTCGGACGAGATCAAGGCCCTGGCCGACGGCCTGCTGAACAACCCGGCCATGATCGAAGTGGCGCGCCGCAACGCCACCTCCGACATCATTGCCCAGAAGATCCACCCGGTGGACCGCGACAAGAAGCACCCCATGCTGGCGCACCTGATCAAGTCCAACAACTGGACCCAGGTGCTGGTGTTCACCCGCACCAAGCACGGCGCCAACAAGCTGGTGGAGCAGCTGGAAGGCGACGGCATCGGCGCCATGGCCATCCACGGCAACAAGAGCCAGTCGGCGCGCACCCGTGCCCTGGCCGAGTTCAAGGATGGCACCCTGAAGGTGCTGGTGGCCACCGACATCGCGGCGCGCGGCATCGACATCGACCAGCTGCCGCACGTGGTCAACTATGACCTGCCCAATGTGCCGGAAGACTATGTGCACCGCATCGGCCGCACCGGCCGCGCCGGCGCCAGCGGCGAAGCCGTGTCGCTGGTGTGCGTGGACGAGCACCAGATGCTCAAGGATATCGAAAAGCTGATCAAGCAGACCTTGCCGCGCGACGTGATCCCCGGTTTCGAACCGGATCCGAATGCACGCGCGCAACCGATCCAGCTGCGCAGCGGCGGCCCCGGCCACCGCAACGGCGGCGGTGGCGGCCAGGGCCGTGGCCGTGGCGGCAACGCTGGCGGCAGTGGCGGTGGCGGTGGCCGTGGCGGCAATGCGGCCTCGGCCGGCGGCAACGGCGCTGGACGCGGCGGCAACGGCGGCGGTTCCAAGCCGCGCGTACCCGGCGCCGGCAATGCGGCAGCCGGCATGAACCGTGGCAACGGCGCCCAGCACCGTTCCGGCGGGCGCGGCCGCTAAGCTAGGCCGGCCGCCACACGCAACGGCAATGCGGGCCTGGCCCGGCTTGCCGGCGCCACCACCAGCCCGCTCACCGCGGGCTTTTTTTTCGTCCGGGTCCGGTCTACCATAGCGCCTAGCCCGCCTGTATCCCCCGGAACCGCCATGCCCAAGTTCGCCGCCAACCTCACCATGCTGTTCAACGAAGCGCCCTTCCTGGAACGCTTCGCCCTGGCCCGCGAAGCCGGCTTCGACGCCGTCGAATTCCTGTTTCCCTATGCCTACGGCGCCTACCAGCTGGCCGAGCGCCTGCGCCGCCACCAGCTGCGCCTGGTGCTGTTCAACCTGCCTTGCGGCGACTGGAACGCGGGCGACCGCGGCCTGGCCTGCGATCCGCGCCGCATCGATGAGTTCCGCGCCGGGGTGCACACGGCGCTCGAATACGCGACCGAGCTGGGCGTGCCGCGCCTGCACTGCATGGCCGGCAAGCTGCCGGGCGGCCTGGCGCCGGAGCGCGCACGGGAGACCATGCTGGACAACTTGCGCTATGCCAGCGCGCTGTGCGCGCCGCATGGCATCGAACTGCTGCTGGAGCCCATCAACCACCATGACATGCCCGGCTATTTCCTGACCCGCAGCGCCCAGGCCGTGGAGCTGATCACCGCCAGCGGCTGCGCCAATGTATTCCTGCAGTACGACATCTACCACATGCAGCGCATGGAAGGCGAGCTGGCCAACACCATCCGCGCCCATTTGCCGCTGATACGCCACATGCAGCTGGCCGACACGCCCGGCCGCCACGAACCGGGCACGGGAGAGATCAACTACCGCTGGCTGTTGCGCCATATCGACGAGCTCGGCTACGAGGGCTGGATAGGCTGCGAATACCAGCCCCTGGACGGCACCGCCGCCGGGCTGGGCTGGCGCGACGTGCTTTTGCGCTAGCGCAAAGGCGGCCCGCGCAGGCCGCGCCACCATGGCCACCTGGACCATCACCGGGAGCCGCCATGCCAGTCCACCTCAGCAGCAGCGCCATGCGCCTGATCGCCGTCCTGGGCCTGCTGGCCTGCCTGGCCGGCTGCGCCAGCAGCACGCCGCACATGCGGCAGGTGCGCGAGTTCGCGGCGCAATCGTCCAAGCTGGGCGCCTACACCGACCTGACCGAGCGCTACCGCGACACCTACCAGCGCGCCGCGCCCTACCTGTCGCCCGAGGCCGACGCCGAGGAACGCCGCCAGGACCTCCAGCGGCGCGCCGCCGCGCCCGACTTCCTGGCCGTGGAGCAGGCCGTGCACACCTACATGCGGGCCCTGGGCGCGCTGGCCGGCGACAGCCAGTTCGACCTGGAGGACCAGGTCAAGTCGCTGTCCGGCGCCATCAAGGCCTGGCCGGACAGCGGCCTGTCCGACCGCCACGTCAACGCCTACGCAGGCCTGGCGCGGCTGCTGGCGCGCTGGCTGACCCGCTCCTGGCAGGCACGCAGCGTGCAAGCCCTGCTGGCCGAGGGCGCCGAGCCGCTGCAGCAGCTGCTGGACGCGATGCAAGTGCTGCTGCGTTACTACGACAAGAACAGCGACAACGAAAGCCGCATGGTGCTGGGCATGCTGGAAGTATCGCTGGCCTACACCGAGCCGCAGCAGCGCCTGCTGGCCGCGCTGGGCAAGGCCAGGCTGCAGGAAAAAACCGCCGAATACCGGCTGGCCGGACTGCGCCTGACCTTGGCGCGCAAGCATCTGGCCGCCATTGCGCAGGCCCACCAGGCGCTGCTGGCCGGCCTGGCCACGCAGCCAGTCCCGGCCGCGGTTCCTCCCCAGGCACTGGCCGCCACCACACCATGAAAGAAAAGCCATGAATCCCACCTCTCCCGCCACCCAGGCCGAGATCGAAGCGCTGGCCGACGCCCTGTCCGCCAGCGCCAACGACATCCACGCGCGCCTGCTGCGCGCCATGCGCAAGCCGCACCCGGCCACGCCGGCAGACGCCCTGCCCGGCCTGACGGAACAGGCGGCGCGCTCACTGTTCGATGGCGAGGTGGCGCTGCGCCAGCAGGCCAACAGCCTGTACCTGCAAGCCGCTGTGCTGGCCGCCACCGGGCTGGACGGGGCACAGGATGCGCTGCTGCATCTGGCCGCACGCGCCCGGGAGCAAATCCGCCGCATCGACCGCGTCAAGGCCCTGGCCGATCTGGGCGGCGCCCTGCTGGCGGTGGGCGCCGCAGTCGCCACCGGCCAGCCTGAGCGGTTGCGGGTTCCACTGGAAACTCTCAAGCAGCAACTGGACGCCCTGCCGTCCGCCTGAACAAAACGCGGCGGCGCCGGTCCAACTCCGCAAGCACGGAGCGGACCATGAATGGATTAAGCACGCAACAAAGAGATGAACTGCAGGCAGCGCTGGAAGCGGCGCAAACGGCCCTGAGGCGCCAGCTGGCGCACGACCCGGGCCCAGGCGCCGGCCTGCCCGCCGATGTGCCGCGCGAACAGGAGGCCTCGCCGGCCGACCGCGCCAGCCAGCGCACCATGAACGCCCTGGCGCAGGAAGCCGCCGCCCACACGGCGCGCCAGCTGGCCCGGGTGCGCCTGGCGCTGGCCAAGTGTGGAGATGGCAGCTACGGGCTATGCGTACATTGCGGGGATGAGATCGGCTATTCGCGGCTGGCGGCGCGGCCCGAAGCGCATTTGTGCATTGCCTGCCAGACCAGGCAGGAACACGCCCAAGGGAGGTCGTTTCAACAAGAGTATCGCTAGGCCCGGGCGCCAAGCGGGGCAACAAGCGGGGCAAGCAAGGCGGCTCGCCGGTGCGTGGCAGCGGCAAGGTCGTATTGAGGCTAGTCTATCCAGGCCTGGTCGCGTATCTTGGCCACCTGCCGGTGCGCCAGCAGGCGCCACAGCTGCAGCGCCCGATCCTGGCCCTGGCGCTCCATCAGGCGCGGACTGGCCAGGGCGATCTCGCAGTCGCGGTCCGACCATTCGGCAAAGCGGATGTCGCCGCCGCTCGACACCTCCATTTCGTACATCAAGCCGTCGTCATAGCCGAAGCGCAGCACGGCGCTGCCGGGGCCGCCATCCGGGCTAAGCACCTTGCCGCTGTAGACCTCCGCCAGGGTGTCCGCCAGCTGGTCCTCGGACGGAGCCGTGACCTCGCGCCCGTCGGGACGGGTCAGGGTGAGCCATGCGTGCGTCATTGACGTATCCTCCCATCAATACTCGTTGATGCGATTTTTTATTGTAGCAACTAACTTTCGCGCGTGACGGCGCTGCAAGGGAAATTCAGCGCGGATGCAACAAGCTCATACGGAAGGCGGAGGCAGTCCCTCAGGCCGGGTGAGGCAGCGAATTGGGATTGAAATCGCGCCAGTCGCCGTTGCGGATCTCGCCCTGGGCGCGCTCGATGTCATAAGCGCCATGCCGTTCCAGCAAGCCCAGCACGCGCTCCTCCTCGGCCGCGTTCTCGACCGAGACTGCGATCATCATGCCGGCCTTGCGCGGACGCTGGCGGTTATGGCCGCCGTCCTCCGGCTCGCCAGCCTCCTTCAATTTGGAAAAGCTGAACAGCGAGCCTACGTGGGCGCCCACCAGCCCGCCCAGCACCGGTCCCAGCGGCCCCGTCACCGGCGTGGAGGCGGCCCCCACCACGGCGCCGACGGCGGCGCCGGTGCCCGCCCCCTGGGCCAGGCCCTCGCCACTTTCCTTGGCGCCGGGGGATTTGTCATGGTCGCCGCCCAGTTCGTACATATCGTGCTGACCAGGCGGATTGACATAAAAGCTGCTGATGCGGTCGGCCGGAAAGCCGGCCGCCAGCAGATCGCTGCGTACTTCCTCTATCTCATCCTGCAACTGCAGGTGGCCTGCGATGATTTGCGACATGATGGTCTCCTGGTGAGTGGACAGGAGACAGCTTGCGCCCGGCGCCGCCCCGGCTCCGTGCGCTGGCGCACGCTACCAGCCCACGTAGGCGTACGATGGCGGCGCCGGCGGCGTCTGGGGCGGTGGCGGCGGCGCATCCATCCACAGGCGCGGGTCGACCCGGTAATACTTGCTGAATTCCGCGAACAATTCAGGGTGGAATTGCGCCAGCTGATAGGGTTTCTCGAAGAAAGTCTCGGTGGCGACGGCAAAGAATTCGGCCGGATTGGTGGCGCCATAATGATCGAGCACGCTTTCCTGGCGGTACATGGCGCGCGCCCGCAGTTGCTGGTAGTCGCGCTCCAGCACCTCGGACCACTCGCGGTAGCTGGCCGGGCTGCCCAGGTAGGGCGCGCCGTTGGCGCGGCCCGATTCGCTATCGAGCTGGTGGGCAAATTCGTGCAGCACGACGTTCTGGCCGTCGCTCCAGTTGGCGGCGCCGCGCTGCACATCGTCCCAGGACAGCACCACGCGGCCATCGTCCCAGGATTCGCCCAGCATGGTGTGGCGGTACGGCGTCACCACGCCGCCCGGGCCCACGTCCTGGCGCTGGGCCACGAAGGCGCCCGGATACAGCAGGATGGTGTGCAGGGCCGGATACACCTTGCTGGGACGATTCAGCAGCAGCAAACAGGCCAGGCCGGCAATGGTGACGGCCATTTCATCGGTAACTTCCAGCCCGTCGCAGCCTATGAATTTTTTCTGCTGCAGGAATTGCACCACCATGCGCCGCAGCTGCTGCTGCAATTCGGGCGCCATGCGGCGGTAGACAGGAATATTACGTTCCAGTATGGCTTGCGCCTCGGGCGGCAGCGGCCGGCGCAGCGCCCACCACACCCGCCATCGCGGACTATACAGGGGCGCCAGGATGCCCAGCGCCGTCAAACCTATCCAAGCCAACACGTCCACCATGACCGCATCCTGAAGTTGAGTCTCTGTCAAGTGGGGCGGCCGGGCGGATTTTCAATGCCCAATGCAAACGGCCGGGACTGGCCCGGCCGCGCGCGTGTCCCTGTAGAGGAATTTATTCCTGTTTCTGCTGCGATGGGGCGGAGCCGAACAGGGCCGCCACCAGCGGATCACGGGTCACCGGGCCGCGGTTGACCCGGATGGCGTAATGGGTATCGTCGGCCAGGATGTGGAAATGGCGGCCGCTGCCGGCCATGGCTTGCTCGCGTGCGCCCGGGCGCTCCTTGCGCGGCGGCGCGCCTTCACGCTTGGGCTGCGATATGGCGGCCAGGAAGGCAGCCACGCGCTCGGGATCGGGGGTCAGCTGGTACACTGCCTTGCCCAGGTAGGTGGCCGTGCCTTCCACATAGCGGGCCAGCTCGATCACGCCGGCTTCGCGCAGGTCGCGGATGTATTTGCGGGCGCCGGACGGCGAAAACTTCAGGAACCAGGCGATTTCGTCGGCCAGCATCTCGTGCATGGACAGTTCGCCGATCAGCTTTTGCATGTTTTCGATGCGGCGCAGGGTTGCCGAGGTGGAACGCACCCGCTCGATCGGCGCCATCGACAGGGCCGGCTTGCGGTCCAGCGGCGCCGGGGTCGAACGCACCAGGCCAAGCTTGGCGGAGCTGTCCTGCATCTCGGTGCTGGCCTTCATTTCATTCTGTACGTGCAGCTGGGGTTGGCTGGTGGGGTGCATATCTAAACTCCTTTAACGGATGCGCGTGGATTGCCGCCAAGGATGCCGTGGCCCCGCCTTTGTAGTCTGTGCGGCAACGAACATAATCGCAGCCGATATGCATTTTCATTGCAGAACTTTTATTGTTGTATGATTGTTTCCGCGTGGCGAGGGGGCAACGGGTGGCAAGCGGCGTGTTGGTTACAGAGAATTGTGGAAAATTTGATACAGCCCAATCTTTTGTGCGCTAGCGCACCGACCCACGGCAACAAGTTGCCTAACCTTCAGTCCAACAGCAACGTTTACAACATTGCTGGCTACGTAATACTTACCAACAATCGGGAGTACACCTTGAACAAGACCAAGAAAATCGCTTTAGCCGCCGCCGCCCTGTGCGCGTCGTTCGGCGCGCACGCCCAGCAGGATCCGGTCATCAATCCTAACTGGTACATCCAACCCAGCGTCAACACCGTCAAGCCGGACGGCGACTTCGGCACCACCGACAAGCGCGGCTACGGCGCCGGCCTGAAATTCGGCAAGGCCGTGTCCCCGGACTGGGATATCCAGCTGGGTACCACCTATGCCCGCTCCAAGGATGGCCTGCGCCGCTACCAGCAGAACACCCTGGGCATCGACGCCCTGTACCTGTTCTCGCGCAAATCGTTCCGCCCCTTCATCCTGGTGGGCGTGGGCGCCGAGCGTGACAAGGCCAACCTGTTCAACAACATCGAACGCACCAAGACTTCGCCCTACCTGAGCGCCGGCCTCGGCTTCCAGGCCGACCTGAGCGAGCGCGTGGCCTTCCAGGCCGACATCCGCGACGTGCACGGCTTCCTGCGCGGCGACACCTTCCCCAGCTCCAAGAGCAACAACTACTACGCCACCGTCGGCCTGAACATCGCCCTGGGCGATGCACCGCGTCCGGCGCCGCCGCCACCGCCGCCAGCTCCTCCGGTTGCCGAACCGCCGCCGCCGCCGCCGGCTCCTCCGGCCCCGCCGCCACCGCCGCCGGCCCGCTTCGAGAAGATCAGCCTGTCGGCCACCGAACTGTTCGCGTTTGACAGCGCCAAGCTCAATCCCAACCAGCCCAAGCTGGATGAGATCGCCACCGTGCTGAACAACAACAGCAGCATCGACAACGTGACCATCACCGGCTACACCGACCGCATCGGCAGCGACAAGTACAACCAGGGCCTGTCCGAGAAACGCGCCAACTCGGTCAAGGAATACCTGGTCGCCAAGGGTGTGGCAGCCAGCCGCCTGAACGCCGTGGGCAAAGGCAAGGCCAATCCCGTGGTCACCTGCGACAACAAGAAACGCGCCGACCTGATCAAGTGCCTGGAGCCTAACCGTCGCGTCGAAGTGGAGCAGATCACCATCGAACGCCGCGTGCAATAAGCTTTACGCCATACTGGCAGAAAGGGGCGCAAGCCCCTTTTTTCATTTCAGAACAGGATAAGCGCCATGACCCGTATCCCCGCCGCCAGCATCCTCTCCATCCTCAAGTGCTCGGTCAGCGAATGGCTGGAACACCGCGCCGGCAGCATGGGCGCCGCGCTGGCCTTCTACACCCTGTTCTCGCTGGCGCCTATCCTGGTGCTGGTACTGGCCGTGGCCGGCTTCTTCTACGGCCAGCAGGCGGCCCAGGGCGAGCTGTTCTCCCAGCTGCACGGCCTGGTCGGGGCGCAGGGCGCGGAAGCCATCCAGCTGGTGCTGGCCGGCGCCCACAGCAAGGAACAGGGCAAGCTGGCCACCGTGGTGGCCGGGGTGTTGCTGCTGTTTGGCGCCACCACCGTGTTTTCCGAACTCAAGGCCAGCCTGGATGTGATCTGGCAAGTGCCGCCGCTGACCAGCGGCACCGTGTGGGACGTGGTGCGCACCCGGCTGCTGTCGTTCGGCATGGTGCTGGTGCTGGCGTTTCTGCTGATGGTGTCGCTGGTGGTCAGCGCCGCGCTGGCGCTGCTGGAACACTTCTGGGATGCGCGCTGGCGCGATGCGGGACTGGTCCTGGAAGTGCTGAACGCGGCTATCGGCTTCATTGTCATCGCCGGCCTGTTCGCGGTGATCTTCAAGATGCTGCCGCGGGTGCGCCTGGCGTGGCGCGACGTGGTAGTGGGAGCGCTGGGCACGGCGGCCCTGTTCACGGCCGGCAAATACGCGATTGGCGCCTATATCGGCAACAGCGGGGTGGCCAGCAGCTTCGGCGCGGCCGGCTCCATGATTGCCCTGCTGCTGTGGGTATATTACTCGGCGCAGATCTTTTTCTTCGGCGCCGAGTTCGCCCGCCAGTATGCGCTGCAGGCAGGGAGTCTGCGCCACCACCCGCGCCATGCGGATGGCAGCCTGAAAGTGTGACTACTCGCCGAGCAGCTCGGCCACCACTTCCATTCCTTCGACCCGTTCGGCCACCACCTTCAGGATCACGATCAGGGGCACCCCCAGCAGCAGGCCCCACACGCCCCACAGCCAGCCCCAGAACAGCAGGCTGACAAACACGGCGGTGGCGTTCATGCGCGCGAAGCGGCCCGTCATCCAGGTCGCCACCACGGTGCCGACCAGGGTGGCGATGGCCAGCGAGGCGCCCATCACGATCAGGCTCATTTGCAGCGATTCGAACTGCAGGAAGGCCACCAGGCCGGTGGCGATGGTGATCAGGAGCGGACCGAAATACGGCATGATGTGCAGCAGTCCGGCCACGATGGCCCAGGCGCCGGCATTTTCCAGGCCGATCACGCGGAAAGCGATCCACATCAGCAGGGCCAGCAGGAGGTTGGTGACCAGCAGCATCAGCATGTAGCGCTGTATCGAGGTGTTGATGTCGTCCAGGATGTGCACCGTGACTTTCTTGTTGCTCAACGAAGGCCCGGTCAGCTTGACCAGCTTGCGCTTGAAGGTATCGCCCGACAGCAGCAGGAAATACACGAGGAACAGCACCATCACGGCCTGGCTGATCATGCCGGCCACGCCCAGCGAGCCGGCCCAGATCCAGTCCATGATCTTGAAGCCGCCTTCGGGCGCGATGGCGGCGCGGCGCGCGGCGCGCCGTTCCTCGGCGCCGGCGGCCGCGTGCGACAGTTCAGCGGCGGCGGCCTGCAGCTGCTGCAAGGTGCTGGGCCCCTTGCCCAGGCTGTCGCTGACCAGGCGCGCCAGCTTGTGGCTGGCCGTCGGCAGTTCCTCGACGATGGACTGGAACTCGCCGTGCACGCGGTCGATCACGAAGGCCGATCCGGCCAGTATCGAGGCCGTGACCAGGGTGGCGCCCACCAGGCGCGGGATGCGCATGCGCTCCAGCCAGCACACCAGCGGACTCAGGGTATAGGAAATCAGGATGCCCAGCAGCAGCGGTACGAGGAAATTGCGCGACCACTGGATGGCGAACACGAAGGCCACCGTGGCCAGCACGCCCAGCGCCAGGCCGCGCGCGTTGACATGCAGGGGAAAACGGTGGGTGCTGCCAGGAGCGGGGTCCTCCGCGGCGGCCTGCGCGCCGGCGGCATCGGTCAGGGGTTCGGCAGGCTTGTTCATGGACGGCTCGCAAACAGAAAAAGCCGGCGCGGCCTGCCCCGGTCAGGAGCACGCGGCGCCGGCCGTCAGCATGGGCATTACTTCACGTGCAGGTCATTCTTCACGGCGGTCACGCCTTTCACGCCGCGCGCCACCTGGCCGGCCTTGGCGATGTCCTCAGGCTGTGCCACGAAACCGCTCAGTTGCACCGTGCCCTTGAAGGTCTCGACGTTGATCTCGGTCGATTTCAGGCTGGGCTCATTGAAGATGCTGGCTTTCACCTTGGTGGTGATGACGGAATCGTCCACGTATTCGCCGGTGCCTTCCTTGGTGGCGGTCGATGCGCAGCCGGCGGTGGCCAGCAGGGAAACGGTGAACAGGGCGGTAGCGATTTTCTGGATGGCTTTCATTTTCTTCTCCTTGGGGGTGACTGGAATAAAGGGTCAGCATGCGCTGCGCCTCTGGATGACGTTTTACGCCCCCCTGCACGGACCATCTGTTCGGCATCGAACACAACGCGCCAAAACGTGAAGCGCGGCAACAGGGTGCGGCACCGCACAGACCGGCCCAGGCGCGCTGCTTAATCTGTGCTCACACTCATAAGGAGGACACCATGAAACCAGTTAGCACCCTTGCCGCAATGATGATCGCCGGCACGGCCGTCCTGAGCGGCTGCGCCAGCAACCCCGCTCCCGAGCGCGTGACCTACGCCCAGCAGCCGGAAGCGGCCACCTACGGCACCATCGAATCCATCCAGGTCGTACAGGGCAAAGCCAGCAGCGGCGTCGGCGCCGTGACCGGCGGCCTGGTCGGCGCCCTGCTGGGTAACCAGGTCGGTTCCGGCAGCGGTCGCACGGCCGCCACCGTGGCCGGCGCGGTGGGCGGCGCCGTGGTCGGCAACAATGTCGAGAACAACCGCAACCAGGCGGTGCAGAACTACCAGATCAGCGTCCGCATGGACAACGGCGACTACCGCATCGTGACCCAGGACAGCGCCTATGACCTGCGCGTGGGCAACCGCGTGCGCCTGGTGGACGGCCGCCTGTACCGTTATTAATTTTCCCATCAGATTTGGACACTACGATAAGGAGAACGACATGGGTACCATCATCTTGATTATTCTGGTGCTGGCCTTGATCGGCGCGCTGCCGACCTGGCCCCACAGCCGCAACTGGGGCTACGCGCCCAGCGGCATCACCGGCCTGATCGTAGTGATCCTGCTCATCATGCTGCTCACCGGCAGACTGTGACCAACGGGCGCCAGCGGCGCCCTTTTCTTTTTGGAGGCTTACCATGAACAAGTTATCCGCACTCGCGGGCGGCCTGATGATGGCCGCCGCACTGGGCAGCGCCTGCGCCCAGACCACGCCGCCGGCCAATGCCGCGCTGCAGAAACAGGAAATCGCCAAGGGCGACCCGGCCCGCTGGTACAAGGAGGACAAGACCACGGACGCCAGGCTGCAAACCCTGCGCAAGGAAATCGCGGCCGCCTTCCAGGAAGCCAGCATCGCCTGCAAGCAGGGGCCGTCGGAAGAGCGCGCCAGCTGCCTGAAGGACGCGCGCGGCACCTACCAGCAGGACATGGCAAACGCCAAGCAAATCGTCAAGGAAAACAACGTGCAATAAATCCGATGTTCACTGGCCGCGCACCTGGAAACGGGTTTCGGCCAGCACCTTGCCGTCGGCGTCCACCAGCGCCAGCTGGTGCGGGCCGGCGGCGGGCTTCCATCCATACTCCCGCTCCGCCCCGCCCAGCACGCCGCCATCGAGCTGCCAGCGCAAGCCCTGGCCGGCCTGGGCCACGAAGAACACGCGCTGGCTGGCCGGCGGGATGTCCGGATCGATGGCAATGATGGTGGCAGGCGCCGGATACAGGATGCGCGCCACGCGCTGGCCGTCATGCACCAGCGCCACCAGCGGGGTCTCAGTCCCGGCCAGGAACCACTCGGCGCGCGCCGGTTCCAGGGCCGGCTGGTAAGCCACCTGCATCCGCTTGACGCCGGCTGGAGGCGCAGGCGCCCGGCTGGTCCGGTCCCGGTGCAGGTAATCGACCACATCGCGCCACACGGGCGCGGCGCCGCTCACGCCCGACACGTCCCACATCGCCTCGCCATTGAAATTGCCGACCCAGACGCCCACCGTGTAGCGGTCCGTATAGCCCAGGCACCAGTTGTCGCGCATGTCCTTGCTGGTGCCGGTCTTGACCGCGCTCCAGAAGGTGGTGGCCAGCTCGTTCTTCAGCCCGAAAGTGGTGCTGCGGGCGGCGCGGTCGGCCAGCATGTCGCCCACGATGAAGGCGGCGCCGGCCTCCAGCACACGCCGGCGCGGCTCGGGCGCGGCGCGCGGCAGCAGCGACGGCGTGCCCTGCATGCCGCCATTGGCCAGGGTGCGGTAGGCATTGGCGAGGTCCAGCAGCGTGACCTCGGCCGAACCCAGGGCCAGCGAATAGCCGTAGTAGTCGGCCGCTTCCGTCAGCGTGTCCAGTCCCACGGCGCGCAAGCGCTCATGGAAGCGTTCCAGCCCGGTCAGCATCAGGGTACGCACGGCCGGCACGTTGAGCGAACTGGCCAGGCTGTTGCGGGCGCTGACATAACCCTTGAATTCCTTGTCGTAGTTCTGCGGAATGTACAGGCCGGACGGCGTGGCGATATCGATCGCGCTATCGTCCAGCAGCGAAGCGGCCGTCAGCAGGCGGCGCTCGATCGCCAGTTCGTACAAAAAGGGCTTGAGGGTGGAGCCGGCCTGGCGCGGCGCCGTGACGCCATCGATCTCGCTGCCGCCGGCATTGCCGACATAGGCCAGGATGTCGCCGCTGGCGTTGTCCAGCACCAGCACCGCGCCATCATGGACGTTGCGCTCGCGCAGGGCCAGCAGCTGCTGGCGCAGCACGGCCTGCACCCGGCGCTGCAGGTCGCCATCCAGGCTGCTGCGCACGCCCTGCCCCGCCGCGCGCAGCAGCTGGCGCGCCACCTGGGGCGCCGGGGCCAGTGCACCGCCCTGCAGCGGCCGCGCCAGCGCCACCGCTGCGGCCTGCGTGATGGCCGCACAGCCGGCCTGGGCCCGCACCTCGCGCGCCAGCGCGCAGGCGCGCTGCGCCACCACCGCCGGCGCCGCCGAGGGGCCGCGCAGCAGGCTGGCCAGGATCACGGCCTCGCTCACGTTCAAACCGGAAGGCGCCTTGCCAAACAGGCCCTGGGCGGCCGCGCCCACGCCCTGCAGTTCGCCACGGAAGGAGGCCAGGTTGAGGTAGGCCTCCAGCACCTGCCGCTTGGACCAGCCGCGCTCCAGCTGGCGCGCGGCCTGCACCTGGTCCCATTTCTGGCGCCAGCTGCGGCCCGCCGCGCCGCCCTGCAGGGCCGGGTCGAGCAGGCCCGCCAGCTGCATGGTGATGGTTGAAGCGCCGCGCGCGCGGCTGCGGAACAGGTTGTCCCAGGCGGCCTGGCCGATGGCTTTCAGGTCGACCCCATCGTGCTGGTAGAAGCGCTGGTCCTCGGCCTGCAGCACGGCGGCCGGCAAAGCCGGCGACATCTCTTCGAGCGGGGTCCAGGCGCCGCGCCTGGCCTGCAGGTCGAGCCGCAGCGACTGCACCGGGCGGCCGTCGCGGTCCAGCAGCTGCGCTTCCGACGGACGGTAGGCCGCGCGCACCTGCTGCGGTGTGGGCAGGGTCCCGATGGCGGCGCCGGCGCCTTGCTGGGCGCTGCCTTGCGCGGAGGCCGCACATAGCCAGGTCCCGGCCAGCAGCAGCGCTGCGGCCAGGCGCCTGACCGGCGGCCGGTAGCGCCGCATCAGCGCACTCCCAGCACCGGATTGGGCCGCAAGCCGAACATCTCCGGGCTGTACATGGCTTCCACCCGGGTGGGCGGCAGGTTGAACTGGCCGGCGTTATTCAGCCGCACCGTGTACTCCACGCTCCATTTGCCCTTGGGGACGAACTGGAAATAGGCGCGGTAGCCCTCGAAGCCGCGCTCCTCGTAGGCCGGCCAGACCCAGCCGGTGCTGCTTTTCTCGTCCTTGACCAGCAACTGCGAATCGCGCCCCAGGCCGCTGCCCAGCACCGTGGCGCTGGCCGGCACCGGATCGTCCACCACCACCCAGCTCATGTCGGACTGCGCCTCCAGGTCCAGGTGCACGCGATAGACATCGCCGCGCGTCCACACGCCCGGCGTCTGCTGCGATACGGGCGTGATGCGCTTGGCGATGGTGTAGCCGCTGCCCAGCGGCGCCTTGAGCGGGATCGCGGCCTGGCTCTGCACCACCACCCACGGCTTGCCGCTGCCCAGGTGCTCCAGCTGCAGCTCGCCCGCGCCGCGCGGCCAGGGCAGCGTGGCGCTGCCATGGTCGACCTTGGCGTCCAGCGCGATGCCCTTGCTGTAGTTGCCCAGCGTGGCGCTGCTGGTGCCGCTCACCGCATCCTTCTCGAACCGCTCGGAGAATTTGTCCAGCGCCAGCACGCCCCAGGCATTGGCCACCGTGGTATCCCAGTGCCCCTTCTTTTGCCGTCCCAGCGCGCCGCGCGCCAGCCGCCCGAGGTCGGCGCGCCAGGCCGGGTTGTCCAGCATGGCCAGCAGCAGGCGGTTGGCGTTGGCGTCGGCGGACGACATCAGCCACCACCAGTTGTCCTTGCGCTCGGTGGAAAAGGTCATGGTCGTGCCCTGCAGGTTCAGGCGCGCGCGCAGGATCTGCTCCGCTTCCGCCAGGCGCGCCTCGCGCTGCGGCAGCTTGGGCGAGCGCTGCAGCACCAGGTACCAGTCGATCACGGCCGACGTCGGCCACAGATTGGGCTCCACGCTGAACGACTCCAGCTCGTCGGCGCGCGCCAGGCCGGAGCGCGACAACGCCTCCAGCGCGGCCAGCTTGCGCACCGCCAGGTCAGCCGTGCGCAGCGCCGAGTGGCGCGTGATCCTGCCCTGCACGAAATCGAGCAAGCCTTTTTCCATACGGCCCTTGAGCTCCGGCGGGATCTCGAGACCGGCTTCGCCAACGGCGGACAGCACATAGGCCGTCAGCACTTCGCTGCCTTCGTCCATGGTGGGGAAATACTTGAGCAGGCCGTCGGCGTCCAGGTGCGCGGGCAGCCTGGCTGCCTGCGACTTCCACAGCGCCGGGCTGCGCAGGGCAATCGCGCGCGAAGTCTCCTGCTCGAAGCAATGCCAGGGATAGTCCGCCATGTACTCGCGCACCCCGGGCAGGCCGCCGCCCAGGCGCGCGCTGAACAGGGCCTGGATGCCGCCCCGGCCCGGCAGCGCATCGGCCGGCGCCGCCACCTTGATGTCCTGGCGCTTGTCCAGCTGCAGCAAGGTGGCCTGCACGGTGCGCACCGGCACGGCAGGCACCACCTTTTGCTTGACGCGCAAGCGGTCGGCGGCCGCGCCGTCGCCGCCGCTGATGGCGGCCTTCACATCCCACTGCAGCTCTTCCACGCCAACCGGGACCTGCACGTCCCAGCCAATCTCGCGCGCCTGGCCGGCCGCCAGCGCCAGCTGCTGCGGCGCCAGCGCCTTGCCGCCCATGCTGGCGCCCAGCGCCACGTTCACATCGGCTGCGCTGGTATTACGCAGCGTGAAGCCGGCGCGCAGGCGGTCTCCCTCGCGCACCAGCGCCGGCAACCCCGACAGCAGCATCAGGTCCTGCGCGCTGCGCACCTCGGTGCGGCCGGTGCCGAACAAATCGGCGTCCGCGCTGGCGATGGCGACGATGCGGAACGCCGTCAGCGAGTCGTTGATGGGCACCTGCACGCTGGCCTCGCCGTTGGCGTCCAGCTGCACGTCGGCCTTCCAGAACAGCAGGGTGTCGAACAGCTCGCGCCCGCCGCTCTTGCCGCCGCCGCCCCCATGCGGCACCGCCTTGCGGCCGTAGTGGCGCTTGCCCACCACCTGCATCTGCGCGGTGGCGGTCTGCACCTGCAGGCTGCGCTGGCGCATCATGGCTTCCAGCAGCTCCCAGCTGGCGTTGGGCATCAGCTCCAGCAGCCCGACATCGACCGCCGCCAGCGCCACTTCGGCGCCGGCGGGCGGGGCCGAGCCGTCCGGACGGGTGACCTTGACCTTGACGGCGGCCTGCTCGCGCACCCGGTAGACGGCCTTGTCGGCCTGCACCTGCACCTTCAATTCGTAGTCCGACCAGCCCACCCGCAGCGGCGCGATGCCCAGCTTGTAGGCCGGTTTGCCCAGGTCGACCAGCGCGGTCGGCTGCACACCGCCCACCCGGCCGCGCACCACCAGGGCCGACACGAACACATTGGGCGCATACGCCTTCTTGACCGGAATGCTGAACACCGGCGCGCTGCCGGACAGCTGGCGCACATAGGTATCGATGATGCCCTCGCGCTCCACGGTCACCAGCGCGGTCGCCTCGCGGAACGGCATGCGCACCTGGAAGCTGGCATCCTCGCCCGGCTGGTAGCGCTTCTTCTCCGGCAGCAGGTCAATGCGGTCGTTGTCGGTGGCCTGGAACCACCAGTCGGCGCCGTCCGCCACCCAGGTCTCGCGGTGGGTCACGGCCATCCGGCCGTCGGCATCCTGGGTTTTCGCACGCAGGATCAGGTTGCCGGACGCGGGCGCCTTGACTTCGCACACCAGCAGGCCGCGCGCATCGGTGGCGCCCTGGCAGGCGCCGCCCAGCGCCTTGATCTCGCTGCTGTTCTCATAAGCGTAGAAGCCGCCGACCAGGCGCCGCCGGTGCGAATAGCTGATGCGCTGCAGGAAGTCCACCGCCACCGGGGCGCTGGCCACCGGCTTGCCGGCCGTGTCCAGCACGGCGACCGTGAATTTCAGCTTGTCCTTGCTCATCACCCAGCCGTCCGGCTGTATGCCGATCACATGGGCCGAGGGCCACAGCGGCACGCGCGCCGAGGAGGTCAGGGTTTCACCGTTGGCATCCTGCCAGGACAGTTCGGCCACCAGCTCGCGCGGCACGGACAGCGCCGGCAGCTGGTCCACCGTCACCCGCAGGCCGCCGGCCCGGTCCAGCACCAGGTCGCGGGTGCGCACCGCACCCTGTGGTCCTTGCTGCCCTGGGGCCTCCTCGAATTCGCCCTCGTCCTCGTCGAACACGGGGCTGTCCTTGACCACGCCCTCTTTCACGTCGCCGGCGCTGAAGCTGTAGTCGGCATAATCCTCGAAGGCGATGTGCTTGTCCTCGACCAGGGTGCGCAGCTTGACCTGGGCCTGGCCCGCGCCGCCGCCGGACAGGTAGCTGAGCTGCACGTCCAGGTCCACGCTGGCGGGCTGGATGGCCGGCGTCTTCGGCCCCTGCAGCAGCGCCTTCATGGTCGGCACGCGGAATTGTTCGACGCGGAAGCGGCCGGCCTCGCGGCCATCCAGCATCACCGCATACCATCCCTGCCGGGCGTCGGCCGGGATGGTCCATTCGTTGGCCGCGCTGCCGTTGGCGCGCCAGGCCAGCGGCAGCTCGTATTTCTGATCGCTGCCCTCGTGCAGCAGGATTACCCTGGAGGGATAGGCGCGGCCGCCGGCCTTGAGGATGCCGGCCACGCCGTGGCGGCGCAGGAAATGCTTCATGTGGACGGTCTCGCCGGCGCGCAGCAGGGTGCGGTCGAACACCGTGCTGGCGATGACGTTGCCGGGCGTGTCCACGCCGTAGGGCAGGTTGAAGCGCCAGTCCTCGATGCCGCGGTCCCAGCCCGACAAGGTAAAGGTGAGGTCGTCGCCGCTGCGGGCGCTGATGAAATAGCCGTCGCCGCCGCGGCAGCGCGACTCGGGCAATTCCTGCGCGATGGCGGCCACGCCCTGCTCGTTGGCCGCGCCCTGCCACAGCAGCTTGCCGTCGCAGTCGCGCACCGCCACCAGGGCCCGGGGCACCGGCTTGCCCTTGTCCAGCGAGGTCACCCACACCAGCGAGGACTCGGCCCCATGCTTGAAGTGGGCCACCATGTTGGTGACCAGCGCGCCGGCGCTCACATAGGCCGTCCTGCGCCGGTCGGACAGGGCCGCGCCGAGTATCGGACTGGCCAGCTCCACCACGTAGAAGCCGGGCTTGCGCAGCGGGACGCCGATCACTTCCATGGCCTGCCTGCCGCCCGGCTTGGGCATGCTGAAGGCCTGCGCCTTGCTGTCCTTGAGCAGCGGCTGGTACAGCGCATCGCCCCACAGCTCGTTGGGTTCCCAGCCGCCGCCACCGGACAGGCGCTTCATCCAGGCGATGATCTGGCCATCCTGCCCGCTGCCCCGCTCGCCGCCCTCCACGCGCAGCATCTGGCCCTGCACCGCATCGGCCCTGGCGATGCGGGTGGCGATCGCCGCCTCCACGTTGCGCACCGTGACCGGCAGCAGGCGGTCGCCGCGCGCCTCGATGATGCCGAAACGGGCCGGGAACTTGACCAGCGGCGGCTGGGCGCCGGTCTGCACCGCCAGCGGGAAGCGGGCCGCGTTCAGCAGGGTGCGTCCGGCGTCATCCTTGAGGCCCGGCGGCAGCGACAGCTTGAGCGCGGCCTGCGGCGGGAAGGGACCGGGTATGGCGATCCAGTTGACGTAGTCGGCCTTGGCCTCATTCTTGTCCAGTTGCGCCTTGAATACGGTGCCGTTGGACGCGGTCAGCCTGGCCTGCAGCGCATCGGCCACCCGCACCGGGGCCGAGAACTCCACCCGGGCCGGCAGGAAGGGGATGCAGCCGCCCTTGGCCGACAGCTTGTCGCAGCTGAAGCGGGCGGTGAAATCGGGACGGGTGTGGAAGGCCAGTTTCTGGTCCTGCGCCGTGGCCAGGCCGCTGGGCGCGGTGATGCCGGCGCCCCACACCAGGGTGACGTCGGCGTTGGCCGGCAGGCGGCGCTGGCACTGCAGCAGCACCAGCGGCAGCTGCTCCAGTCGCTGGTCGCGCACGCCGGCGGTGGCGCGCCACACCACGCCGCGCGCCTTGAAGTAGACCGACAAATGGCGATTAATGAAATTCTGGCGCTGCGCCAGTATCTGTTCGCGCTCGGCGCCGCGCAGGATGCGCACGCCGATTTTCTCATTGACGCCGTCGGCCCGGCACCAGGCGTTGGTGGCAACGCTGGCTTCGTCGGCCACGGCGTCCAGGCCCAGGAGGAAGACTTGCTGCTCGTCGATGTAGGAGGCGCCCTCGCGCGGCTCGATCTGCTGCACCGAGGGCCCGCCGGTATCGAAGCGGAATTCGCGCTGGCCCGCCAGCGCATTGCCGGCCAGGTCCTTCCAGTCCGGCTTGAGGGTGAAGCGGCAGGCCACGCCGGCCGGCAAATCGCGCACGAAGTCGTAGGCCCAGTTGGCGCCATCAACCCAGCGGCCCTTGCCCTCCTCGGGACAATCGACGCTGAACGGGTCTTCCAGCCGCAATTCGCCGAACGGCACCATCTGCGCGCTGAAGCGGGCCTGGACCTGGCGCACGCCCTTCACGCTGCCGGTGGGACTGAACGAGGTGATGGCGGTCTGCGCCAGGGCGCCCGCACAGGCCGCGCACAAGGCCAGCAACAGCACAGCGCGGCCCCAGGCGCCGAACGGGGACGGGACGCGGAACACGACGGGGAACAGGACAGCCATTGCCAACTCCAAGCTTTGCAACAAACGAGCCAGTGTTGCAAATACGGCATTGGCTGTCAATCAATTCAGCCGCCCTGCCCCGCGGCTGTGTGCTGTCGGGTCACACCAGGTCGAACACCGCCATCGATTCCACGTGCGAGGTGTGCGGGAACATGTTGACCACGCCGGCCTGGCTCAGCTTGTAGCCGGCCCGGTAGGTCAGCACGCCGGCGTCGCGCGCCAGGGTGGACGGGCTGCACGACACATACACGATGCGCTTGGGCAGCAGCTCGGGATGCGACTCGCGCAGCTCGGCCAGGGCCAGGCTCAGGGCCATGGCGCCGTCGCGCGGCGGGTCGATCAGCATGCGGTCGAATTTGCCCAGGGCGATCAGGTCGTCCTTGGTGACTTCGAACAGGTTGCGGGTCGAGAACGAGGTTTTTTCCGACAGGCCGTTGGCGCGCGCATTGTCCAGCGCGCGCTCGGTCAGCGCGGTGCTGCCTTCGATGCCCACCACTTCGCGCGCCTGGGTGGCCAGCGGCAGGGTGAAGTTGCCCAGGCCGCAGAACAGGTCGGCCACGCGGTCGGTCGGCTGCACCTCCAGCAGGCGCAGGGCCTTGTGCACCAGCACCCGGTTGATGTGGTGGTTGACCTGGGTGAAGTCGACCGGCTTGAAGGGCATGGTGATGCCGAATTCCGGCAGGCGGTAGTGCAGCTGTACGTCCAGCGGATAGTAGGGCGCGGCCGTGTCCGGGCCCTTGGTCTGCAGCCACCATTGGATGCGGTACTGGTCGGCGAAGGCTTTCAGCTTGGCCTCGTCGTCCGGGGTCAGGGCGTCCATGATGCGCAGCACCAGGGCGGTGACGCCCTCGCCTATGGCCACTTCCACCTGCGGGATCTGGTTGTACAGGCTGAGCGAGCGGATCAGGGCACGCAGCGGCAGCATCATGTCCGACACATGCTTGGGCAAGATCTGGCAGCTGTCGATGTCGGCCACGTAGGACGATTTTTTCTCGTGGAAGCCGACCAGCACCGTGTTCTTTTTCTCCACCCAGCGCGAGGACAGGCGCGCGCGGTAGCGGTAGCCCCAGGTCGGGCCGTAAGTCGGGCGCATGATGGTCTCGGCCTTGACCTTGGACAGGTGCCACAGGTTGTCTTCCAGGGTGCGCTGCTTGATCGCCACCTGGGCCGACGGCTCCAGGTGCTGCATGGAGCAGCCGCCGCAATAGTTGAAGTGCTTGCACTTGGGCGTGACGCGCATGGACGATTCGCGGTGCAGCGCCGTCATCTGGGCCGCTTCCCAATTCTTTTTCTTCTTGAAGGTGCTGTAGCTGACCGTCTCGCCCGGCAGCGCGCCTTCGACAAAGATCACCTTGCCCTGGCTGCCGTCCTCATTTTCGGTGTGGCCCACGCCACGGGCGTCGGTGTCGAGCGACTTGATGTCGATGGTGTTATCTTGCATGGCTATCTATGTGTTGGGTGCGTGGCCCGGTGCGGGCGCAGGGAAGCCCGCTATGATAGCAGATTGCGTACAGCGCTTATAGCAGGGAGTCCCGCACCACGCCGCGCGCCGCCATGGCGCGCTTGAGCTTGACCAGGGCCTCCTGCTGGATCTGGCGCACCCGTTCGCGCGTGACGCCCATTTCCTCGGCCAGGGTTTCCAGGGTGGCGGGATCGTCGTTGTCCAGGCCGAAGCGGCGCATGATGACGATGCGCTGCTTGTCCGGCAGCTTGGTCAGCCAGTCGCGCACCAGCAGCGTCATTTCGTGGTGCTCGGCGCGGGCGTCGGGACTGTCCTCGGCGTCGCCGGGCAGCATGTCCATCAGCGACGATTGCGGATCGTTGTCCAGCGGCGCATCGAGCGAGGTGGCGTGCTCGGACAGCGCCAGGATGTCCTGCACCTCCTCCACCGGCCGGCCGACCAGCTCGGCGATGTCCTCGGCGGTGGCGTCCTTGCCGTTGTGGTGCTGGGCTTCCAGGTGGTATTTGCCGCGCAGGATCTGGTTCAGCTCGCGCACCATGTGCACCGGCAGGCGCACCGTGCGGGCCTGGTTCATGATGGCGCGCTCTATGCTTTGGCGTATCCACCAGGTGGCGTAGGTGGAGAAGCGGAAGCCGCGCTCCGGCTCGAACTTGTCGATGGCGCGCATCAGGCCGATGTTGCCCTCCTCTATCATGTCGAGCAGGACCACGCCGCGGTTGATGTAGTGCTTGGCGATTGACACCACCAGCCGCAGGTTGTGCTCTATCATGGTCTGGCGGGCGCTGAAGTCGCCGGCCTTGGCCAGGGTGGCGTAATGGACTTCCTGCTGTGCCGTCAGCAGCGGACGGGTGCCGATCTGGTTCAGGTAGTGCTGGGTGGTGTCGGTGGACAGCTCGGCGGCCAGCACTTTCTTCAGCTCGTCCACGCTTTCCAGCACGCTGCCGGAGTCGGCCAGGGCCGCGCCGTCCGGTCCGGCTTCCTCGGCGCCGTCGTCCGGCGCCTCGTCCTGGAAATCGTCCGGCGGGGTCTCGTCGTCCATCGTATCGTGCGGCATGGCTGTCCCGGGTAGTCGCTAACGGTTAGGCAGGAATCTGGACGGATCCACCGGCTTGCCCTGCTGCCTGATCTCGAAGTGCAGCTTGACGGAATCGGTGTCGGAATCGCCCATCTCCGCGATGGTTTGCCCCTTGCGCACCTCGGCGCCTTCCTTGACCAGGATGGTGCGGTTGTGCGCGTAGGCCGACAACAAGGTATTACTGTGCTTCACAATGACGAGATTACCATATCCGCGGATGCCGCTGCCGGCGTACATGACTTTTCCGGCCCCGGCCGCCAGCACCGGCTGCCCGGCCTTGCCGGCGATATCCACGCCCTTGTTTTTACCCTCGTCGAAGGTGGCCACCACTTTGCCCTCGGCCGGCCACATCCAGCTGACCTTCTCGTCATCGGGCTGCAGCGGCGCCGGGGCCGGGGTTGGGGCGGGAGCGGGAGCGGGCTTGGCCGGCTCGGCGCGGCTGGCGCCGGCCGTGGCCTCGTCCGGCCGCTGCAGCTCGGCCAGCGCGGCTTCGCTGTAGGGGCGCTTCTCGCCCTTGGGCCCGGCCTTCTTCACCACCGGGGCGGCAGGTGGCGGCGCCACCGGCTTGCTCTCCAGGGTGGGCATGGTGACGACGCCCACCTGCACCCCGCTGGCGGCGGCGCCGGCGTCCGGCGGCAGTACCCGCAGCACCTGGTCGACCTTGATGTCGTTGGGGTTGGCCAGGTTGTTCCAGGCCACCAGGTCACGGTAGTTCTGGCCGTGTTCCAGCGCGATGCGGATCAGGGTATCGCCCTTCTTGACGGTGTACAGGCCGCGTTCGTCGCGCGCGACCTGGGCCGTCTCGGACGGCGTGGCGGGTTTGACGGGAACCGGATTGCGGTCCACGACGGGCGCCTGGTTGGGAGTGGTGGTGCAGGCGCTCAACAAAGCGAGCGTAAGGCTCAGTGCGAGCAAAGAACTTTTATTCGTCATACTCTTCGGTGGTTAATAGTCGCGCAGGCTTGGAGGACATTTCAAAAAGACCGTGGCGTCGTTGCGGCTCCTCGTCGTGCAGCTGCACTGTCTTCGTCGCCGCGCCTCGCCCCGCTCATTTTGAAATGCCCTCTTATACCGTGCCCGGCCGCAGCGGCACGAAATGGCAATCCTCCAGGGTCTGGCGGGTCCATTCCTGCTTGCCGCTGCGCGTAATCATTTCCAGGTGCTGGGTGCGGCCGCCCACCGGGGCCACCAGCCGGCCGCCCACGGCCAGCTGTTCCAGCAGGGCCTGCGGCACTTCCAGCCCAGCCGCCGCCAGGATGATGCCGTCGAACGGCGCCGCCTGCGGCAGGCCTAGCATACCATCTCCGTAATGCAGGCGCAGGTTCGGCACGCGCAGCGGCCTCAGGTTGGCCTTGGCCAGCTCGTGCAGGGGCTTGATGCGCTCCACCGAATACACTTCCTGCGCCACGCAGGACAGCACGGCCGCCTGGTAGCCGCAGCCGGTGCCGATCTCCAGCACGCGCCGCAGTTCGCCGCCGTTGCGGAGCAGCTCTATCATGCGGGCCACGATGTAGGGCTGGGAAATGGTCTGGTGATGGCCGATCGGCAGCGAGGCGTCGATATAGGCCTGGGCCACCAGGCCCTCGTCCATGAACAGGTGGCGCGGCACCGCCTCCAGCGCGGCCAGCACCACGCCGTCGCGCACGCCCTGTTTGGCCACCCGCTGCACCATGGCGCGACGCACCGCGTCCGACACCAGCGGCGCCTGGCGCGGCGCGGCCGGCGCCGGATGGGGCACGGCGGCCTCCCCGGGGCGGGCGCCATAGTGCGGCGGCACGGCGCGCGCCGGATATTGGGCCGGATACTGCGCCGCATGCTGGGCCGCGTTCTGGGTGGCGGTCTGCGGGGTCGCCACCGGAGCGTAGCCGGCCTTCTTCTGGGCCTTGCCGGCCAGGGACGACAAGGGCAGCGGGAAGGAGCGCGGCTTGTCGCTCATGCCAGGACCTGGGCCAGCCGGTCCAGCTGGGCCGTGTGGGTGAGGTCGACCTGCAGCGGCGTGACCGAGGTCCAGCCCTGGGCGCAGGCGTAAAAGTCGGTGCCTGCGCCGGCATCCTTGGTGGCGCCGGGCGGGCCTATCCAGAAGATTTCACGGCCGCGCGGGTCTTGCGCGCGTATCACCGGCTCGGAATGGTGGCGCCGTCCGAGCCGGGTGGCCTGGATGGTGGTGAGCTCCACGTAGGGCCGGTTCGGAATATTTACATTCAGCAAATAAGGTCCCGGTAGCGCATGGGCGTAGCGCTGCACGATGTCGCGCGCGTGGCGGGCCGCGTCGTCGATGTGCTCCCAGCCATAGGCGCCCTGGGAAAAGGCAATGGCCGGGATGCCGAACAAATAGGCCTCGGTGGCAGCCGCCACAGTGCCGGAATACAGGGTGTCGTCGCCCATGTTGGGGCCGTTGTTGATGCCGGACACCACCAGGTCGGGGCGGTAATCCAGCATGCCGGTCAGGGCGATGTGCACGCAGTCCGATGGGGTTCCGTTGACAAAATAGAAACCATTGGCGGCGCGCTGTACCGACAGCGGCCGGTCCAGCGACAAGGAATTGGAGGCGCCGGAACGGTTGCTGTCCGGCGCCACCACCACGATCTCGGCCAGGGGTGCAAGCGCCTCGGCCAGCGCGTTGATGCCGGGTGCCAAATAGCCGTCGTCATTGCTGATCAGGATTTTCATGCCGCCGATTTTACCTGAAGCAATGACGCGCAGATCGTCGCGCGGCGCCGAAAGGCGGATTAATTTGCTAATCGCCCAGTTCGCCAGGGGCCGCCCCCGCCCGCCGCCGGGGTGCGCTGCCGGGATGCGGCGCCGGCTCCTCGCCCGGCAGGCCGTCATCCAGCAGGAACAGGTCGTCGTCAGGCGCATCGGACAGCAGCTGCAGCCCGGCGCCGCCACGCAAGTAGTCGTCCATGGCGCCGTCCTGGCGCACTTCCTGCACGGCGGCCGCCTCGCCCAGTTGCAGGCGCAGCTCGGCCAGGCGCTCACGCACCGGGCCCAGGTCCGGATGGTCGCGGCCCAGGCGCCGGCACTGGGCTTGCAGCACCGTGTCGTACAGGGTGCGCGCGCCCTCCAGCTCGGCCTGCTGTGCCAGGGTGCGCGCCAGCAAGGCCTTGGCCCGGAGGGTGTCGGCATGTTCGGCGCCCAGCAGGCGCTCGCGCGCGGCCGCCAGCGCCGCCTGCAGCGCGCGCGCCTGCCCATGGCCGCCCTGCAGGAACAGCAGCTCGGCCAGGGTTTCCATGGCTGCCAGGGTCTGCGGGTGGTCCGGCCCCAGCAGGCGGCGGCAGGCTTGCAGCACGCCATCCTGCAGCGCCAGGCCCTGCTCGCACTGGCCGCGCTGGCCCAGGGTGGCGGCCAGGCTGGCCGTGGCCGCCAGGGTGTCCGGATGCTCGCCGCCCAGGGTGCGGCGGCGCACGTCCAGCACGGCTTCCTGCTGCAGCTGGGCCTGCTCCACCTGGCCCAGCCGGGCCAGCACCAAGGCCAGCATGGCTTTGCCGGACAAGGTGTCGGCATGCTCCTCGCCCAGCACCCGGCGGCGCAGCGCCACGCTTTCCTCCAGGCATTGCAGCGAGGGCAGCAGGCGGTCCTCGCCGCTGTACAGTTCCCCCAGCGCGGCCAGGTCGCGCGCCAGCGCCAGGGCCAGTGCGCCATCCTGCGGCAGGAGCGTGGCGCCGCCTGCCTGCACGGCGGGGACGAGGAATGGGGCCGCAGCGCGGCGCGCCTCGGCCATGGCGGCCAGCAGGCGGATTTCCCGCTGCGACTGCCAGGGAAAGTAGCCGCCGGCCAGCCAGTCCAGCAGCGCCTGGTAGCTGCGGGACAGGGAAAAGCGGTCGCCGCCCCGCTCCAGGCGCAGCGCCGGTTCGCCGCCGGCCGGGATGCGCGCCAGCTGCAGTTGCACCTCGTCGAAGTAGCTTTCCAGCGATATGCGGTCCAGCCCATAACAGTCGCCCAGCAGGCGCTCGAAGGCTGGCTGGTAGCCTTCGATGCCGAGCCGGCTGTCGCCGCGCCGCCACCGCGCGCGCCGCTCGCCGTCATCCATCTCGACGTGCGAGGGCAAGGGATAGACGAGCAGGGGGCGCTGCTCGTCCTCGTGGCTGGCGCGGTAGGCGGTGGCGCGCCTGACCAGCTGCTCGGCGCCCTCCAGGCCGTGGCGGCCGGGAGCGAACACCAGCACCAGCTTGCCCGGCAGCAGCGTGGTGCAGATGCCGGCGCTGTCGCCGCGGCCGCTGCGCGCATCCACCAGCACGTAGCGGAAGCGGCGCGCCAGGCGCTCGGCCAGGCAGCGGAACAGGGCCGGACACTGGTTGAACAGCTGGTCCCAGCGCAGCTGCGCCAGCCGCTCGCCATAGCCATGGTCCAGGCGGCCGGCCCGCATCAGGTACACCGGGCTGGCCAGGTCGGCCCGGCACACGTACTGCTCCCATCCCACCGCGTCCAGCACGGCCTCGGCCAGCGCCGTGCCGTCCATGCCGGCGCCGCGCTGCAGCGCGAGCTGCTCGCTGCATGCGTGGAACAGCTCCAGCACCCCGGGGCCATCCGGCTGGCCGGCATGGTGGTGCAAGCCAGGCGCTTCCAGGTCCCAGTCCACCATCAGCACCGGCGTGCTGGCATTGCACTGCCGCGCCAGCAGCACGGCGATGTCGGACAGGGCCGTGCTGCGTCCGGCGCCCCCCTGGTAGGAATAGAAAGTGACGACTTCGCCGTGCGCGGTCAACGGCGGCAGGGACAGTGCGATAGGTTCCATGGATAGCCTTTAACGGGGAAAGTGGAGAGGCGGAAGGGCGCGCCATTCCGGCGGAATGGGAGGCAGGACGAACTGGCTGCAATCATGGTCGGGCGGAATGCAGCGTTTCAGCTGGTGGTAGTGGGCGGCAACCCGCTGCACGATCTTCTTGATGTCGGGCAGGAACTCGGGATTGGCCTTGAGGTCGCCGCAGGCCAGGGTGTAGCGCGAAAAGTCCACATACATGCCGTAGTCCTTGATCTGGCGCGGCAAGTCGAGCGGATGGCTGGTCATGATGACGGGGATGATCAGGTGGCTGGGCAGCCGGTACCATTGCTGCCGCTCCTGCTCGATCAGCTGCATGGCGGCGAACTCGCGCCGGGTGTAGCCATGGGCTTCGTACTTGGGGGTGTAGATCACGATCATGCACACGCTTTCGCACAGGGCGCGGGCAATGCGGCCGTCCAGGTCGTCGCCGCCGCCCAGCTGTTCGCTGTCGATGAACAACTCATCCTCATGGTCGAAATGAGGTTCCAGGTAGCACTGCAGCGCTTCCGCCAGATCGTTCTTGAACTTGCTCATGTACGCATGGTGGCCATGCGCGTAACTGAAAAAACAGCCGTGGCGTATCGTCATGACAGCCCTCCTGACCTGCCTGCCGGTTGGCGCAGTGACTACCAACTCTAACAAGCCGGACTCTACCCTCTTTGCGAAAACACAAAGGTGCGGGCATGCCGTTGGCGATATAGATGAGAATGGGAAATAGTGTTCCGCCCGGACGGTACGCCGGCGCGAAATGTAACCAAGAGTTACAAAGCGGACTTAGCCTTTGCGGCGCGTTCCTCGAAGAAAGCGATGACTTCTGCCTGTTCGCGGGTGCGCTTGAACGGCGGCAAGCTCTGCCAGATCCGGCGGCCATAGGGCTTGGAAATCACGCGCGGATCGCACAGCATCAGCACGCCGCGGTCGCCCTCGTCGCGGATCAGGCGGCCGGCGCCCTGCTTGAGGTTGATGATGGCTTCCGGCAGGGTATGGTGCATGAAGCCGTTCTTGCCCTGGCGTTCCATGACCTCGATGCGGGCCGCCAGCACCGGGTCGTCCGGCGGGGCGAACGGCAGCTTGTCGATGATCACCAGCGACAGCGCGTCGCCGCGCACGTCCACGCCTTCCCAGAAGCTCTGGCTGCCGATCAGCACGCCATTGCCGGCCTTGCGGAACTGGTCCAGCAATTCGGTGCGGCCACGGTCTCCCTGCACGAACAGGGGGAAAGGCAGGCCGCGCGCCTCGAACTCCTTGCGCAGGCGCTCGGCGGCGCGCTTGACGGCGCGCAGGGTGGTGCACAGCAAAAAGGTCTTGCCGCCAGCCGCCTCGATCACCGGCAGCGCGATATCCAGCACGGCGTCGGTATAGCCCAGCGAATTCGGATCGGGCAAGTCCTTGGGCACGTACAAGATGCCCTGCTGCTCGTAATCGAAGGGGCTGGGCCAGGACTTGGACGGCTCCCCTTCCAGCCCCATCTGCTCGGAAAAATGGCTGAAGTCATGCTTCACGGCCAGCGTGGCCGAGGTGAAGATCCAGCTGCGCGGCACGCCTTCGCGCTGGCCGCTGAAAATGGGGGCGATCGACAGCGGCGTCTTGTGCAGCTGCAGCGACATGGTGTAGGCCTCGACCCAGTACACGGCTTCCGCGCCCGGCTCCACCCTGGCCTTGGGATCGTACTTCCAGTCCGCCAGTTTTTTCGCCAGCTCGACGCCACGCACCCGGCACTGCTCCAGGGTCTCGGCCCGCACCGACTGGGTGTCGAGCACGGCCAGCAGGCCGTCCAGCTCATCCTTGAGGGTTTGCAGGGCCGGGAAGAAATCGCTGGAGGGGGCGATTTGCGGCAGCGACAGGCGCACCACGTCCTGCGGGAAGGTCAGGCGCAGGTCGCGCGCGGCCTTTTCCACCACCGACACCGTCTTGCCCCAGTCGGCGCCGTCGCGCGCGTGGGCCAGGCCCTCGGCCAGCACGTCGCGGCACAGCTCCAGCACCTGCGAGGTGGAGAAGGTGTCGCCGAAGAACAGGGTGGCCGTGTCCGGCAGCTGGTGGGCCTCGTCGAAGATGATGGTGTTGGCCGAGGGCAGTAGCTCGGCGATGCCGGAATCCTTGAGCGCCACGTCGGCAAAGAACAGGTGATGGTTGACCACCACCACGTCGGCCTGCTGGGCTTCCTTGCGCGCCTTCATCACGAAGCAATCCTGGTAATACTGGCATTCCGCGCCCATGCAATTGTCGCGGGTGGACGTGACCAGGTTCCAGATGCTGGCCGTTTCCGGCACACGGGCCAGCTCGGCCTTGTCGCCGGAATTGCTCATCTTCAGGAAGCGCTGGATGTCACGCAGATAGCCCACGTCCTCGCGCGCCGTCATGCGGCCGTTCTGCAGGGTGCGCTCCAGGTGGTAGTGGCAGACATAGTTGCCGCGTCCCTTGAGCAGGGCCACCGAGACCGGCGCCTGCAGCGCGTTGCGCACGGTGGGGATATCCCGCAGGAACAGCTGGTCCTGCAGGTTCTTGGTGCCGGTGGAGACGATGGTCTTGCCGCCCCACAGCAGGGCCGGCACCAGGTAGGCGAAGGTCTTGCCCGTGCCGGTGCCGGCCTCGGCGATCAGGGTGGACTGGGTGGCGATGGCGTGGGCCACGGCCTTGGCCATTTCCATCTGCGAGCGGCGCGGACGGTAGCTGCCCACGGCCGGCCCCAGCGGGCCGCCCGGTCCGAACAGCCGTTCCACCTCCTCGTCATGGACGCCAGGCGCGGCCGCCGCCACTTCGCCCACGATGGCGGGCGCAGCCGCTCCCGCTCCCGCTTCGGAGCCGGCCATGGGGGATGCGCCGGCGGCGCCGGAAGTGGAATCGTGCTGGGTCAAGGTAGGCTAGGGTTGGTGGCCGCGCGGGCGGCGGGATGGCGGCTCAGGCCGGAACGTCCGGCACCAGCTGCATTCTCAGCAGGGTGATATGGTCCTTCAGCTGCAGCTTGCGCTTCTTCAGGCGGCGCAATTGCAGCTGGTCGTGATGGCCGTCCAGGGTCAACATGGCGATCACCGCGTCCAGGTCGCGGTGCTCCACATCGAGCTCGATCAAACGGCGCTGTATATCTTGTACATCAGTCATGGGTCTCAGTCTTCTCGTACATCGTTACGTGGCGGGATGGCGGCTGCGATTATTTCACTGGAACAACAACCATGCGTGCACTGGCATGCATGGTGCATAGTTTAATGCAGGGCGGCCGCGCCGCCAACCGCTCGATGACGCCCCGCGCCGGCTCAGCGCTTGGCCGCCGCAGCCGCGGCAGCCGCTTCCTGGGCGGCGCGCTTGCGTTCGGCTTCCTCGCGCTCGGCCTTCTTCTTCGCATTCTCTTCCATCTTGCGCTTGACCTCGGCCTGGCGCTTGGCGGTCTCTTCCTGCTTGCGCTGGAAGGCGGCCACGTTGGCGGCGCGCTGGCCGGCCTGGGCGGCGTCCTCGGCGGCCTGGCGCTGGGCGCGCGCCGCATGCTGGGCCTGGCGCTCGGCCGGCGTGGGACCGGCCGGCGGCGCCTTGGGCGTATCGTCCACCACCTTGGCCGGCTTGGGCGGCTGGGCGGCGCGCAACTGCTGCTCCTGCTCGTCCTTGCGCAGGCGCTCGGCCAGTTCGGCGTCGCGCTTGTCGACCGCGTCCTGGCGCTTGAAATGGTTGGCCTCCACCTCGATGGCGCGCTCCACGGCCAGCGCGGCGCGGCGCTTTTCCCTGGCCTGGTCCAGGCAGCGGTTGGTGAAGAACTTGCCATAGCAAACCTGCTCGCTGGCGGCATATTCGGCATTGATGGCGGCGCGCTGCTCGGCCACCCGGGCCAGCCTGGCGTCGGCTTCCTGCACCGAGCGCGTCGGCGTGGCCTGGGCCTGGGCCAGGGCCGGCGCGGTGGCCAGCGCCAGGGTCAAAGTCAGGGTATTGGACAGTCGTATCATGTTGGTCCCGTTCAGGCCAGCGCGTCGGCCGCGCCGCGCTGTTCTTTTTCCATGTAGTCGCGCGACTGCATTTCCACGATGCGCGACACGGTGCGGTGGAATTCGTTGGCCAGCATGCCGGTGGTGTACAGTTCTTCGGGTTCGACCTCGGCCGACATGATCAGCTTGACCTTCTGGTCATAGAATACATCGATCAGCCAGGTGAAGCGGCGCGCCTCGGACGACATGGCGGCCGACATCATGGGTATGCCGGACAATATCACGGTATGGAAGCGGCTGGCGATTTCCAGGTAATCGTTCTGCGAGCGGGGGCCGCCGCACAGGGTGTTGAAATCGAACCAGATGATGGTGCCGGCGCGTCGCAGGGCGCGGATCTCGCGCGCCTCGATGCGTACCACCGGGTCTTCGTCGGCCGTTTCGGCGATGGCGGCGTAGGCGTCGCGCAGCTTCTTGTCGGTCTCGGCGCCCAGCGGGGTGTAATAGGTGTCGACCTGCTCCAGGGCGCGGCCGCGGTAGTCGATGCCGGCGTCGATGTTCATCACGTCCAGCTTCTCGTACAGCAGAGCGATGGTGGGCAGGATGCGGTCGCGGTGCAGGCCGTCCGGGTACAGCAGCTGCGGATCGTAGTTGGAGGTCATGATGAAGGACACACCGTTGTCGAACAGCGCCTTCAGCAGGTTGTACATGATCATGGCGTCGGCCACGTCCGAGATGTGGAACTCGTCGAAGCAGATCAGCCGGTATTTCTTGGCGATGCGCCTGGCTACCTCGTCCAGCGGATCGGCCACGCCGGTCAGCTCGTCGAGCTGGCGGTGCACGCCGCGCATGAATTCGTGGAAGTGCAGCCGGGTCTTGCGCACCAGCGGCACCACGGAATAGAAGCTGTCCATCAGGAAGGACTTGCCGCGCCCCACCCCGCCCCACATGTAGACGCCCTTGGGCACCTCGGGCCGGTTGATCAGGCGCTTGAAGCTGTTCGAGCGCTGCGCCTTGTAGGCCACCCACTCGTCATAGCACTGCTGCAGGCGGTCGACCGCGCGGCGCTGGGCCGGGTCCGGCTTGAAATCGCGTTGCTGCAAGGCTTGCTGATAAAACTCTTCGACGTTCATGTGATTCGTTTCTGCGCGGCGGACGCGCAAATGAAAAGGGCGGACCTTGCGGCCCGCCAAGAGGTTGCATCAAAACGAGCGCGGCGAGGCGCCGGCGCCGAAGACAGTGCGTTTGCACGGCGAGGCACCGCAACGAAGCCGCGCTCGTTTTTAGGCGACCTCCTTAGAAGTTCAGGGTGCGCTTGTCGATGGCCAGCGCGGCTTCCTTGGTCGCTTCCGAGAGCGACGGGTGGGCGTGGCAGATGCGCGCGATGTCTTCGGCCGAGGCCTTGAACTCCAGCGCCACCACGGCTTCCGAAATCAGCTCGGAAGCCATCGGGCCGATGATGTGCACGCCCAGGATTTCGTCGGTGGCGGCGTCGGCCAGGAACTTGACGAAGCCCGAGGTGTCGCCCAGCGCGCGGGCGCGGCCGTTGGCCAGGAACGGGAAGCTGCCGGCCTTGTAGGCCACGCCGTCGGCTTTCAGCTGCTGCTCGGTCTTGCCGACCCAGGCGATTTCCGGCGAGGTGTAGATCACCCACGGAATGGTGTTGAAGTTGGTGTGGCCGTGCTGGCCGGCGATACGCTCGGCCACCGCCACGCCCTCTTCCTCGGCCTTGTGCGCCAGCATCGGGCCGCGCACCACGTCGCCGATGGCCCATACGCCGGGCAGGTTGGTCTTGCAGTCGCCGTCCACGGCGATGAAGCCGCGCTCGTCCAGCTGCAGGCCGACGGTGTCGGCGCCCAGGCCGTTGGTGTTGGGGGTGCGGCCGATCGACACGATCAGCTTGTCGAAGGTGGCGCTCTGGGCTTCGCCCTTGGCGTTTTCATAGGCCACGGTGACGGTGTTGTCGCCCTTGGTGACGCTGGCGATCTTCACGCCCAGGTGGATGTTCAGGCCCTGCTTGGTGAACATCTTCTGCGCTTCCTTGGCGACTTGCTCGTCGACCGCGCCCAGGAACACCGGCAGGCCTTCCAGCACGGTCACTTCGGCGCCCAGGCGGCGCCACACGGAACCCATTTCCAGGCCGATCACGCCGGCGCCGATCACGCCCAGCTTGGCCGGGACGGCTTCGATGTCCAGCGCGCCGGTATTGGACAGGATCAGCTTTTCATCGAACTCGGCGCCCGGCAGCGCGCGCGCGTTGGAGCCGGTGGCCACGATCACCTGCTTGGCGCTGATGGTCTCGGTGGTCGGGCCGGAAATCGACAGCGGGTAGCCGTCGGCGGTGGCGGCGCCGGCAAACGAGGCCAGGCCGTGGAAGAAGGTCACCTTGTTTTTCTTGAACAGGTACAGGATGCCGTCGTTGTTCTGCTTCACGACGCCGTCCTTGCGCTTGATCATCTGGCCCAGGTTCAGCGACAGGCCGGCCACGTCGATGCCATGCTCCTTGAAGGCATGGCCGGCGTGTTCGTAGTGCTCGGACGATTGCAGCAGGGCCTTGGAGGGGATGCAGCCCACGTTGGTGCAGGTGCCGCCCGGAGCCGGGCCGCCCTTGTCATTGGACCAGGCGTCCACGCAGGCCACCGAGAAGCCCAGCTGGGCGGCGCGGATGGCGGCGATGTAACCGCCGGGACCGGCGCCGATCACTACTACGTCAAATTGTTTGCTCATGTCTTTATTTTCCAATCAGTTCTTCGTCCGGAACGAATATCCATAACAGAATGTAGATCACCAGGGCAAACCCGAAGGAGAGCGAGAACAGCACGAACAGCAGGCGCCAGATCCAGGATTCCATCCCGGTGGCGGCGCCCAGGCCGCCGCAGACGCCGCCCAGCCAGCGGTCGTTCAGCGAGCGGCGCAGGCGCGAGATGTCGCCGGACGGCTGGCCGCCAGGCGGCGGCAGGCGCTCCTGGTCCAGCAGGCGCGCCTTGGCGCGCGCGTATTCCTCGTCGGACAGGGCGCCGGCCTGGTGCAGCTCGTGCAGGCGCTTGATTTCTTCAGCTACGCTCATGGATGCCCTTCAGGTAAGCCCCGTCCCGGGCGGGACGGGGTGGCGATCACGGCGCGGGAATTACAGGTCCAGCAGCAGGCGTGCGGGATCTTCCAGCGCTTCCTTCATGGCCACCAGGCCCAGCACGGCTTCGCGGCCGTCGATGATGCGGTGGTCGTAGGACATGGCCAGGTAGTTCATCGGACGGATCACGATCTGGCCGTTTTCCACCACGGCGCGGTCCTTGGTGGCGTGCACGCCCAGGATGGCCGACTGCGGCGGGTTGATGATGGGGGTCGACAGCATGGAGCCGAAGGTGCCGCCGTTGGAGATCGAGAAGGTGCCGCCGGTCAGGTCTTCCAGGGTCAGCTTGCCGTCCTTGGCCTTGGCGCCGAATTCGCCGATTTTCTTCTCGATGTCGGCAATCGACATCTGGTCGGCGTCACGCAGGATGGGCACCACCAGGCCGCGCGGCGAACCGACCGCGATGCCGATGTCGAAGTAGCCGTGGTAGACGATGTCGTTGCCATCGACCGAGGCGTTCAGGATCGGGTATTTCTTCAGGGCGGCCACGGCGGCCTTGACGAAGAAGGACATGAAGCCCAGCTTGACGCCGTGCTCTTTCTCGAACTTGTCCTTGTACTTGGCGCGCAGGTCCATCACCGGAGCCATGTTGACTTCGTTGAAGGTGGTCAGGATGGCGTTGGTCGATTGCGACTGGATCAGGCGCTCGGCGATACGGGCGCGCAGGCGGCTCATCGGCACGCGCTCTTCCGGACGGTCGCCCAGGTTGACGGCCGGTGCGGCCACCTGTGCCAGGGCCGGCTTGGCGGCGGCAGGCGCCAGCGGCGCCGGGGCTGCCGGTTTCACCGGAGCGGCCAGGGCGTCGCCCTTGGTCACGCGGCCATCCTTGCCGGAACCGGCCACGTCGGAGGCGCTCAGGCCTTTTTCCGACAGGATCTTGGCGGCGGCCGGCATGGCCACGTCGCCTTTGCTTCCGCCGGTGGCGGCGGCCGGTGCTGCTGCCGGGGCCGCGGCCGGGGCGGCTGCGGCCGGGGCGGCGGTGGCGCCGGCTTCGGTATCGATGATGGCGATGACTTCATCGGCGACCACGGTGCTGCCGTCGCCCTTGATGATCTGCACCAGGGTGCCGGCGGCCGGCGCCGGCAGTTCCAGGACCACTTTGTCGGTTTCGATGTCGATCAGGTTTTCGTCGCGGGCCACTGCCTCGCCGACTTTTTTATGCCAGGTCAGCATGGTTGCTTCAGCAACCGATTCGGACAGTTGGGGGACCTTGACTTCGATTTGTGCCATTCTAAAACTCCGTTATCTTTTGTATGTACCGCGCCGGCCGGTGACTCCCGGTCCCGGCGCGGCGCTCCGTGCAGTGGTTGTTTACTTCGTCAGGATGAAGCCCTTCAGCTTCGAGAACGCCGTCTCCAGCAGCTCTTTCTGCTGGGCGTAGTGCTTGTCGTAGTAACCGACGGCAGGCGACGCGGAAGCCGGGCGGCCGGCGTAAGCCAGGCGCTGGCCGGATTCCAGGCCCTCGAAGATGTTGTGCTGGATCTGGAACCAGGGGCCCTGGTTCTGCGGTTCATCCTGGGCCCACACCACTTCCGCCAGGTTGGGGAACTTCTTCAGTTCGGCAGCGAAAGCCTTGTGCGGGAACGGATACAGCTGTTCGATACGGACAATGGCGGTATCGGTCTGGCCACGGGTCTTGCGGGCGTTGACCAGGTCGTAGTAAACCTTGCCGGAGCAGGCGATCACGCGCTTGACCTTCTTGGCGTCGATGTTCTCGTCGACTTCGCCGATCACGGTCTGGAACGCGCCCTTGGCCAGCTCGGACAGCGGCGAACCGGCGTCCTTGTTGCGCAGCAGCGATTTCGGCGTCAGGATCACCAGCGGCTTGCGGAACTGGCGCACCATCTGGCGGCGCAGCACGTGGAAGATCTGCGACGCGGTGGTGGGCTGCACCACTTGCATGTTGTTGTCGGCGCACAGCTGCAGGAAGCGCTCGGGGCGGGCCGAGGAGTGCTCCGGACCCTGGCCTTCGTAGCCGTGCGGCAGCATCATGACCAGGCCGGACGCGCGGCCCCACTTCACTTCGCCGGAGCTGATGAACTGGTCGATCACGACCTGGGCGCCGTTGACGAAGTCGCCGAACTGGGCTTCCCAGATGGTCAGGGTGTTCGGTTCGGCGGTCGAGTAGCCGTATTCAAAGCCCAGCACCGCTTCTTCCGACAGCACCGAGTCGATCACGGTAAACGGGGCCTGGCCTTCGGCGATGTTTTGCAGCGGCACATAGGTGCCGGCATCCCAGCGCTCGCGGTTCTGGTCGTGCAGCACGGCGTGGCGGTGCACGAAGGTGCCGCGGCCGGCGTCCTGGCCGGTCAGGCGCACGGCGTAGCCGGACGCCACCAGCGAGGCGAAGCCCAGGTGCTCGCCCATGCCCCAGTCCAGGTTCATCTCGCCGCGGCCCATGGCGGCGCGGTCGGCCAGCACTTTTTCCACCAGCGAGTGCACCTTGAAGCCTTCCGGCACGGTGGTGATGCGGCCGGCCAGGCGTTTCAGTTCGGTCATCGGCACGGCGGTATCGGCCGAGTCGGTCCATTTGCGGTTCAGGAACGGCAGCCAGTCGACCGCAAACTTGTTCTTGAAGTTGGAGATCACCGGATCCACGGTGTGCTTGCCGGCGTCCATGGCGGCGCGGTACTCGGCCACCAGGGTGTCGCCGCCGTCGGCCGGGATCACGCCCTGGGCCGCCAGCTTGTCGGCGTACAGGCGGCGGGTGCCGGGGTGCTGGGCGATCTTCTTGTACATCAGCGGCTGGGTCAGGGCCGGGGTGTCCTGCTCATTGTGGCCCAGCTTGCGGTAGCAGATGATGTCGACCACGATGTCCTTCTTGAACTCCTGGCGGTAGTCCATCGCGATCTGCGAGGCCAGCACCACGGCTTCCGGGTCGTCGGCGTTCACGTGCAGCACCGGCGCTTCGATCATCTTGACCACGTCCGAGCAGTAGATGGTGGAACGGGCGTCGCGCGGGTCGGAGGTGGTGAAGCCGATCTGGTTGTTGATCACGATGTGCACCGTGCCGCCGGTGCCGTAGCCGCGGGTCTGGGCCAGGTTCAGGGTTTCCATCACCACGCCCTGGCCGGCGAAGGCGGCGTCGCCGTGCACCAGGATGGGCAGCACTTGCTGGCCGGCGTGGTCGCCACGGCGGTCCATGCGGGCCTTGACCGAACCTTCGACCACCGGGTTGACGATTTCCAGGTGCGAGGGGTTGAACGCCAGCGACAGGTGGACCGGGCCGCCCGCGGTGGAGATGTCGGACGAGAAGCCCTGGTGGTATTTGACGTCGCCGGCAGGCAGGTCGTCGCCGTGCTTGCCTTCGAATTCCTCGAACAGGTCGCGCGGGGCCTTGCCCAGGGTGTTGACCAGCACGTTCAGGCGGCCGCGGTGGGCCATGCCGATCACGATTTCCTGCACGCCTTTTTCGCCGGCGCGCTGGATGATTTCATCGATGGAAGCGATGAAGGTTTCGCCGCCTTCCAGCGAAAAACGTTTTTGACCCACATACTTGGTGTGCAGGTAGCGCTCCAGGCCTTCGGCCGCGGTCAGGCGCTCCAGGATGTGCTTTTTCTTTTCAGCAGTGAAATTCGGGGTCGAGCGGATGGATTCCAGGCGCTCCTGCAGCCAGCGCTTCTCGGCCGGGTCGGAGATGTACATGTATTCCGCGCCGATGGAGCGGGTGTAGGTGTCGCGCAGGAAGTTGGTCAGGTCGCGCAGGGTCGCGGTTTCAGGACCAAAGTAGGTGTTGCTGATGTTGAACACGGTGTCCATGTCCGCATCGGTGAAGCCGTAGAAGCTGGGTTCCAGTTCCGGAATGGCGGGACGCTCCTGGCGCTGCAGCGGGTCCAGGTTGGCCCAGCGCGATCCCAGGTAGCGGTAGGCGGCGATCAGCTGGGTGGCGGCCACGCGCTTGCGGCCCATTTCGGCGTCGGCCGAGGCGACCACGGTGCGGATCGGGCCGGCCTTGGCGCGCTCGGCAAACGAGGCGATCACGGAGGCGTGGGCGACGTCGGGACGGTTGGAGCCGTCGACGGCGGGCACGTGCTGCATCTGGTCAAAATAGGCGCGCCAGTTTTCCGGTACGGAACCTGGGTTGTTCAGGTAGGCTTCATACAGTTCTTCGACGTATGGAGCATTCCCACCGAACAGGTAGGAGTTGGACGACTGCTGCTGCATCATTATTGCTCACCTTTCTTCGCGCTTCGCGAGATTAGCGGGTTAATCTAACCTTCCGCGACACGGCCTGACCGGTTAGCGGATTGCACATCAAGTTGTGGGGGAAGGGCTATATTTCTTTAGGGATTCAAAAAACGGCCATTCAGAATAGCACCGGCATTGTAGCGCAACAACCCCGCAATGGGCATAAAACCACGATAAATGTTTGTTTGCGTATCACGTTAATGCAGGCTTAAGGCACGCCGGCCGTGCCTGTCTTTCAAGCTTGTTCGGACGCCAATGGCGGCGCCGCCAGGCCGATCGCGCAGATGTAGTCGCCGTCGTGCACGAAGTCCACCCAGGCCGTCCGCCCGCTTGCCGCGTGCCGCATGCGCAGGCGGCCGCCATCGCGCTGCACGGCGGTAAAGGCATGCGGGTCGGGACGCACGGCGATGCCGGCCAGCTTGCCCAGCGCCTCCTTGGCGCCCCACAGCCGGGTCAGCCATTCAGTATCAGGGCCGCCGTCCGCGCCGGGCGGCAGCAGGGCGCGCTCGGCGCGGCTGCTGTAGCCATCGGGTGGCTGGGCGGCGCGCGCGCCTATGCGCTCGATGTCGACCCCGACCGCGCGCTGGTAGGCCGCCGCCAGCGCCCTGCCCTCGCTGTGGGCAATGCTAAGCCGGGGCGGCGCGCCGCCATCGGCCGGCCAGTGCGCCAGGTAGGGCCGGCCCTGCTCGTCGTTGCCGACCGCGAAGGCGGCCGGGTGCGGCATCAGGCCGTCGGCCTGCGCGGCCAGTGCGCGCGCCGCGTCCTTGGCGGCGATGCGCCCCAGCAGCCAGTCCAGCTGGCGCAGCGGGTGGCTGCCGCGCGCCTGGTAGGCCGCCATCTCGTCCTGGCGCAGGTAGTGGCGGGCCAGCAGGCTGCGGTCGATATCGGCCACGTCGGCCGCGTCCAGTCGCTGCAGGACCGGCGCACCGTCCAACCCGGGCGGCGGCGCCAGCGGCCGGCTCAGCAGTTGGCGCCGCGGCTGGCGGCGGAAGGCCAGCAGCCGCGCATCCCAGTTGAATTGCCAGGAACGCCAGCCCTGGATGCGCAGCCACAGTCCGCCGGCGCCGTCACCGATCTCGGCATCGGTGCTCAGCACCCGGCCCTGGGACCTGCAGCGGATACGCAGCGGCAGCCTGACCCCGGGCGGCGGTGCGGCAGCGTGGTATTCCAGCCGTCCCAGGCCGATGGGAAAGGTGGTGCGGCGGCGCTGGCGCAGGGCCCACACGGCGACCAGCTGGGCCACGCCGTCCAGCACCAGCGGCGCCGCCAGCAGCCCGGGCCGGGGACAGTCGCGGAACAGGCCATCCGGCCCGCCCGGCAGCAGGCTGGCGCTGGCGCCGTTGGCGCCGCACAGGATGTCGCCATCCAGGCAGCGCAGGCGCGACCCCTGGAACAGCTCGCCGCTATCGTAGAGGGCCGCGCCGTCCAGGCGCACCGTACGCGCGGAGTGGGCGGGCCACGAGGGGCCGGGCCGCGAGGGGCCGGGCCGCGAGGGGCCGGGCCGCGAGCGGCCGGGCCTGGAGAGGCCGGACGCGCCCTGGTCCGCCCGGCGCGCCAGGCACACCGTGCCCGACACCGAAGGCCGGCTGTCATTGCCGGCCCGGATCGCTACCGCGACCCGCTCGCCGTCGAGCACGCTGGCCTCGACCCGCAGCGCCAGCCGTGCGCTATCGGCCAGCGCGATCCAGCGCGTGGCGCTGACGTCCGCCAGGCCGGCCAGTTCCATGCCGGGCGCCAGGCAGGCCGCCGCCTCGGCCATGATTTCCAGGCTGAAGCCCATCGGCAGCAGCGGATAGCAGGCCGCCAGCGGCTTGTACGGGAGGGCCGGCACGACATGGTGGTCGGCCAGGTAGAGGTCGTTTTCCAGGTCCAGTTCACGCTCGAAGCGCACGCCTCGGCCCGGCTGGTAGCTGGCGATGCGTCCCAGGTAGGGCAGGCCGGGATCCAGGCGCAAGGCCTGCTGTTGAAGGCTGTTCACGATGCACTCCTGTCCGGATGATCGCTTGAATATGCGGGCAGGCCGGCGCCCCGCGTTTAATCTGCATCAAGCCGTACCAGATCGCTGACAAATACACAACACAGCGCAGATCTAGACAAATCGTTCTAGATGTTTTACGCTGGATGCATCACCACCCTACCCTGCGCCACCAGCACCATGAGCAACTCAGCCCCCAAACCCACCCCGTCCGAACTGGAAATGCTGCGGCTGCTATGGGACAGCGGCCCGGCCACGGCCAGGCAGGTGCACCAGGCCGCCCTCGCCGCCCGGCCGGACATGAATTACGCCACCGTGCTGCGCCTGCTGCAGGTGATGCACGCCAAGGGCTTGCTGACACGCGACGAAAGCCAGCGCGCCCATGTGTACGCCCCGGCCCAGGCCCAGGATGCGCTGCAGACCAACCTGCTCAAGGAGTTGATACACAAGGCGTTCGCCGGTTCCGGCAAGGCGCTGGTACTGGCCGCCCTGCGAGGTGGCCACGTGAGCAAGAAGGAAAGGGAGGAAATCCAGGCCCTGCTGGACCAGGAGGGCGACCGCCACTGACAGCGGCGCCGCTTGCGCAAGATGGGCTCCTGACACCGGCCCGGCCATGCATGTTGCGGCCGGGCTCAGGCCAAGTGGCGAAAAAAAACGGGCCGCAGCCCGTTTTTTCATGTGCGTCAGACGCGCATCAACGTTTGTCCAGGGGCGGCACGTCGCGCTGGGTGGCGCCGACGAACAGCTGGCGCGGACGGCCGATTTTCTGTTCCGGATCGGCAATCATTTCGTTCCACTGGGCGATCCAGCCTATGGTGCGGGCCATGGCGAAGATACCGGTGAACAGCGACACCGGGATGCCCAGCGCCGATTGCACGATGCCCGAGTAGAAGTCGACGTTCGGGTACAGCTTGCGCGACACGAAGTATTCGTCGTTCAGGGCGATCTTTTCCAGTTCCATGGCCAGCTTGAACAGCGGGTCGTCGTGCAGGCCCAGCTCGTTCAGCACTTCGTGGCAGGTTTCGCGCATCAGCTTGGCGCGCGGGTCGAAGTTCTTGTACACGCGGTGGCCAAAGCCCATCAGCTTGACGCCGGAATTCTTGTCCTTGACCTTCTCGATGAAGGCCGGGATGTTTTCCACCGAACCGATTTCCTTCAGCATGGTCAGGGCGGCTTCGTTGGCGCCGCCGTGGGCGGGGCCCCACAGGCAGGCGATGCCGGCGGCGATGCAGGCAAACGGGTTGGCGCCCGAGGAGCCGGCCAGGCGGACGGTCGAGGTCGAAGCGTTCTGCTCGTGGTCGGCGTGCAGGATCAGGATGCGGTCCAGGGCGCGCACCAGCACGTCGTTGACCTTGTATTCCTCGCACGGGTTGCCGAACATCATGCGCATGAAGTTGGCGCTGTACGACAGGTCGTTGCGCGGGTACATGAAGGGCTGGCCGATCGAGTACTTGTAGGCCATGGCAACCAGGGTCGGCATCTTGGCGATCAGGCGGATGGCCGAGATTTCACGCTGCTTGGCGTCGTTGATGTCCAGCGAGTCGTGATAGAACGAGGCCAGGGCGCCGACCGTGCCGACCAGCACCGACATCGGGTGGGCGTCGCGGCGGAAGCCGCGGAAGAAGAATTGCATCTGCTCGTGGACCATGGTGTGCTTGGTCACGGTGTCGACGAACTCGGCCTTCTGGGCCGCGTTGGGCAGTTCGCCGTTCAGCAGCAGATAGCAGGTTTCCATGAAGTCGGCGTTCACGGCCAGCTGTTCGATCGGGTAGCCGCGGTACTGCAGTTCACCCTTGTCGCCGTCGATGTAGGTGATCGACGAGTTGCACGAGGCGGTGGACATGAAGCCGGGGTCGTAGGTGAACTTGCCGGTGGCGCCGTACAGCTTGCGGATGTCGATGACGTCAGGACCCACGGTGCCTTTGTAGATCGGGAATTCAACCGCGGCGCTGCCATCGGAGAACGACAGGGTGGCTTTGTTATCAGAGGTGTTCATGGACTCTTCCTTCTTTGGAGAGATTAAAAAAGCTGCTAAAAATTCTGGACTGCAAACAGCGTGGTGCACTGCACGTCGGGCCCCGTCAACCGGCCGGGGCGCGGCGACGTTTAAGCCTGGCGCAACCGGCGCAGCAACGCATGCACGTGCGGCAGGTCGGTTTCGCCCTCTGGCTCCTTGCGGGCCAGTACCAGATCCATCAGGGCATTGTCCGACAAGTCGAGGAGCCGCGTGAACGCGTCCACTTCCTCGTCGGTCAATTCGGTTTCGTGCGCATCGAGAAAACGCGTCAGGATGATATCGTTTTCCAGGAGACCCCGGCGCGCACGCCAGCGCAGGCGGGCGCGGTTGGCCGGGTCGGCCTGATGCGCAGCAGGGTTAGGTTCAGTCATGACTCACTACCTTCTACCAGCAAGCCGCCGCTCCCGGGCGGGAGCGGCGTTGTTACAGCCGCGTCAGATCGCGCGGCGCACCATCAGTTCCTTGATCTTGCCGATGGCCTTGTTGGGGTTCAGGCCTTTCGGGCACACGTCCACGCAGTTCATGATGGAGTGGCAGCGGAACAGACGGTACGGGTCTTCCAGGTTGTCCAGGCGGGCGCCGGTGGCTTCGTCGCGCGAGTCGGCGATGAAGCGGTAGGCTTGCAGCAGGCCGGCCGGACCGACGAACTTGTCCGGATTCCACCAGAACGAGGGGCAGGAAGTCGAGCAGCAGGCGCACAGGATGCACTCGTACAGGCCGTCCAGCTCCTCGCGCTCGGCGGGCGACTGCAGGCGCTCCTTCTCGGGCGGGATGGATTCGTTGATCAGGAACGGTTTGACCGAGTCGTACTGCTTGAAGAACTGGGTCATGTCGACGATCAGGTCGCGTATCACCGGCAGGCCGGGTAGCGGACGCAGCACGATGGGTTCGGTCAGCTCGTTCAGGTTGGTGGTGCAGGCCAGGCGGTTCTTGCCGTTGACGTTCATGGCGTCCGAACCGCACACGCCTTCGCGGCAGGAGCGGCGCAGGGCCAGCGAGTCGTCGAAGTCGGACTTGATGCGCTGCAGTGCATCGAGGAGCATCTTGTCGGTGTCCTTCAGCTCGACGGTCAGGTCTTGCATGTAGGGCTTGGCGTCCTTGTCCGGATCGTAGCGGTAGATCTTGAATTTGAGAGTGCGTGCCATGTTCGGGCCCTTAGAAAGTACGTGGTTTCGGTTTGAAGGTGTCCACCGTCAGCGGCTTGGTCACGACCGCCTTGTAGTCCAGGCGGTTGCCTTCCGAATACCACAGGGTATGCTTCATCCAGTTGTCGTCATCGCGGTGCGGGTAGTCGTCATGGGCGTGGGCGCCGCGCGATTCCTTGCGGGCCGCCGCCGAGATCATGGTCGCCTTCGCGGTTTCGATCAGGTTGTCCAGCTCCAGGGCCTCGACGCGGGCGGTGTTGAACACCTTGGACTTGTCCTTGAACGAGACGTGCTTGCGGCGCTCGTCCAGCTCCAGGATGGCCTTGACACCCTGGTTCAGCATCTCGTCGGTACGGAACACGCCGCAGTATTTCTGCATGGTGGCGCGGATGTCGTTGGCCACGCCCTGCACTTTCTCGCTGCCGGTCGAGGTTTCCAGCTTGTTCAGGCGGTCCAGGGCGAAGTCGGCGGCGTCTTTCGGCAGCGCCTTGTTTTCCTTCTGCTTGAGGTTGGACGCGACGATGTGGTTGCCGGCCGCGCGGCCGAACACCACCAGGTCCAGCAGCGAGTTGGTGCCCAGGCGGTTGGCGCCGTGCACCGACACGCAGGCGCATTCGCCGATCGCGTACAGGCCGTTGACCACTTTCTGGGTGCCGTCGCCGTTCGGGGTCACCACCTGGCCGTGGATGTTGGTCGGGATGCCGCCCATCTGGTAGTGGATGGTCGGCACCACGGGGATGGGTTCCTTGGTGGCGTCCACGTTGGCGAACTTGTGGCCGATTTCCAGGATCGACGGCAAACGCTTCTCGATGGTTTCCTTGCCGATGTGGCGCAGGTCCAGCATCACGTGGTCCTTGTTCGGACCGCAGCCGCGGCCTTCCTTGATTTCCTGGTCCATCGAGCGCGACACGAAGTCGCGCGGCGCCAGGTCTTTCAGGGTCGGAGCGTAGCGTTCCATGAAGCGCTCGCCTTCCGAGTTGATCAGGATGCCGCCTTCGCCGCGCACGCCTTCGGTGATCAGCACGCCGGCGCCGGCCACGCCGGTCGGGTGGAACTGCCAGAATTCCATGTCCTGCAGCGGCAGGCCGGCGCGCGCCGCCATGCCCATGCCGTCGCCGGTGTTGATGAAGGCGTTGGTCGAGGCCGCGAAGATGCGTCCCGCGCCGCCGGTGGCGAACACGGTGGTCTTGGCTTCCAGGATCATGGTTTCGCCGGTTTCCATTTCCAGGGCCACCACGCCGACCACGTCGCCTTCGGCGTCGCGGATCAGGTCCAGGGCCATCCACTCGACGAAGAAGTGGGTGCGGGCGCGTACATTGCGCTGGTACAGGGTGTGCAGCAGCGCGTGACCGGTGCGGTCGGCCGCGGCGCAGGCGCGCTGCACGGCTTTTTCACCGAAGTTGGCGGTGTGGCCGCCGAACGGACGCTGGTAGATGGTGCCGTCGGGATTGCGGTCGAACGGCATGCCGAAGTGCTCCAGCTCGTACACGACTTTCGGCGCTTCGCGGCACATGAATTCGATGGCGTCCTGGTCGCCCAGGTAGTCGCCGCCCTTGACGGTGTCGAACATGTGCCAGAACCAGTTGTCCTCGGCCATGTTGCCCAGCGAGGCGCCGATACCGCCCTGCGCCGCCACGGTGTGCGAGCGGGTGGGGAAAACTTTCGACAGCACGGCCACGTTCAGGCCGGCTTCGGCCAGTTGCAGCGATGCGCGCATGCCGGAGCCGCCGGCGCCGACGATTACCGCGTCAAAGCGGCGGGTAGGGATTGCAGATTTGATAGCTGCCACGATTACACACTCCAGAGTATTTGCACCGACCACACGGCGCAGCCGATCAGCCACAGAATGGTGATGAATTGCAGGGCCAGGCGCAGGCCGACCGATTTCACGTAGTCCATCCAGATGTCGCGCACGCCGACCCAGGCGTGGTAGAACAGGCCGGCCAGGGTGACGGCGCTGAACAGCTTGAACCATTGCTGGGCAAACAGGCCAGCCCAGCCTTCATAGGTGAAGTTCTGGCCGCTGAGGAAAGCGATCAGCAGCACGGCGGTGTAGGCCACCATCAGGACGGCGGTGACGCGCTGCGCCAGCCAGTCCTTGACACCGTAATGGGCGCCGACCACCAGACGCTTGGGGCCGATGTTGTTATTTTTAGCCATTAGAACACTCCAAACAGTTTGAGGGCGACCAGCAGGGTCAGCACAACGCTGATGACCAGCACGGTGGCCGAGGTCTTGCGGGCGGAATCCTTGTCCAGGCCGATGTGGGCATCCATGACCAGGTGCCGCACGCCGGAGCAGAAGTGCTGGAAGTAGCCCCACACAAGGGCCAGGATGAACAGCTTGACCAGCGGGTAGGTGATGAAGCCGCGATAGTATTCAAACGAGATTTCCGAGCGCAGGCTCTGTTCCAGCAGGTACAGCGCGAACGGCAGCAGGGCGAACATCAGGAAGCCGCTGATGCGGTGCAAGATGGACACGATGGCAGCCAGCGGCATACGGTAATTTGACAATTCAGTAACGTGTATGTTACGGAACTCAGGCCGTTCTTTTTTTGGTGCTCCTCGCACGGCTTCAGACATAACAAGACCTCCCTAAGCTAAACAAAAATGAGACTGCGATTTTCGCCGATTTCCGCAGGTATAACCAATATGTATTCTTACATATAACCAAAATAGTGTTCTGCGACACCATTTTTGGCATTGATTGCCAATCGTTAACGTATTATTGGCACAACATTATCACCGCCCGATGACGGTTTCTTTTGTGCGGCGCAGCGCCGCCGTCTCCTCAACTGAGCTCATTGTGGTAGTGGTGCTGCGCGGTCGAGTACAGCGCGCGGCGCAGCTCGACCGGCTTGTCGCCGTAGGTGTACGAAAGGCGTTCGGCCGCCAGCAGCGGGGTGCCGGGGGCCAGCTGCAGCAGCGCGGCCGCACCCTCGTCGGCGCCGGCGGCGCGTATCTTTTCCGTGGCACGTATCATGCGGGTGCCGAATTCGGATTCAAACAGCGCATACATGGGACCCTTGTATTCCACCAGGCGTTCCGCCGTCAGCCCTTTGAACAGGGCGCCGGGCAGCCATAGCTCCTCGACGATGGTGGGGCGGCCGTCGAAATGCTGGACCCGCTTGACGAACACCACGGCGTCGCCGGACTTGAGCTCCAGCAGGCGCGCCACGTCGGCCGGCGCGCGCAGGCGCTTGACTTCCAGGAAGCGGCTTTCCGGATAGTGGGGCACGCCCTCGTCCGGCATCAGGCGCAGGAAGCGGAACTGGGCGCGCGCTTCCTGGTGGGTGGAGACAAACGTTCCCTTGCCCTGCTTGCGCAGCACCAGGTTCTCGGCGGCCAGCTCATCGATGGCCTTGCGCACCGTGCCCTGGCTGACCTTGAAGCGGTTGGCCAGTTCCACCTCGCTGGGGATGAGCTCGCCCGGTTTCCACTCGCCGGACTGCAGGCTTTGCGTGATCAGGGCCTTGATCTGCTGGTACAGCGGGGAGAAGGTTGGGGACGGGTTGGCCGCGCCTGCCGCAGTGCCGGTCGCAGCGCCCGCATGGGCTGCGACAGGGTGGGTCTGGTTGGGCGGGACGGGATTCATAGACCGCGATTTCAACACAAAAGACCCTTTCCGTCCAGTAAAAACATGCAATGACTTATCTGTCTTATATAAGACATAAGATAGGATTGACAGACGGAACCCGGCGACCTACACTGCCCAGCCATGCGATTTCCCGGGTGCCGGCATGGCCGCCATGCTGAGGAAAAGCATAGTGCCCGCGGCGCCAAAGTCAACTACGATGGCAATTCTCCCATCTGGCCGTGAACAAGCGGCGCCGGTTTGGTATGATTACTGTTTCACCAAGCAAGCGTAGGATCAGCTTCAGAACGTTTTTATTCCCACATTTGGAGATTCATCATGGCTAAAACCCCAATGCGCGTTGCTGTCACCGGCGCCGCCGGTCAGATCGGTTACGCTCTGCTGTTCCGTATCGCCAACGGCGATATGCTCGGCAAAGACCAGCCCGTCATCCTGCAACTGCTGGAAATCGCCGACGAAAAGGCCCAGAAAGCGCTCAAGGGCGTGATGATGGAAATCGACGACTGCGCCTTCCCGCTGCTGGCCGAGATGACCGCCCACTCCGACCCGATGACCGCCTTCAAGGACGCCGACGTGGCCGTGTTGGTCGGCGCCCGTCCGCGCGGCCCCGGCATGGAGCGCAAGGACCTGCTGGAAGCCAACGCCCAGATCTTCACCGTGCAGGGCAAGGCGCTGGACGCCGTCGCCTCGCGCAACGTGAAAGTGCTGGTGGTGGGCAACCCTGCCAACACCAACGCCTACATCGCCATGAAGTCGGCGCCGTCACTGCCGGCCAAGAACTTCACCGCCATGCTGCGCCTGGACCACAACCGCGCCCTGTCGCAAGTGGCCGCCAAGACCGGCACCCAGGTCAAGGACATCGAGAAGCTGACCGTGTGGGGCAACCACTCCCCCACCATGTACGCCGACTACCGCTTCGCCACCGTGGACGGCAAATCGGTCAAGGACCTGATCAACGACCAGGAATGGAACGCCAACACCTTCCTGCCCACCGTGGGCAAGCGCGGCGCCGCCATCATCGAAGCGCGCGGCCTGTCGTCGGCAGCCTCGGCCGCCAACGCCGCCATCGACCACGTGCGCGACTGGGTACTGGGCACCAACGGCAAGTGGACCACCATGGGCGTGCCTTCGGACGGTTCCTACGGCATCCCTGAAGGCATCGTGTTCGGCTTCCCGGTCACCACCGAAAACGGCGAATACAAGATCGTCCAGGGCCTGGAAATCGACGCCTTCTCGCAAGAGCGCATCAACCTGACCCTGAAGGAACTGACCGAAGAGCGCGAAGGCGTCAAGCACCTGCTGCCGTAATCTTCCTCCCCCCCCGTGGAACCGGTACAGCCACCGATCCGCCGCAGCCGCCGCGCAGCCGAGAGCAGCGCGGCGGCTTCTCACCTTCCTACGCCGGAAACAGCCCCCACCGCCAGCATGCATCCTTCCGAGGTTTTATTCCAAGGCAATCGCCAGCCCCTGCTCCTGCCCGCCTGCGACCACTACGCCGGCTCCGAAAAGCTGATGCGCAAATCGATCGCCTTGCAACAAGAGCTTGGCCCCCTGTTTGACATCACCCTCGATTGCGAGGACGGCGCCAGCGCCGGCAATGAGCAAGCCCACGCCCAGCTGGTAGCCCGGCTGATCGCTTCCGACGACAACCGCCATCACCGCATCGGCGCCCGCGTGCACGACCTGCACAGCCCGCATTTCGAGCGCGATGTGGAAATCATCTGCGCCGGCGCCGCCGCCCGCCTGGCCTACCTGGTGGTGCCCAAGGCCGACTCCGTCGAGGAAGTGCGGCGCGCCATCGAAACCATCAACCTGCATGCGCAACAGGCCGGACGCCAGGACCTGCCGGTGCACGTGCTGATCGAAAGCCACGGCGCCCTGCGCGACGCCTACGCCATCGCCGCCCTGCCCCAGGTGCAGTGCCTGTCGTTCGGCATCATGGACTTCGTCTCGGCCCACTACGGCGCCGTGCCCGGCAACGCCATGCGCACGCCGGGCCAGTTCAGCCATCCGCTGGTGGTGCGCGCCAAGCTGGAGATCGCCGCCGCCTGCCACGCGCACGGCAAGGTGCCCTCGCATAACGTGACCACCGAGATCAAGGACCCGGCCGTGGCCGCCAACGACGCCCAGCGCGCCGCCGCCGAATTCGGCTACACCCGCATGTGGAGCATCCACCCCAGCCAGATCAAGCCCATCATCAAGGCCTTCACGCCGCGCCTGTCGGAAGTGAACGAGGCGGCCCACATCCTGGCCGACGCCGCCGCCGTGCAATGGGGTCCGATTTCCCACGGCGGCCGCTTGCACGACCGCGCCAGCTACCGATATTATTGGACCGTTCTGCAGCGCGCCAAACTGGCCGGCCTGCCACTGCCGGAATCGGTGGCGCCGCTGCTGCACCCCAGCCCCACCGTCCAACCATTGGAAGCCCTATGACGTCCCTGACCAAACTGATTGCGGCCTGCAGCCTCGCGCTGGCCTCCCTGACCCTGGCCGCCGGCGCCCACGCCGAAGTCGAGACCAAGTCCAAGACCAAGACCACCAAAACCGCCAAGGCCAAGGCCGCCGCCAAGAAGGCTGCTCCCGCCGAGCCCAAGGCCCCGAACGAGGAAGAGGACGAGCCTGTCGTCACCGATTCCACCGTCACCGAGTTCGACTGCGAACTGGGCAACAAGATCACCATCTACCGCAACGCCAACGACCTGGAGCACATCGCCCTGCGCTGGAAAAAGCGGCTGCACCGCCTGACCGCGGTCGGCACCACCACCGGCGCGCTGCGCTTCGAGAACAAGCTGTATGGCCTGATCTGGATCGGCATCCCGGCCAAGGGCATGCTGCTGGACTCCAAGCTGAACCGCCAGCTGGCCAATGAATGCCGCGACGCCGAGCAGCAGAAGCAGCACCTGGGTGCGGCCGAGGCCGAGGCCGGCGCCGGCAAGCTGTAACGCCCACCCGGGCGGGCGACCTTACCGCGTCCGCCACCCACGTTCCACCCTCAAACTACACGACACCCAACGAAGGAGAGGTCATGTCCAGCAACACTTTCAACACGCTCAAGGAATTCCCCATTTCGGGCAGCAAGAAAGGTAAGTTCTACTCCCTGCCCGCCCTGGAACAAGCCCTGGGCCTCAACATCTCGCGCCTGCCGGTGTCCATCCGCGTGGTGCTCGAATCCGTGCTGCGCAACTGCGACGGCAAGAAAGTGACCGAGGAACACATCAAGCAGCTGGCCGCCTGGGGCCCGACCGCCGAGCGCACCGAGGAAATCCCCTTCGTGGTGGCGCGCGTGGTGCTGCAGGACTTCACCGGCGTGCCGCTGCTGGCCGACCTGGCCGCCATGCGCAACGTGGCCTACAAGCAGGGCGTGAACGCCAAGAAGATCGAGCCGCTGGTGCCGGTCGACCTGGTGGTGGACCACTCGGTCACCATCGACCACTTCCGCGAGCCGCAGGCGCTGGACCTGAACATGAAGCTGGAATTCGAGCGCAACAATGAGCGCTACCAGTTCATGAAGTGGGGCATGCAAGCCTTCGACACCTTCGGCGTGGTGCCGCCCGGCTTCGGCATCGTGCACCAGGTCAACCTGGAATACCTGGCGCGCGGTGTCCACAAGGACAATAGCGGCGTGTACTACCCGGATTCGCTGGTGGGCACCGACTCGCACACCACCATGATCAACGGCATCGGCGTGGTGGGCTGGGGCGTGGGCGGCATCGAGGCCGAAGCCGGCATGCTGGGCCAGCCCGTGTACTTCCTGACCCCGGACGTGATCGGCGTCAACCTGACCGGCGCCCTGCGCGAAGGCTGCACCGCGACCGACCTGGTGCTGACCGTGACCGAACTGCTGCGCAAGGAAAAAGTGGTGGGCAAGTTCGTCGAATTCTTCGGCGAGGGCACCGAATCGCTGTCCGTGACCGACCGCGCCACCATAGGCAACATGGCGCCCGAATACGGCGCCACCATGGGCTTCTTCCCGGTAGACGACGCCACCATCGAGTACTTCGAGGGCACCGGCCGCACCAAGGCCGAGATCGACGCCTTCGCGGCCTACTTCAAGGCCCAGGGCATGTACGGCGTGCCGAGAGCCGGCCAGATCGACTATACCCGCGAAGTGCACCTGGACCTGGGCACGGTCACGCCTTCCCTGGCCGGCCCCAAACGTCCGCAGGACCGCATCGAAATCGGCAACGTCAAGTCCACCTTCACCGAGCTGTTCTCCAAGCCCACCAGCGTCAACGGCTTCAACAAGAAGGCGGAAGACCTGACCGCCAGCTACACCACCACCAATGGCGTGCACGTGAAGAACGGCGACATCCTGATCGCCGCCATCACTTCCTGCACCAACACCAGCAACCCCAGCGTGCTGCTGGCGGCCGGCCTGCTGGCCAAGAAGGCCGTGGAAGCCGGCCTGACCGTGGCGCCGCACATCAAGACCTCGCTGGCGCCCGGATCGCGCGTGGTGACCGAGTACCTGACCGCCGCCGGCCTGCTGCCCTACCTGGAACAGCTGGGCTTTGGCGTGACCGCCTACGGCTGCACCACCTGCATCGGCAACGCCGGCGACCTGACACCCGAGCTGAACGCGGCCATCACCAGCAACGACATCGTGGCTGCCGCAGTGCTGTCCGGCAACCGCAACTTCGAAGCCCGCATCCACCCGAATATCCGCGCCAACTTCCTGGCCTCGCCGCCGCTGGTGGTGGCCTACGCCATTGCCGGCAACGTCACGCGCGACCTGATGACCGAGCCGGTCGGCAAGGGCAAGGATGGCAAGGATGTCTACCTGGGCGACATCTGGCCGACCTCGGCGGAAATCGCCAAGCTGATGAAGTTCGCCATGAATTCCAAGGTGTTCAAGTCCAACTACGCCGACGTCAAGGGCAATCCGGGCAAGCTGTGGGAAAAAGTGTCCAGCACAGAAGGCCAGGTCTACAACTGGCCTGAGTCGACCTACATCGCCGAACCTCCCTTCTTCGACGGCTTCGAGATGACGCCCAAGGAAACCGATCCCAACATCACTGGCGCGCGCGCGCTGGGCGTGTTTGGCGACTCCATCACCACCGACCACATCTCGCCTGCCGGTTCGATCAAGGAAGACGGCCCGGCCGGCAAATGGCTCAAGGAGCACGGCGTGCTGAAAGCCGATTTCAACTCCTACGGCTCGCGCCGCGGCAACCACGAGATCATGATGCGCGGCACCTTCGCCAATGTGCGCATCAAGAACAAGATGATACCGCCGAAGGCCGACGGTTCCGCCGTCGAGGGCGGCATCACCATCCACCAGCCGTCCGGCGAGCAGCTGTCCATCTACGACGCCGCCATGAAGTACGTGGCGGCAGGCACCCCAACCATGGTGTTCGGCGGCGAGGAATACGGCACCGGCTCCTCGCGCGACTGGGCCGCCAAGGGCACCCAGCTGCTGGGCGTGAAGGCGGTCATCGTGCGCTCCTTCGAGCGCATCCACCGCTCCAACCTGGTCGGCATGGGCGTGCTGCCGCTGCAATTCATCGGCAACGACAGCGTCGAGTCGCTGGGCATCACCGGCAAGGAAACCTTCGACCTGAAGGGCCTGGACGGCGAGATCAAGCCCCAGCAGCTGGCCACCCTGGTGATACACCGCGAGGATGGCAGCAGCCAGGACGTCACGGTCCTGCTGCGCATCGACACCCCGATCGAAGTGGACTACTACAAGCATGGCGGCATCCTGCCGTTCGTGCTGCGCCAGCTGCTGGCCGCCTGATCCGGCTTCCGGCTACCACGCCCTGTGTGCATGCGACGGTCCAGGCCGCCGCGACGCCACAGGGCGTTTTTTTCGCGCGTTTGCCGAATCCACTACAATACGGTTCATCAGGGTTATCATCTGTTAGCCTGATCCGTTTTGAACCACTTTACAGAGGCTACACCGCGCCATGCGTCGTCCATCCAAAGATTCATCCCATAAATTGTCTGCCGAGAGCCAGCGCCTCGTCACCTACGCCCAGGCTGCCGGGCAGGCGGCCAGCCGTATCGAGGAACGGGCCTGGGAACACACGCTCGATGCGCACCTCCAGAAACTCCTCAAGACCGGCCACCAGGAAACCATAGACAGCACCCTCAACAACCTGTTCAAGCTCGACCTGAATGCCTACGACGTGCTGATGGACAGCGTGGAAGCCGTCAGTGAATCGAGTTCCATCACGCAGGAAGTGGATGGCGAAAGCCGGCAGTACGACGTGCTGCTGGTGGCCGCGCCCATCCTGGCCTGGACCCGGTTTTCCATCGCCTCCGGCCCCATCCAGGCCGACGTGCTGAACACGCTGACCGCCCACTTCGCGGCCCACCTGCTGGCCGACGGCACCAGGGTGGCGCTGTCGCCCACGCTGTACTCGATAGACCAGCTGCCGCGCACCCACGTGGAAACCTATTCCAAGGTGCACAAGCTGGCCCAGGCCGCGCTCAAGGGCGCGCCCATCAAGCCGGACACCAAGATTCCGGACACCGCGCCCTTCCTGGCCGACACCCGCTACCTGCTGGCGGCCGTGGTGGCCCCGGCCGGCGGCCCGCTGTTCCGCTGGCAGATGCCGGCCCACCAGGCCAGCTACGTCGAGGAACGCACCACCGCCCTGCAGCAATGGCGCAACCAGGTCACGCCCACCCTGTCCCGGCTGATGCCGGGCTGCGGCATCGAGCTGCTGATGCCGGAAGCCTATTACATGGCTTGCCGCGAGGCCGACAAGCTGATACGTCCGGTATCCATCCGCGCCGCCGTGCACTACCTGACCCATACCCTGGGCGTGGAAGCGTCCGACCTGCGCGCCGTGATCGCCGGCTTCGGCGAGGAAAACGCGGATGGCCAGATCGATGAATACCGCATCTCCTTCACCCAGCGCCAGGCGCAGGACGTGATCTACGGCGTGGTATGGCCGCTGTACGGCCAGGAAGACGAGGAAGGCACGCCGCCGGAAGGCCCGGTCCCCGGTGGCGGGCTGCAGAAGCCGGTCACGCCGGTGGACGAGATCGTCGCCTGCCTGAACGAGGCCGGCATCACCCAGATCAAGAAGCACGGCGAGCGTTACGTGGTCGAATTCTGCGACGACTGCGGCGCGCCGCTGTTTGCCGATCCGGTCGGCGAGCTGGCGCATGCGGAAATGCCGGAGGACGCGCCCACCGGCACCGAGCACTTCCACTAAGCATCCCCAAGCAAAACGCCTCGTCACTGACGAGGCGTTTCTTCATATGCCGCCTACCAGGCGGTGTAAGGGTGCTTGATCAGGTTGGAATTGAGGTAGCGCACATCTGCCGTCACTTCCTCTCCCGCCCAGTCCGGCTTATCAAAGGCTTCGTCCTCGGCCGACAGTTCGATCTCGGCCACCGCCAGGCCGGCGTTCTCGCCCAGGAACTCGTCGACTTCCCACACATGGCCGCCGTGCGCTATGCGGCGCCGGTACTTCTCGATCAGGGGCCGCTCGCACAGCCGGTCCAGCAGCTCGGCCGCCTCGGCCACGGGAATCTCGTATTCCCATTCGCCGCGGCTGGCGCCCTGGTTGGCTCCCTTGATGGTCAGCACCCCGCGCCCGCCCTCGATGCGTACCCGCACCACCCGTTCGCGCTGCGAGGACAGATAGCCCTGGCGCAGCAGCACCGGTTCGCCCAGCGTGCGCCAGGCCTCGCCGCGCAGCAGGAACTTGCGCTCGATCTCGACGCCCATCACTCGTCCAGCGACAGCAGGATGGGCTGCAGGATGGCGGCGCCCAGCCTGGCGCTGCGGGCGCCGTTCCAGCCCACCTGCGGATCGGGCAGGTCGGCGTTGTCCTTGAAAGGCATTTCCAGGGTCAGCGACAGGCAGCCGAAATGGTGGCCCACGTACTTGGACGCCAGGGTCAGCATGTCTTCCTTGTACTTGCTGGCCGCGTAGCCGACCTTGTCCTGGAAGTCCGGGCTGGCGTTCTTGTAGCGTTCGATGAAGTTCTGCTGGCGCACGCGTTTCTGCTCGGTGAAGTTCTCCAGCATCTCATTGCCGGCCACGAAGTTGTAGGGCAGCGCTTCGTCGCCATGGATGTCGAAGAACATGTCGATGCCGGTCTCGTGCATCTTCTGCTTCACGTACAGCACTTCCGGGCTGCGCTCGGCGCTGGGCGTCATCCATTCGCGGTTCAGGTTGGCGCCGGCCGCGTTGGTGCGCAGGTTGCCGCGCACCGAACCGTCCGGATTCATGTTGGGCACGATGTAGAACACGCAGCGCTGCAGCAGCTTGCGGGCCACCGGGTTGGCGTCGTCCAGCAGGCTGTCGAGCAAGCCTTCGATGAACCATTCGGCCATCGATTCACCGGGATGCTGGCGCGCGATGAACCAGATTTTCTTTTCCGCTTCCGGCTTGCCGACCACCACCAGGTTGAGGTCGCGGCCATCGACCGTGCTGCCCAGGTCCAGCACGCGCGCCAGCGGATGTTCCGCCACCTCGCCCAGCAGGCGCAGATGGCGCTCGTAGGAATACGGCTCGAAATAGGCGTAGTAGCAACTGTCCAGGTCGGGCGTGTGGCGTATGGTCATGACCTGGCCGTCAAAGCTGGTCGGCACCCGGAACCAGTTTTCGCTGTCGTAGCTGGCCACGGCCTGGTAATCCTCGTAGCCCTTGGCGTAAGTGGCCTGGCCGGCGTTCAGGAAACGCATGGTGAGCTGCTGGCCGCGCGCGCCCTGCACGCGGAAGTGGAACCATTGGTGGATATCGGCGTGCGAGTCCTTGCGCAGGTTCAGTTCTATGGTGGCGGCGCTGTCGGCGCGCAGCACTTCGATCGCACCGGAGTCGAAATGTTGGCTGATTTTGATGGTCATGTGGCGATTCCGTTGCTGGTGGTTGCTATCCCCGTATTTTACCAGCGCCGTTACAATGGGACATCGGCCTTGCGGGAGCGGGAATGGACTGGAAGCGGGACTGGAATCGGAACTGGAACCGGCGCGGCTTCCTTGCCGCCACGGGCGCCGCGGCGCTGTCGGTGCTGGCGCCGCAGCGTGCATCCGCAGCGGATGCCGCGCCGCCGGACGGCACCTCGGGGGGCGGCTCCGCCGTGGAGGCGGCCTCGGCCAGCCTGGTAGCGGACGGCCCGGACGCCATCCCGCTGTGGCCATCCGGCGCCCCGGGCGGCCCGGGGCCGCGCGGGCCCGAACGCGAGCTGCGCGGATCGCTGACGGCGATCTCCCGGCCACGCCTGCTGGTCTGGCGCCCCGCCCGTCCCAACGGCGCTGCCGTGCTGCTGGCCAGCGGCGGCGGCTACGCCCACCTGGAGCGGCGCAAGGAAAGCGCGGCGGCGGCTGCATGGCTGCAGTCGCTGGGCGTGACCGCCTGTGAATTGATTTACCGCCTGCCGGCCGAGGGCTGGAGCAACGCGCCGCTGGCGCCGTTCCAGGATGCCCAGCGCGGCCTGCGGCTGCTGCGTTCCGGCCTGGCGGGCAGTTTTACGCATATCGGCGTGCTGGGCTTCTCGGCGGGAGGCCACCTGGCCGGCATGCTGGCGGCGCAGCCGCAGGCCGGCTGGTACGCGCCGCAGGATGGGGCAGACAGCCTGTCGGCCCGCCCCGACGCCCTCGCCCTGCTCTATCCCGTGATTTCCATGCTGCCGCCGCTGGACACCACCCACGCCAGCAGGATACTGCTGGCGGCCGATCCGGGCGGCGCCCGGCGCTGGTCGGTGGAGCTGCAGGTCGATCACGCCATGCCGCCCACCTTCCTGGCGCACGCGCTGGATGATCCCATCGCGGCGCCGCAGCACGCCAGCCGGCTGATGCAGGCGCTGCGCGCGGCCGGGGTGCCGGCCGAGCTGCACCAGTTCGGCAGCGGCGGCCATGGCTGGGGCATGGGCAAGCCCGGCACGCCGCCGGCCGCCTGGCCGGCCCTGCTGCAGGACTGGGCCGCGCGCCAGGGATGGTGTCAGGCGGCCAGCATGGTGCCGGCCTCGCGGTAGCGGGTGTGCCAGGCCAGCGCCTGCTCCAGCACGTGCGGGGTCTGGCCGCCGCCCTCGAGCGCCTGCTGGTAGTAGGCGCGTAGCTGCGGGCGGTAAGCGGGATGGGCGCACTGCTCGATGATGCGCGGGGCGCGTTCGCGCGGCGCCAGGCCGCGCAAGTCGGCCAGGCCCCATTCGGTGGCCACCACGTCCACATCGTGCTCGGTATGGTCCACGTGCGCCACCATGGGCACGATGCTGGAAATGGCGCCATCCTTGGCCACCGACTTGCTGACGAAGATGGATAGCCGGCCATTGCGCGCGAAGTCGCCCGAGCCGCCTATGCCGTTCATCATGTGGGTGCCGCCCACGTGGGTGGAGTTGACGTTGCCGTAGATGTCGAACTCCAGCGCCGTGTTGAGCGCGATGATGCCCAGCCGGCGCACGATCTCCGGATGGTTGCTGATCTCCTGCGGACGCAGCACCACGCGCTCGCGGTAATCGGCAAGATGCTCGATGAAGCGCCGGTGCATGGCGGCCGACAGCGTGATCGAGGACGCCGAGGCCATGGCCAGCTGGCCGGAATCGAGCAGCTCGATGGCACTGTCCTGCAGCACCTCGGAATACATGGTCATGTTGCGAAAACGTGAGCCGGTCAGCCCGTGCAGCACGGCGTTGGCGATGGTGCCTATGCCGGCCTGCAGCGGCAGCAGTTCCTCGCCCATGCGCCCGGCCTCGACCTCGCCCTCCAGGAAGGCCACCACGTGGCGCGCGATGGCTTCCGTTTCCCGGTCGGGCGGCAGCGCGTTGGAAGGGCTGTCCGGACTGTCGGTCAGCACGATGGCGGCGATCCGGGCCGGATCGAGCGCGATGGCGGTGGCGCCGATGCGGCCCCAGGGCTCGGTCAGCGGGATGGCGCCGCGATGGGCGCGCGCCTCGGGCAGGTAAATGTCGTGCAAGCCTTCCAGCGCCAGCGGCGCGCTCAGGTTGATCTCGACGATGACCCGGCGCGCCTGCTGCGCGAAGCTGGCCGAGTTCCCAACCGACATGGTGGGCACGATGGAGCCATCCGCGCGGATCGCCACCGCTTCGATCACGGCGATATCGACCGCCTTCAGGTCGCCGGAACGCAGCTGTTCGGCCGTCTCGGACAAGTGCTGGTCGATGAACATCACCTCGCCGGCGTTGATCTTGCGGCGCAGCGTGGCGTCGCTCTGGAATGGCAGCCGGCGCGCCACCACGCCGCTGGCGGCCATCAGGCCGTCGCTGTCGTTGCCCAGCGAGGCGCCGGTCAGCAAAGTCAGGTGCAGCGGCGCCTGCCGCGCGCGTTCGGCCAGCGCCAGCGGCAGCGCCTTGGCGTCGCCGGCGCGGGTAAAGCCGCTCATGCCGACGGTCATGCCATCTTCAAACATTGCGGCGGCCTGCCGGGCGCTCATGACTTTGTCCATCAGGGACGGGTTGCGGATACGGTCAGTCAGGTCATGCATGGAATCTCCTCGCTTTTTTGAATCAGTATAGAATTCAAGAAACATTCCTGGCATGACTAAAATTCCTTTTGCCCATTCATTAAATTCATGGACCTGCGATCGCTGCGCTATTTTGTCGAAACCGTCCGCCTGAGCAGCTTCACCCAGGCCGCCGAGGCCCTGCACGTGACCCAGTCCACCATCAGCAAGATGGTCAGGCAGCTGGAGGATGAAGTGGGCGCGCCGCTGCTGGTGCGCGGCGGCCGCAAGCTGGCGTTGACCGACACCGGGCGCATCGTTTTCGCGCGCGGCGAGGAAATGCTGGCCTCCATGCGCCAGCTGGCGCTGGAGGTGCAAGACACCCAATCAGTGCGGCGCGGCAGCCTGACAGTGGGCATCCCGCCCATGATCAACCTGCTGTTCACGCCCGTGCTGCAAGCCTTCCGCGCCCGCCATCCCGGCATCGCGCTGACGCTGCAGGAAGGCACGGGCCAGGCCATCGAAAAGCTGGTGGCGGCGGGCGAGGTGGACATAGGCGCCACCGTGCTGCCGGCCGATCCGGAACTGGAGCTGCACACCATCCCCCTGGCCAGCCATCCGCTGCTGGCTATGGCGGCGCTCGGCACCTTCCGCGCCGGCCGCGCCACGCTCAGGCTCAAGGAACTGCGCGAACTGCCGCTGGTGATGCTGAAGGAGGATTTCGCCCTTACCCGCAAGCTGCGTGCGGCCTTTGATGCGGCCGGCATCGAGCCGCTGGTGGCGGCGCACAGCGGCCAATGGGACTGGGTTGCGGCCATGGCCTCGGCCGGAATGGGGGTGGCGCTGCTGCCCGAACCCTTTGTGCGCAGGCTGGAAACCGGCCCGGTGGACGTGCTGCGGCTGGTGGAGCCGGCGCTGGACTGGCAGCCGGCCCACATCTGGAATGGACGCTACCTGTCGCACGCGGCGCGCGCCTGGCTGGACGTGTGCCGCGAGGTGCTGGGCTAGTCCGCCGGCAAGGCGTGGATGGCCACGCCCTCGATGGGATCGACCGGCTGGTCCCAGGGCCGCAGCACGATCATGCGGCGGGTGTGCTCGTAGCCGGCCTGCCAGCGCTGGCGGATGCCGGCCGCGCTGAAATCGATATCCTTGGTGTGGTCCTCGCCGCCCAGGCGCGGCGCCTGCAGCGACACCACGTGCATGCTGGTGCCGCAGCCCCATGACGCCAGTTCGCGCAGCTCGGGCGTGGCGGCGGCGGATCGCGGCAGCTGCAGCGCCAGCTGGCGTATCACATGGCGCAGCCGGTGCAGCTTGCGCTGCTGTTCGACATGGCTGGCGCGGCTGGCGTACTGGATTTCCTTGTGCCGGTCCAGCACATCGAGCACGCTTTGCGGCTCGCCGCCGTCCGGATTCCACACCTGCACCGAGAAGATCACGGAATCGCGGCGTGGCTCGTCGTCGAACACCGCTTCGATCGGCGTGTTCGAGTAAATGCCGCCATCCCAGTAAGGCTCGCCATCGATGCGCACGGCGGGAAAGGCCGGCGGCAATGCACCGGACGCCATCACGTGGGTGGCGCACAGCGGCTCCCGGGCGCTGTCGAAATAGCGCATGGCGCCGCTGCGGGCGTTGACCGCGCCCACCGTGAAGCGCAGCGCGCCCTGGTTCAGCACATCGAAGTCGACCAGCGCGTCCAGCGTGGCGCGCAGCGGAGCGGTTTTATAAAAGGATGCATGTTCGGCGCCGACCCGCGCCTCGGGATGCCACCAGGCCGGCAGGTTGGGCTCGAAGAAGGCCGGTATGCCCTGCCCCATGGTGACCAGGTTGGCCAGGGGCCGCGGCAGGGCGTCGAAGCCCAGCGCATTGCGCTCCATGCGGCGCCAGAACTGGCGCAGCCGGTCCAGCCGCGCCTCGGGCGCATTGCCGGCGATGATGGCGCCGTTGATGGCGCCTATCGAGGTGCCGATCACCCAGTCCGGCTCCAGGCCGGCCTCGTGCATGGCCTGGTAGACCCCGACCTGGTAGGCGCCCAGCGCGCCGCCTCCCTGCAGCACCAGCACGCACTGGCCAGGCAGGGACGGTAGATTTGTGGCTCGGTTCAACGGCGCTCTCCAGGAACTGTAACTCTACGATTGTAGTGCAGTTCGCGGCGCCGCCGCTCGCGAGCGGGCGCAGGCCATGGGGCCCCTGCCCGCGCCGCCATCAATCGACGTTGCGTCCCCTGGCCTTGAGCGCGGCGCGCACGCCGGCGCCGTATTCCGGATCAGCCTGGTCGAAGTGCCCCAGCTGGCGCTGGATGATCTGGTCGCTGACCTGGCTCAGGGGACCGGCCAGGTTGGCGCACAGGTTCTGCTTTTCCTCGGCGCTGAACAGGCGGAACAGGTTGCCGGCCTGGGTGTAGTCATCTTCCTTGCCACGGCCGTCGTAGCGGCCGGCCGGGCCGTCCAGCGACAGGGCCGGTTCGCCGTGGCCCAGGCCCTGCGGGCTGCTGCCCTCGGCCTGCACCGGCTGGTAGTTCTGCCCGGAGCCGCCGTTGGCGATGGCCATATAACCGTCGCGCTGCTGGTTGTGGAAGGGGCAGCGCGGCGCGTTCACGGGCAAGTGCTGGTGGTTGGTGCCAACGCGGTACAGCTGCGCGTCGTGGTAGGCGAACAGGCGCGCCTGCAGCATCTTGTCCGGCGAATAGCCCAGGCCCGGCACGATGTTGGACGGCGAGAGTGCAGCCTGCTCCACCTCGGCATGGTAGTTGACCGGGTTGCGGTTCAGCTCCAGCACGCCTACCTGCTGCAGCGGGAAGTCGGCATGCGGCCAGACCTTGGTCAGGTCGAACGGATTCCAGCCGGTGCGCTGCTCCCAGGCCGCCAGTTCGGCCTCGGTCGCCACTTGAACCGACACGGTCCAGCGCGGGAACTCGCCCCGGGCGATGGCGTTGAACAGGTCGCGCTGCGAGTAGTCCGGATCTTCGCCGGCGATGCGCACCGCGTCGGCCGCTGACAGGTTCTTGATGCCCTGCTGGGTCAGGAAATGCCATTTCACGTACACGCGCCGGCCGGCGTCGTTGATCATGCTGTAGGTGTGGCTGCCGAAGCCGTGCATGTGGCGGTAGCCGTCCGGCGTGCCGCGGCTGGAGAACAGCGTGGTGACCTGGTGCAGGCTTTCCGGGGTCTGGCTCCAGAAATCGAACATCATGGTGGGCGACTTCAGGTTGGTCTGCGGATCGCGCTTCTGGGTGTGGATGAAGTCGGGGAACTTGATGCCATCCTTGAGGAAGAACACCGGGGTGTTGTTGCCGACCAGGTCCCAGTTGCCTTCCTCGGTGTAGAAACGCACGGCGAAGCCGCGCGGATCGCGTTCGGTGTCGGCGCTACCCTTCTCGCCACCCACGGTGGAAAAACGCAGGAAGGTCTCGGTCTGCTTGCCGATGGCCGAGAACAGCCTGGCCTTGGAGTATTTGCTGATGTCGTGGGTGACGGTGAAAGTGCCGTAGGCGCCGGAACCCTTGGCGTGCACCACGCGCTCGGGAATGCGCTCGCGGTTGAAGTGCTGCAGCTTCTCGATCAGGTGGAAGTCCTGCAGCAGCACCGGGCCGCGCGGGCCGGCCGTGATGGAGTTCTGGTTGTCAGCGACAGGAATGCCGGACGCGGTGGTAATGGGTGGTTGCTGGCTCATTGCGGCGCTCCTTGGTGTTGAATAGTGAAACCCATTCTAAACAACGCTCTCCATAAATAAAATCTATATATATCTATGGAATCAATAGTTGTTATCAATGAATTGTAGGGGAATTCACCACCAGCGTCCTCCCACCTTAGGCCTATGCCCGTGGTATCCGTAGAACAGACGTGCATAGGCAGGCCTGTTGCCAGCGCGGCAGGGGGCGCCGCCGGCATAAGATGGCCATCATGCACATCACTCACGATTTGCCATCGACCGCCGCCCTGCTGGCCTCGGGCGGCGATGAGCGCCTGGCGCTGGACGCCGGCAGCGGACGCTCGCGCCATGGCTGCCGCCCGCTGCCGGACGACGCGCTGGCGGCGTTGGGATCGGCAACGGCCTCCAATATCACGGCCCACGCCTGGGCGGCGGCGGACGGCCTGCGCCGGCGCTGCGCCGAACTGCTGCGCACCTGCTCGCTCCAGCACGTCCACGCCCTGGCCGAGTCGGCGCAACGGCAGGCGCTGCTGCGCCATTGCGGCTGCGCTGCAGACGATGGCGTACAGGCCATATTTGCCGCTTCCGGCACCGACGCCCTGCAGCTGGCCGCGCGGATGTGCCGGGCCCAAATTGCCATCCTGGTGGCGCCATCGGAAACCGGCAGCGGGGTGCCGCTGGCCCTGCAGGGCCGCCACTTCAACCGCATCGGCGCCGACGGCGCGGCGCACCGGCAGGGAGAACCGGCCGGCGCCTGGACCGGGGCCGCCGCCTTCATTGCCGCGCGCCGGCCCGATGGCGGCTTGCGCGGCGCTGGCCTGGTGGATGCGGACTATGCAGCCGCAGTGGAGGCTGCGGCTGAAGGCGGCGGCAGCGTGCTGCTGGTGCTCACCGACGTCAGCAAGACCGGGCTGATCGTGCCCGGCATCGCCACTGTGCAGCGCCTGCAGGCGCGCTGGCCCCGCCAGCTGCGGGTGCTGGTGGACGCCTGCCAGTTCCGATTGGCTCCGCACACCGTGCGCGCCTACCTGGAGCAGGGATGGATGGTGGCGCTGACCGGCTCCAAGTTCATGGGCGGCCCCACCTACAGCGGCGCCCTGCTGCTGCCGGCCTGTCTGGCTTCCTTGGCCCAGCGCGCGCCATCGCTGCTGCCCTCCTGGCCGAACATGGGCCTGCTGCTGCGCTGGGAGGCCGCGCTGGCCGGGATGGAGCGCTACGCGGCCGTGCCGGACCAGGCCAAGCTGGCATGCAGCATGCGCTTTGCCGAGGCGGTGGGAGCGGCCTTTGCCAGCTTGCCGCAGCTGGTCCCGCTGCCGGTTGCGCCGCTGGATCGGGCCGCGCTAGGCCGGGCCGCGCTGGATCGGGCCGCGCCAGGCCGGGCCGCGCCAGGCGGCACGCCGTCATGGGACAGGATGCAAACCATCTTTCCCTTCATGGTCAAGGGCAAGGATGGCAGGCCGCTGGGCGCGGGTCCGCTGCACGCCATCTACCAGCGCCTGATGCGCGAGGGCGGCGGGCGCCGCTTCCAGCTCGGCCAGCCGGTGGACTGGACGGTGGATGGAGACGGGAGCAATACGGGGGAGGAAGCCGGGGCGGCGCTGCGCCTGTGCCTGGGCGCCCACCTGATGGTGGAGCAGCATGCGGGCGGCGCCGACCCGGCCGCCCTGGCCGCCGCCGCGCTGCAGGCCGTGGCGGCCATGGCGCGGGACGCGTGAATCAGCCCTCGGCGATGCGCCTGGCGATGTGGGCCAGCGCTTCCTCCACCTGGTCGATCAGGATCAGGCACAAATCGCCTTCCTTGAGGCGCGCCAGGGCGGTGTCGATGGCGATGAACTCGCCGTTGATCTCGTCGATGTGGCTGGTGCGCGGAGCGCCGTCCAGGCCCTTGCGCAGCAGCGCCACCACTTCGCCGTCCACGCGGCCGCGCTGGCAGGCGTCCTGGTACAGGATCACGTCGTCGAAGGAGCGGCCCAGGATTTCGGTCTGCTGCGTGATGTCCTCGTCGCGGCGGTCGCCGGCGCCGCTGATCACCACTGCGCGGCGCTTGGCCGGCATGGTTTCCACTGCCTTGACCAGGGCCAGGATGGCGTCCGGATTGTGGCCGTAGTCAGCGATCAGGGTCGCGCCACGGTAGTCGAACACGTTGAAGCGGCCAGGCGCGTTGTCGGAATCGTTGGCGAAGGTTTTCAGGCCCAGCAGGATGGATTCCCAGGCCAGGCCCACGCCCCAGGCGGCGGCCACGGCGGCCATCACGTTATCGACCTGGAAGCCGATGGCGCCGTTGCGGGTGATGGGCACCTGCGACAGCGGAATGCGGTACTGCTCGCCGCCCTCGGCCGCCACGATGTGGTGGTCGTGCACGTACACCGTGCGGCCGCCCTGGGCCAGGTGGGTGGCGATCACCGGGTGGCCGCGGTCGGCGCCGAAGAAGATCACCTTGCCGCGGCAGTTGGCGGCCATGCCGGCCACGATGGGGTCGATCGCGTTCAGCACCGCATAGCCGTTTTCCGCCACGTTCTGCACGATCACGCGCTTGAGCACCGCCAGGTCTTCCACCGTGGTGATGTAGTTCAGGCCCAGGTGGTCGCCGGCGCCGATATTGGTCACCACCGCGACCTTGCAGCGGTCGAAGGCCAGGCCTTCGCGCAGGATGCCGCCACGGGCGGTCTCGAACACGGCGGCGTCAACGTCCGGGTGCAGCAGCACGTTGCGGGCGCTGCGCGGGCCGCTGCAGTCGCCGCTGTCGGTACGGCGGCCTTCGATGTAGACGCCGTCGGTATTGGTCATGCCGGTGCGCAGGCCGGCGGCCGTGGTCAGGTGGGCGATCAGGCGCACCGTGGTGGTCTTGCCGTTGGTGCCGGTCACCGCCACCACCGGGATGCGGCCATCCTCGCCGGGGCCGAACATGGTGTTGACGATGGCTTCGCCCACGGCGCGCCCCTTGCCGTAGGACGGCGACAGGTGCATGCGCAGGCCGGGCGCGGCGTTCACTTCCACCACGCCGCCGCGCTGGTTCTCGATCGGCTGCAGCAGCGATTCCACCACCACGTCCACGCCGGCGATGTCCAGGCCTATCATTTGCGCCGCCTCCACCGCGCGCGCCGCCACTTCCGGGTGCACGTCATCGGTGACGTCGGTGGCGGTGCCGCCGGTGGACAGGTTGGCGTTATTGCGCAGGATGACGCGCTGGCCCTTGGCCGGTATCGAATCGGCTTCCAGGTCCTGCAGCGCCAGGCGCGCGATGGCGATGTCGTCGAAGCGTATCCTGGTCAGCGAGGTGGAATGGCCGCTGCCCCGGCGCGGGTCCGAGTTGACCAGTTCCACCAGCTCGCGCACCGTGTGCAGGCCGTCGCCCACCACTTGCGGCGGATCGCGGCGCGCGGCCGCCACCAGCTTGTTGCCGATCACCAGCAGGCGGAAGTCGTTCCCGGGCAGGAAGCGCTCGACCATGATTTCACGGCCGTATTCGCTGGCGGCGGCAAAAGCCTTGCGCAAATGGGCTTCGTCGGTGATGTTGACGGTCACGCCTTTGCCCTGGTTGCCGTCCTTGGGCTTGACCACCACCGGCAGGCCGATGGCCAGCGCGGCCTGCCAGGCTTGATCCGCATCGGTCACGGTGCGTCCTATGGGCACCGGCACGCCGGCCGCGTGCAGCAGTTTCTTGGTCAGTTCCTTGTCCTGGGCCACGGCTTCGCCGATGGCCGAGGTGCTGTCCATCTCGGCGGCCTGGATGCGGCGCTGGCGGCTGCCCCAGCCGAACATCACCATGCTGCCTTCGGTCAGGCGGCGTACCGGGATGCCGCGCGCCACGGCAGCGGCCACGATGGAACCGGTGGATGGACCGAGGCGCACGTCCTCGTCCAGTTCGCGCAGTTCGTTGAGGGCGCCGGTCAGGTCGAACGGGGTGTCGGCCAGGGCCGCGTTGATCAGGTTTTCCGCCAGTTCCACCGCCAGCCGGCCCACCGCTTCCTCGCTGTACTCGACCACGGTCTGGTAGACGCCCTCTTCCACGGTGGCGGTGGTGCGGCTGAAGGTGACCGGGCAGCCGGCCTGCGCCTGCAGGCTCAGGGCCGCCACTTCCAGCACGCGCGCCAGCGACACCGGGCCCTCATGGCCGGCTGCCTGCAGCGCCGCGATGGCAGGAAAGCGCGCCCGCAGCCGCAGCTCGAAGCCGGGCAGCAGCGTGATCGACTGCTCTTCCGTGCTGCACTTGACGATGGCTTCCACCGCCGTGTGATGACTCCACAGATTGGGGCCGCGCAGCGCGCGGGTGCGTATGACTTCCATAATTATCCTGTTGTCCGGGGCACAGGGTGCCCGCGTGGTATTGCTATCGTGTTGTCCGGGGCACAGGGTGCCCGCGTGGTATTGCTATCGTGTTGTCCGGGGCGCCACAGGGCGCCCGCGTGCTGCTGTCCTTGAAGGCCCCGGCCAGCGGCCGGGGCCAGCGTCTTAGTGTTGCGTATGCTTGGCGGCTTCGAAGGTGCGCAGGCCGGCGCCGATCAGGTCCGGTGTCAGGCCCAGGGCCCAGCCGGCGGCGATGGCGGCCAGCACGGCTTCCGGCGGCACCAGCGGCGACAGCGGCAGGCTGGCCACCTCATGGTAGCCGGTCGCCAGCACGATGCGCTGCTCGCGCTGGAACACCACGCGCTTGCCGTCCTGGCGGTGGCCGGCCAGCGCCGCCACATGCTCGTCCATGGCGTAGAACAGCACCTCGCCGTCGCACAGGTCGGCCATGTCCACCACTTGCGGGTCGGCCGCGTTCAGCACCGCCACGCCGCTGGGCAGCACCACGTCGACCTGGGTGCGCAGCACGCCATACAGCCGGTCGGCGCTGTCGATATAGAACTCGCCCAGCTGTTCGTGGCCGGTGACGTCGGTCACCACGCCCACCGCGCACTTGTCGTAGGCCAGGCCTTCGGTCAATATCATGCGGGCGTCGCTCTCGAACACGGCCGCTTCCACGTTACGGTTCAGCAGCAGGCGTTCGCCGGTTTCCCAGTCGCCCAGGCCGTCTCGCTCCAGCAAACGGGTATTGACGTACAGGCCCTCGGCACAGGAGAGCCCCACCTTGCGGCCGCTGATCTGCAGCAGCCAGGCGATCAGGCGCGCGGTCATGGTGGTGCCGTGGCTGCCGCTGATGCCGACGATGGGGATGCGACCCGTTTCCTCGGGCGCGAACAGATGGTCGACGATGGCCTGGCCCACATTGCGCGGCTGGCCCTTGGCCGGCTTGAGGTGGGCCAGCAGGCCGGGGCTGGCGTTGACTTCGATGATGGCGCCGCCCTGCTCTTCCAGCGGACGGCTGATGTCGGACGCCACCAGGTCGATGCCGGCGATGTCCAGGCCCACCACGCGCGCGGCCAGGGTGGCCATGGCCGCCACGCTGGGGTGCACCAGGTCGGTGACGTCGGTGTCGACGTTGCCGTTGGTCTGGATCAGGACTTGCTGGCCGGCGGCCGGGATGGACGCGGCCGTCATGTTCTGGCGCTTGAGTTCCAGGATGATCTCGCCCGATTCGGCCGGCGTGACCAGGCCCAGCGGCGCGTCCTCGGTTTCGCCGCGGCGCGGGTCGGTATTGATCTGGCTGTCCACCAGCTGCTGGATGGACGACTTGCCGTCGCCGGTAATCCACAGGGCTTCGCCGGCGGCGGCCGCCACCACGCGCTTGCCCACCACCAGCAGGCGGTGCTCGTTGCCAGCCACGAAGCGCTCCACGATCACGCTCTTGCTGCCGCCGCGCTGGGCGGCCAGCTCATAGGCGGCCTTCACGTCTTCCTCGGCCATCAGGTTGAGCGACACGCCGCGCCCGTGGTTGCCGTCATACGGCTTGACCACCACCGGCACGCCGATATCCTGCGCTGCTTCCCAGGCCGCGTCGGCGCTGGTCACCAGTTCGCCCTCGGGCACCGGCACGCCGCAGGAAGCCAGCAGGCTCTTGGTCAGGTCCTTGTCGCTGGCGATGCCTTCGGCAATGGCGCCCGTGTATTCGGTCTCGGCGGTCCAGATGCGGCGCTGGGCGGCGCCGTGGCCCAGCTGCACCAAGTTGCCGTCGGTCAGGCGCACGGACGGGATACCGCGCTCGGTGGCGGCGTCCACGATGCTGGCCGTGCTGGGGCCCAGGCACAGGCGCTCGACCATGTCGCCCAGCCGGGCCACGGCGGCATCCACGTCGTAGGGGCGGTCCTCGATGGCGGCCATCAGCAGGTCGCGGCCAGCAGCCAGGGCGGCCCGGCCGACCTGCTCCTGGCGGGTGCGGAAGGCCATCTTGTAGATGCCGCTGCCCTCGGCCACCTGGCGGGTCTTGCCGAAGCCGGTCTTCATGCCGGCCAGGTTTTGCAATTCCAGCACCACGTGTTCCAGGATGTGGCCGGCATAGGTGCCGTCGCGCAGGCGCTCCAGGAAGCCGCCGTGCTCGCCCACGCCGCAGCGGTGGATGACCAGGTTGGGCAGCATGGCCGTCAGCCGTTCGTACAAGCCGGGGATCAGGTTCGAGGGGAATTCTTCCAGCAGGCCGATATCGAGCCAGGCTTCGATGACCGGACGGTAAGTCCAGATATTCGGCCCGCGCAAATACGTCACCCTGAGAATGTCAATGTCTTTCTTCTTGATCATGTTTCTATTCTTGTATCTTTTGTTGTCAGCCGTGGCCATCCCGCGCCGTATTGTAAACCCTGCGTATTGCCTGCCGCCAAATTAGATAGACCCCGCTTGCAAACCGATCAAGTTTCACAAGCGTACAAGGCGCTAGGTCTGCGTGGTGCTAAGGCGTTATACTCGCCGCAAACACAGACTGGCCTTGTCGCTTTGATCTCTGTCAAATTCTTTTGATGACAGAATACCGTAAATAAGCCGTATCAAGGCGGACGCGCGTTATATCCCTGAAAACACCTATCCAGTCCTGAGACTCCGGAGCCCTCTGCACGATGACAACAGAACAACTTTCCTCAATTCCCAGCCCGGCAGAACTACCTGAACGTTGGCGCGCGGAAACGCAATTACAACTTTCCAATGGGGAAAACGTTGTAACTGCCCTGGAGGTTGACCTGGATGCGCAACTTCGTTTCGCCAAGGGTATCGTGGTGGTCACCACGCGCCGGATATTGGCGCGCTCGCCGGGCGCCAGCAGCTGGGACAGCTGGAGCTTCCGTCCCGACCTGGTGCTGAAACACCACGACCATGCCGGCGTCGGCCACCTGGAGCTGGTGGACAGCCAGGGCCGGCTGGCGGCCTGGCGCTTCACCCTGGGCCAGAACCTGGCCGCCATCCGCCTGGCCGAGCAATTCGTGGCGCACCGCGAGAGCCACGCCAGCGGCCAGCCGGTGCTGCGGGAAGAAGGCAATGTCTGCCCCAGCTGCAAGGCCCAGCTGGAGCCGGAGCAGGAAGAATGCCCGGTGTGCACCAAGGTGATCTACACCCCGCCCTCGACCTGGACCCTGTTCCGCCTGTGGCGCTTCACCAGGCCCTACAAGGGCCAGATGGCGCTCGGCTTTGCCCTCATGCTGCTGAGCACGGGCGCGCACATGATCCCGCCCTACCTCACCATGCCGCTGATGGATAACGTGCTGATCCCTTACCAGAACGGCAAGCCGGTCGACCCCATGCTGGTGACCATGTACATGGGCGGCCTGGTGGGTGCGGCGGTGCTGGCCTGGCTGCTGGGCTGGGGCAAGACCTATGTGCTGGCCCTGGTGTCGGAACGCATAGGCGCGGACCTGCGCACCACCACCTACGAACACTTGCTGAAACTGTCGCTGGAATACTTCGGCGGCAAGCGCACCGGCGACCTGATGTCGCGCATCGGCAGCGAAAGCGACCGCATCTGCGTGTTCCTGTCGCTGCATCTGCTGGACTTCGCGTCCGACGTGCTGATGATTATCATGACCGGCGTGATCCTGGTTTCCATCGATCCCTGGCTGGCCGCCGTCACCCTGCTGCCCCTGCCCTTCATCGCCTGGCTGATCCACCTGGTGCGCGACCGCCTGCGCACCGGCTTTGAAAAGATAGACCGGGTGTGGGGCGAGGTCACCAACGTGCTGGCCGACACCATCCCCGGCATCCGCGTGGTGAAAGCCTTTGCCCAGGAAGCGCGCGAGGCGCAGCGCTTCCGCACCGCAAACCGCCACAACCTGGCAGTCAACGACAAGCTCAACCGCGTGTGGTCGTTGTTCTCGCCCACCGTGTCCTTCCTCACCGAACTGGGGCTGCTGGTGATCTGGGTGTTCGGCATCTACCAGGTATCGCACAACAACATCACGGTGGGCGTGCTGTCCGCCTTCATCGCCTATTCCAGCCGCTTCTACGGCCGCCTGGATTCCATGAGCCGCATCGTGTCGGTCACGCAGAAATCGGCCTCGGCCGCCAAGCGCATCTTCGACATCCTGGACCACGTGTCCTCGGTGCCGGAACCGGCCAACCCGGTCAAGCTGGACCAGGTGGAGGGCAACATCACCCTGCGCCAGGTCGGCTTCCGCTACGGCAACCGCGCCGTCAACCGCGGCGTCAACCTGGACATCAAGGCCGGCGAGATGATAGGCCTGGTGGGCCATTCCGGCTCCGGCAAATCGACCCTGGTCAACCTGATCTGCCGCTTCTACGACGTGGCCGAGGGCGCCATCATGCTGGACGGCGTCGACATCCGTTCGCTGGCGGTGGCCGACTACCGCCGCAACATCGGCCTGGTGCTGCAGGAACCCTTCCTGTTCTTCGGCACCATCGCCGAGAACCTTGCCTACGGCAAGCCGGACGCCACCCGCGAGGAAATCATCGCCGCCGCGCGCGCCGCCCATGCGCACGAATTCATCCTGCGCCTGCCGCAGGGCTACGACTCCATGGTGGGCGAGCGCGGCCAGGGCCTGTCCGGCGGCGAGCGCCAACGCATCTCGATCGCGCGCGCCCTGCTGATCAACCCGCGCATCCTGATCCTGGACGAAGCCACCTCCTCGGTGGACTCGGAAACCGAGAAGGAAATCCAGAAGGCGCTGGACAACCTGGTCCAGGGCCGCACCACCATCGCCATCGCCCACCGCCTGTCGACGCTGCAGCGCGCCGACCGCCTGGTGGTGATGGACCGCGGCGTGGTGATCGAGGAAGGCCCGCACGACGAGCTGATGGCGCGCGAAGGCGCCTACTACCGCCTGTACCAGGCCCAGGCCCGCAATGTGGACACCGATCCGGACGACGCCCGCAAGGAAGAAGAATAATGACGACCACCAAATTTGACCTGCAACGCAATCCCTTTGGCCGCCTGGTGCTGACCACGGCCGGCGGCGAGGTGGTGGAGAACGTGGCGCCGGTGCGCGCCTTTCCGGTACAGGCGCCGCACGAGGGCCTGGCCCTGGTGTCGCAGGACGGCAAGGAAGTGGCCTGGATAGAGCGGCTGGACGACCTGCCGCCGGCCGTCGCCGCGCTGGTGCGCGAGGAGCTGGAGGGACGCGAGTTCATGCCCGAGATCTCGCGCATCGTGGCCGTCACCAGCTACGCCACGCCCTGCACCTGGACCGTCCAGACCGACCGTGGCGACACCGAATTCGTGCTGCGCGGCGAGGAAGACATACGCCGCATCGGCGGCGAAACGCTGCTGGTGTCGGACATCCACGGCATCCACTACCTGATACGCGCCTTCCACGACCTGGACCGCCACAGCAAGAAGATCCTGGACCGCTTCCTGTAATAAGCTAGCTGGCCTTGGCCACCAGGGCCGCGGCGCGGCGCAGCATGGGCGCAACCACCGGCACCGTCAGCATGGTGCTGGCGATGGCCATCAGCAGCAGCGCCGTGAAGGTCTCGCTGGTGATGATGCCCTTGTCCAGCAGGATGTTGGAGAAGATGATCATGATCAGGGCCTTGGTCTGCAGCAGCCAGCCGATGATGGATGCCTCGCCCGGCCCCCAGCCCAGGATGCGGCCGGCCATGCGCACCCCGATCAGCTTGCCCGCCACCGAGGCCGCCAGCAGCACCGCCGCCGCCACGAACACGGCCGACCCGCCCAGCGCCCAGTTGGTGCGCAGGCCGGTGCTGAGGAAGTACACCGGCATGATGGCCAGCAGCACGGTATGGCGCATGAAGTCCATGCGCTGCTGGTTGAACCAGTGCGCATCCATCACGGCGCCGGCCAGGAAGGCGCCCACCATGAAGTGCAGTCCGGCCCAGTCGGCCGCGAAGGCGCAGGCGGCCAGCCAGACCAGGCTGACGTACCAGCGGTCGCGCTCCTGCAGCCTGGCCATCAGGCGGCGAAACAGCACCGTGGCCGCCACGAACACCAGCACGAAGCCCAGCTGGCGGCCGACCCGGTCCCAGTCCAGCATGATCACGGCCAGCACGCCCCAGATGGCGATGTCGTCCAGGCTGGCGTAGCGCAGGATGCGCTGGCCCATGGGCTCGCGCAGGATGTCCAGCTTTTCCATCAGCAGGATGAGGATGGGCAGCGCCGTCACCGCGCAGGCCATGCCCACGCCCAGCACGAACTGCCACGCATGCGCCCTGGCGCCCATCCAGCCGGCGTAGCCCAGCAGGCCCAGCGCCGCCACGCAGCCGAACAGCAGCGGCGTGCCCATCGCCAGCGCGGCCGTGATGACACTCTCGCGCCGGTGTTCCCAGGCCTGCTTCAGGTCCAGCTCTATGCCCGCGATCATCACGAATATCATGACGGACCACCAGGCGATGCCGTTGAGCGACTGCACCACCTGGGGGTTGAACACGAACTGGTAATACTCGGGGTAAGCCCGGCCCAGGATGCCGGGACCGAGCAGCACGCCGGTGATGATCTGCACGATCACCAGCGGCGCGTAGTAATCGGTGCCGCCCACGCGCCAGATCAGGTAGGGCAGCGTGAAGATGATCAGCATGGCGATCAAGAATACTTCGGTGGTTCCCATGGCGCTATGCATGAGGTCTCCTCATCGGGTAGTTTTTGTCTGGGCGCGCACATGCGCGCCAGGTTCTCATCCAGAGGCCATCATGCAGCCGGTCTTTGCCAGCTTGCGGAGCAAGATAGTACACCATTTCAGCCGGCCATCCTCCAATTCCGGCTGTATCGGTCTTCTTTTGGTATGTTGTTCCATGCAGGGGATTTGGTTCCGATGGAATCGGTTCCGCAGCCATCCAAAAAAAGAGCATGCAGACCGCATGCCCATTTTTTTTACCTCGTTTTACTTACGGCGGGCGGCCGGCGCCCTGGCCAGCGAGGCGCGCTGCGTCACCGACAGCCGATAGTCGCGCGTGACCGGGCGGTCCAGCTGGTAGCAGCGGTTGAGCAGGTAATTGAGGCCGTTCATGGTCATCTCGCTCCACGGGATGTGCACGGAGGTGAGGCGCGGCGCCGTGAATTCGGCGCTGTGCGTGTCGTCGTAGGCCAGTACCGAGACGTCGCCCGGCACCGATACACCGGCCTCGTGGAAGCAGGACAAGGCGCCCACCGCCATCTCGTCATTGGCGCAGAACAGGGCGGTGAACTTGTGGTCCGCGTCCAGCAGCTCGCGGGCGCGGGCCCGCCCGCCCTCGGAGGAGAAGTCGCCGTCGGCGATCCAGATCTCCCCGGTATCGATGCCGTTCCCGCGCAGCTCATCCATGAAGCCCGCCAGCCGCTCGCGGTTATCGGGAGCGTCGGCGCGGCCGCCGATGACCGCGATGCGGCGGTGCTTGTGCTCCAGCAGGGCGCGTGCGGCCAGGCGACCGCCTTCGTAGTGATCTGCCGTGAAGCACTGCTCGGCGATGCTGTCGTAGCGGTGGTTGACCACCACCACCCTGGACTGGAAGGGACCGAGGGCGCTGAAGTCCTCGTCCTCCAGCGCATTGCTCATCACGATCAGGCCATCGCTGCCGCGTTCGATCAGGAAGTTGACGCCTTCGATGGCCTGCCGGCGCGCATCGCCCTCGCCCACGCCGAAGGCCACCACCATGTTCAGGCCGGCGTCGCGCAAAGCCTTGTAGATCGATTGCAGGATGGGGGTGTAGAAGGTGCCGCTCAGGTAGGGAATGTAGACCCCTATCATCTGCGAGCTGCCGGACAGCAGCGAGCGGGCCGCGTGCGAGGGACGGAAGTCCAGCTCCTCGATCGCCTTCCTGACTTTTTCCAGGGTGGCCTGGGAAACAGAACCTTTGCCGCTGACCACGCGCGACGCGGTGCCCAGGCCCACACCCGCCAGGCGGGCCACATCTTTGATCGTTGCCACGAGTTCTTTCCGTCATCAGTTGGTTGACACTGTCATCAAGAATACCCCATGGGCAAGCCTAGTGACAAGCAAGTAGCTGATGGCGGAAATGGGGGCGGAAGAAAAAAATCCGGCGCCGCGTCAGGCGCCGGACAGTCCATGCAACGGAGGAACGAAGGACGAACCGCTGGATTGGCCTGCATCTGGTCCCATCAGGAATGCCTCCCTTTGGAAACGTTGCCAATCAGCCAGCCCAATGTAGCATCGCCCCCCAGGCAGTGTCAATCAATCTTCGACGACGAAGACGCGCAGGCGGTGGCCGTCGCGGTCCAGCGCCACGAAGGTGTAGCCGAAGTCCATTTCGGTGGGACGCTGGGCGATGGCCAGGCCGCGCGCGCTCCAGTCGGCGTACAGGTCGTTGACGGCGCTGCGGTCGGCCACCTTGAAGCCGATTTCGGCGCCGCCGCCGGAGGCCAGCGCGCGCGGCTCGACCGTATGGCGCGACCACAGGCCCAGCATCAGGCCGGAGTCCAGCGCGAACAGGGCGAAGGTGGGCTGGGCCTGCAGCGGCTCGCGCCCCAGCAACTCGGCGTAGAAGCTCGCGCTGGCGATGGGGTTGTCGACGTAGAGCAAAGTGTAGTTGGGGTTGAACATGGTGCAGCTCCTTGGACGGGGTGGATAAGTAGGCCTATACTACGTGGCGGTTCCGTCAATTTTTGTCAGGAGTATGCGCATGAAAGTGGCCGTGGCCTTGTGGTTGACGATGAGCGCGAGCGCATACGCGCAAGAGATTCCGGCTGCCGACGCCAAGCCGGCGCCGGCCAAACCGGCGCTGCCGCTGGCCAATGTGCCGGCGGCCGCCAGCGACGACGCCGTGCGGGCAGCCATCAAGGCGGTATTGGAGGAAGAGCGCGCGGCGCAGGCGGCTGCGCCGCAGCCGCCGCAGGACAGTGTGGTGCTGAGCGGCGAGTCGTCCTACTCGCGCTTTGGCAAATCGGTCAGCGAGGCGCGCACGCCGAGCTGCCTGCACCCGGATGCGATGAAGTTCAATCCCGCCCACATCGGCCCGATCCAGATCGTCGGCATCTTCTCCCTGCCCTGGCTGGTGGGGGCCGCCGTCCAGGGCAAGTGCAACTGAGCTATTCGTAGCGCAGGCAATCCACCGGCAGCAGGCGCGAGGCGCGCCGGGCCGGATAGAAGCCGAAGAACATGCCCACCAGGCTGGAAAAGCCGCACGCCACCATCACCGCCTGGGTGGTGATGAACACGTCGAATTTGCCGGTAGCGGTGATGGCCATGGCGGCGCCGCTGGCCAGCAGCACGCCCACCATGCCGCCCACCAGGCAGATCACCACGGCCTCGGTCAGGAACTGCAGCAGCACGTCGCGCGGCCGCGCGCCTATCGCCATGCGGATGCCGATCTCGCGCGTGCGCTCGGTCACCGAGACCAGCATGATGTTCATGATGCCGATCCCGCCCACCACCAGCGAGATGGCGCCGATCAGCCCCAGCAGCAGGGCCAGGCCGGCGCTGATCTTCTTGGCCGTCTCCGCGAACGAGGCCAGGTTCTCGATGCGGAAATCGTCGGGCTCCTCGAACTTGATGCGGTGGCGGTCGCGCAGCGTCTCGCTGATCTCGCTGACCGCCTCCGACAGCACGCCACCCGGCCTGCCCTGCGCGATCACGTAGTGCACATTGTTCGGGAACGGCATGCGCACCAGGTTGGCGCTGGCCGCCGTGATCGGCACCAGCACGTAGTCGCTCAAGTCGCCGCCGTCGACCTGCTTGCCCTCGCCATACAGTACGCCCACCACCTGGAAGGCCACGTTCTCGATGCGGATGTATTTGCCCAGCGGGTCGGTCTTGTAGAAGAACTGGTCGGCGATCTTGTGGCCGATCACCACCATGCGCGCGGCGGCGCGCACGTCGGCTTCGCTGAAGGCGCTGCCCTGGTCTATCTTCCAGTTGCGTATCCTGAACATGGCCGGGGTCACGCCATGCACGGTCTTGCTGGCCTGCTCGTTGCCGACCGCGAGATTGAAGCCGCCCTGCAGCGCCGGCGCGGCGCCCGCCAGGGTGGGCAGCTCGTTCAGGGCCGCCGCATCCTGCATGGTCAGGGCCGGCGCGGCGCCGGCGCGCAGGCGCTGCTGCTGGGCGCGGTCGCCGCCCGGCATCACGAACAGCATGTTGGTGCCCAGCTGCTCCAGCTCCTTGCCGATGAAGCGCTGCATGCTGTCGCCCACCGCCAGCAGCAGCACCACCGAGGTGATGCCGATGATGATGCCCAGCATGGTCAGCGCCGTGCGCAGCCGGTTCGCGCTCATCGAACGGAAGGCCTCGATCACGATCTGTAAAAGGTTCATATCGTTTATCCTGTTTCCGGCCTAGGCGTGCAGCAGGCCCAGGCCTTCGGCGCTGGGACCGTCGTACAGCACCCGGCCATCCTTGAGGCGCACCAGGCGGCGGCTGTAGGCCGCGATGTCCGGCTCGTGCGTCACCAGCACGATGGTGATGCCGCGCTCCGCATTGAGCTGCTGGAACGAGCGCATGATTTCCTCGCTGGTGTGGGTGTCCAGGTTGCCGGTGGGCTCGTCGGCCAGGATCAGCGGCGGGTCGCCGACCAGGGCGCGCGCGATCGCCACGCGCTGCTGCTGGCCGCCGGACAGCTGGCTGGGCGTGCGCTTGCCCAGCTCGCCGAGGCCGACGCGCTCCAGCTCCTGCATGGCCTTGGCATGCGCCTTCGAGCGCGACACGCCCGCATAAATCAGCGGCAGGGCCACGTTTTCCGCCACGCTCATGCGCTTGATGAGGTTAAAGCTCTGGAACACGAAGCCGATGGTGCGGTTGCGTACCATGGCCAGTTCGGTGCGCGTCAGTGTGCGCGTGTCGACGCCGTTCAGCAGATAGCTGCCGCCGCCGGCCTGGTCCAGGCAGCCGAGGATGTTCATCAGGGTCGACTTGCCGGAGCCGGACTGCCCCATCACCGCCACGAAGTCGCCGCGCGGCACCGCCAGGTCGATGCCGAACAGGATTTTGGTTTCGACGCTGCCGGAATAATTGCTCTTGGTGACCTGGCGGATATCGATCAGCAGCTGGCCGCCGCTGGCGGGCGCGCTCACAGCCCGCCTTCCGGCGCCGTCGCCAGCGCCCGTGTGATGACCTTGTCGCCCTTCTTCAGTTCTCCGCCCAGCACCTCGGTGTAGCGGAAGTTGGACAGGCCGATCTTGATGTCCTTGGGGACCGGATGGTTGTTCTGGTCCAGCGTGTAGACCTTGAAGGAGCGCGTCAGGTCGGCCTTGCTGCGGAAGGCCAGGTCGTCGTCCGGCGCAGGCTCGCTGGCGGCGGTGGCGGCAGTGGCGGAAGCGCTGGCGCCGTCCTTGGCCTTCTGGCGCTTGGCTTCCTTCTCCAGTTCCTCGTCGCTGAGGCGGAAGCGCAGCGCGGCGGTCGGGATGCGCAGCACCTGCTGGCGGTTGCCCACCACCAGCCGCACCTGCGCCGTCATGCCTGGCTTGAGCAGCTCGTCCTGGTTGTCCACGTCCAGCACCACGTTGTAGGTGACCACGTTCTGCACCACGTTGGCGGCCAGGCGGAACTGGCGCATGCGGGCGCGGAATTCCTTGTCCGGATAGGCGTCCACCACGAACACGGCTTCCTGTCCTTCCTTCAGCTGGCCGACGTCGGCTTCCGACACATTGGTGTCGATCTGCATCTTGGTCAGGTCGCGTGCAATGGTAAACAGGGTCGGCGTGGTGAAGGAGGCTGCCACGGTCTGGCCCAGGTCCACGGTGCGCTTGATGATGACGCCATCGATGGGCGAACGTATCACGCTGTTATCGAGGTCGGCCTGGGCCCGCGCCAGCTGCGCCTGCGCCAGCTGCTGGTTGGCGATGGCGACATCGACTTCGCGCTTGGACTGATCCAGCGCCAGCGAGGAAATGAACGCCTGCGCCACCATGCCCTGGTTGCGGCTGTGGGTGGCCTGCGCCAGCCGCAGCGTGGCGCTGGCGGAAGCCAGGGCCGCCTGGTACTGGCGGATCTGGGCGTTGAAGATGGTGGGGTCGAGCTTGAGCAGCACCTGCCCTTTCTTGACGCGGTCGTTGAAGTCCGCCTTCAGTTCGCTGACGGTGCCGGACACCTGGGAGCCGACATTGGTCAGCGCCACCGGATTGATGGTGCCGTTGGCCGTCACCGTCTGGGTGATGTTGCCGGTATCGACCTGCGCCGTGCGGTAGCGCAGCGGTTCGACCGCCGGGGTTTTGCTCTTGTGATACCAGGCCGCGCCGGCGCCGGCCACGACCAGCAGGCCGATCGCCAGCCAGATTTTTTTCTTGGTCAGGATAGCCATGCCCTTGTGCCGCTCCCAGTGGTGGTCCGTCACCATGGCGGACCGTGGGCACAAGTATCATTCTATTTTGCAATTAAAGCAATCCACTGCCTGAGGCGCTGATGCAAGCAGGGGCGCATGCCCCCTGCTTGCTAGCGCCGCGTATCAGCGGTCGTTCTTGTGGCTCTGGCGGCCGGCTTCGGCGTGCTGTTCCGGCGTGCCGCCACGGGTCGAGCCGCTGCGGCCGCCGCTCGAGCTGCCGCCCGAGCCGCTCTGCTGGTTGCCATCGTTCTTGTGGCTTTGACGGCCGGCCTCGGCGTGCTGCTCGGGGGTGCCGCCGCGGGTGCCGCCGGAACCGCCGGAGCCGCCCGACGAGCCGGACGAACCGCTTTGCTGGTTACCGCTGTTCTTGTGGCTTTGCGAGCCAGCGGCGCGCGCTTCTTCCGAAGTGAATTCATGCGCGTTGCCGGAAGCGTGGGCGGCCCGGCCGCCTTCCGCAGCGATTTCGCGCTGTTTCTCGGGATCCATGGAGGCGAAGCCGCGGCCGCCACCCTGGTTGTTGCCTTGGTTGCCCGATTGCTGATTACCTTTGCCTTGATTGCTGTTTGCCATGATTATCTCCAAAGTTGTATCCGTAGCGTCTGCCGATCAGGCGCCGACGGGAAGCACCATCTTGGGGCAGCAGGACCGTGCACGTAATCGGCCGGGCTCCTGAGTGCGGGTAGGAAGCATCCTGCGATCAGTTGCGTGTCTCTACCGAGTCTCGGTGTGAAGGTTTACCGGCTCTCTCAGCAGTATTCCTTTTGTGCGCTGCAACTTTTGTGCTCTAATGGTTTGGTGTCAAATACACAATTCCAAATAATGAACAGCCCAGACGCCAGCCGTCTCACACGGCAGTCCCCGCCAGCGGCCAAACCCCATTGGCCCGGCATTGCCGCCGTTGGTGCGGTGCTGCTGGCGGCTGGCTGGGGTGTGGCGCACCAACTGGCGCAATCGGGCAGCGAGGTGTCGCTGCTGTGGGGTTTGGCGCACTACCGCAAGGCTGGCGACGCCGCACCGCCCGCCGCGTCCCCTGCTGCTTCGGCAGGTCCCGTGTTGGCAGCGGAGCCGGAGGGCGCAGTGCGCGCCATGTCGCTATCCGCCACGCGCAGCGGCTTCAGGAACACCAGCGAATGCAGCGCGGCCTACAACGGTGCCATGGCGCGCGCCTTCCCCGGCACGCGGATACGCGCCAAGGAACAGGTGCTGTGGATACACACGGGCCGCTACAGCGCGGTGGCGTCCTGCGCCGACTACAACGCCGCCGTGCTGGTGGTGGCGGGGCCGGACGCGCGGCAGGCCGAGGACATGCACGCGGCCGTGCTGGCGCAGCTGGGCGTACGCTGAGCCCGCAGCAGCCGGACTTACTGCCAGGTCGCCATGTCCAGGTTTACGGTCTGCACTTTTTGCAGCTGGTAGGCGCGCGCATTGGAGCTGGTGACGTTATAGGTGGTGTTCTGGGTGCTCAGGTCATACACCCACAGCGCCGACATCTGCACCCGGTTGTTCACGATGGAGTTCATGATGGTTTCGAAGCGCTGCGGCACATCCGAATACAGCGATTGATCGACGCCGAATTCGCCCAGGAACAGCGGCTTGCCAGACAGGACGGACTGCGCCTTGGCGGCGGCTACGATATCGTCATAGGTCGCGGTGCTGGGCTGGCTGAAGTATTTGCCTGCTTCGCCTTCGGCCTTGGGATACAGGTGGATGGTGAAGGTGTCGATAGGCGCCGGGTTGTTGCGCGCCAGGATCAGGCCGAACTGGGCCGGGGTATCCGAGCTCCAATTGTTGCCGTTGCTCTGCTGCAGGTGGTAGGCGCTGTAGTACGGTACGTCATTGCCGCTGAAGATGGGCGTATTGGGATCGACCGCGCGCAAGGTGGTGGCAAAGTCCGTCAGCGCCGAGATGATGGTGGACGGCGTGATGTTATCAGCCGTGGTACGGGCCGGCGCCCCCTGCGTGGGTGCGCTGGGCAGCCACTGGTAGTTGCCCACCGAAGGGGGAATGTCCATCAGCGAAGTGGCCTCGTTGCCGAACTCCCAGGCCCACAGCGCCGGATGGTCCTTGTAGCGGGTCGCCAGCAGCGTGGTGATCTCGCGCATGTAGGCGCGGGTCTGGCTGGCGCTATTGCCCCACTCGGGAATGTGTTCGCCCTTGAGATCGGCGAAGGCGGTCCAATTCCAGAACACATCGAGCACCACGCCTATGCCTTGCGCCTGGGCCGCATTCATGAATTCGTCGAGGCGGTTCAGGAACACGGCCTGGTTGTTGATGAAGCTGCCCTGGATCTCGTTCGGCCAGAACGCGATCGCAGCAATGCGTACAAAGGGCACGTTATACTGCTTCAGGGTCGCCAGGCCGGCGATGCCGGTTTTCTGGTTGTACACGCCATAACGGTAGAAGGCGTCGAAGTAGTTCACGCCGACGCCGTAGAACGGTTTGCCGTCCTTCATGAATTTGCCGTTGCTGATGCTGAGCGGGCCGGCTACGGCAGGCTGTGCAAAGGCGGCGGCCGCGAGCAAGGCGGCCGCCAGGGTTTTCCATTTCATACTGTTCTCCAGGAATCGTAAATAGGCGGCCAGAGGGGGCCGCCGGCCCTCTCTGCAAAAGTCAGGTGGCCGAGGTGGACGGCGCCGCCTTCAGGTAATCGCGCAGGATCTCCAGTTTCTTGAAGGGCGCCTCGGTGCCGCTGGGAGCGATCCAGCCGCCCTCGCCCCATTCGTTCCACGCGTAGATGAACGTGATGCCCCCGGTCGCGGCAAGGTTGGCGTTGTGCACGTTATTCACTTGCGTGACATGGGCCTGGAATTGCGCATCCGTCGCCGGGCACTGCTGGGCCTGGGAGTCGGCGCCAAACCACGGGCGGTCGTCGTACCCGGCCATCAGGGTCGGCCACCAGTTCACCCGCTTGGGCAGGTATTTCTTTACGGCGGGCACATAAAGATCATACTGCTGTTGGGCAGCCACGATGATTTCATCAAACGAGGCGGCACGGCGCTCGGTGCCGTTGAAGGTGCCGCGCCGGATGTTGTAGTTGCACATGGCGTCCACCGTGACGCAGCCGGCCCAGGCGCCCACGTCGCCAGTCTGTATCACCAGGTAGAGCGAAGGCGTGAAAGTTGCGCTCAGCTGCGACACCAGCACGTCGTTGCCGGTGCCGGTGATGCCTCCGGTGGTGTCGCCAGCCAGCACATTGGCCACGATATTGTGGCAATTCTTGAGGAAGGCTTCGTGCGCCACGATCTTGTCGGCCACCGCCATGGCGTAGCTGGACGGGCGCCCTGCGGCCAGATTGATGATGCGGTCTATCTGGGAGACGTCGTAGATGGCGAACACCGGCTTGTTGTTCAGCTTCCAGTAATAAGGCTGGTCCTTCATGTGCAGCGCCGCCAGTCGTATGCCTTCGTAGAAATACTGCTTGCTGTCGCTGATGGGCACGGTATTGCTGTGGTAATTGGAGTTATTGGACCACTGCAGGAACCACTGGATCTTTTCAGGGTTGCTGATCTTGAAGCCGGTGCTGGTCCGCTTCAGGTTTTCCACCGCATAGTTCTGGAACTCGTCGCGGTACCAGTTAATGCAGAACACATCCACGCCGTACTGCGACGCGTAGTCCACCGCCCGCTCCATATTGATCGGCAGCTTTTCGTCATAGCCCCGGGTGGTTTCGTCCGAGGTCCACGGGCCGTCTATGGGATAGCGCTCCTTGAACTCTTCCAGTCCCATGCGGTGGGTGACATTCGGCCAGATCGAGGTGGGATACACGCCCCAAGGATTATCGCCGTGTAGCCATTGTTGGGACTGATCGATGGGCTTGGACCAACCAGGAAAGTAAATGGCCACCAAAGTGCGCGCCGGTGTAGCAATGCCGCCTTGAGCGAAGACTTTACCCAAGGGCAACAGACTGCCCGCCACTGCAGCACCGGCGCCTATCATCAACTGCCGTTTCTTTTTTTGCATGACCAGCCTTTCAGGAGAGCGACTTTTATTCTTGAATTAACAGTGCTGCTTTTAAAGCATAGTTAATTATAAGATAAAATTTCCTGAAATTATCTAATTTACAAAAATTTACTCGCCCATAAGCATGGGCGGGCCAGTGTCGTGCACCCCGGATCGGTAGGCCCACAGCTAGCAGGCTGCTGAAATACTCGTGACGCCGGCTGGTGCCACTACCGGATGCCGCTGGCGGCTGTTTTTTTCATCGCGAGCGGGGTTTTTGGGGCTATTCCAGCGGGTTCAAGCTGATTTAGCGCCCGATCCGGTCACTGCGCTGGCTGTGGACGGACCTGTCCCAGCGAGCGCATCCGCACCAAGTTGTAAGCGGCCATGGTCAGCACAAACATCTGGTCGACTTTCCGCAGGCCGCGCACCATCACCTGGCGCATGGCACCGACCGACTTGGCCCAGCCGAAGCCTGGCTCGATGAGCTTGCGCTTTTGCTGCGAGATCACGTAACCCTCGCTCCGGGCAATCGTGTCAGGCACTGCCGAGCTGCGCCCCGAGGTGTTCTGCGCCACGTGCGGCACGACATTCATGGCCTGGCAGTCCTGCACGAACTCCGCCGCGTCATAGCCCTTGTCGGCGCCGAGCGTGATCGCACGCGCCGGATCATTCAAGGCCTGGCGCGCGTCGTTGATCATGGCCTTGGCGGCTTCGCGCTCGGCATAGCCATCGGCTCTGGTCACCATGGCGTTGGCGATCAGGCCGTGGCGGTTGTCGCTGAGGGTATGGCCCATGTAGCGCAACTCACTGCCTGTGCTATTGCCCTTGCGGTACAAGCGTGAATCCGGATCAGTCTTCGATTGGTGGGTCTCGTTGCTGCGCTTGCAGCCCTTGAAATTGCCGCCTTCGCCGTTCTGGTCATCGCCATCCTTGCGCACAAAACTCTTGTGTCCGGTCCAGGCTTGGATCAGCGTGCCATCGACGCTGAAGTGCTCGCCGGAGAGCCAGTTCTTGTTCTCGGCGATGGCCAGCACTTCGTTGAAAAACTCGATGACCGCATCGTGTTTGATCAGCCGCTCGCGGTTCTTGGTGAACACCGTGGGCACCCACACGGCATCATCCATGGACAGTCCGATGAACCAGCGATACAGCAGGTTGTACTGGGCCTGTTCCATGCAGTCAGCTGCCTGTCCCCCTGCCTTGCCCATGGCATCGTGAGCTCTGCAGAAGTGGTCGCGGGCATTGCCGCGCGCCACCCGATCACTCACCAGCACCAGTTCATCTACGAATTGGGCCGGCGCGAATACTTTCGGCACGTCTGGGCCCGGCGCGGCGACCAGATCCTGCAGTCGCTGCATGCCGGGCCCATGCCCGACACGGCCTATGAGGGCGAGGTTCCCGCAGACATCCGTGAAGGCCGCAGCGGCGTGCCGGTGATCGACCAGGCCATGCGCACCCTGTATGCGACCGGCTATCTGCACAACCACGCACGCATGTGGCTGGCCAGCTACCTTGTTCACATCCGCCACGTGCACTGGCGCGCGGGCGCTGACTGGATGATCGCCCATCTGCTCGATGGCGACCTGGCCAGCAACCACCTGAGCTGGCAATGGGTCGCGGGCACGGGCAGCGGAAAGCCCTATGTGTTCAACGCCGACAACGTCGCGAAGTACGCGCCGCCGTCATGGCATAGCTTCGGCAGCGTGCTGGACACCTCGTACGCGGCGCTGTTACGGCTGGCCCACGGCGCACCAGCGCCCGCGCCGATGCCGCATGACGAGGGCATCCCGGAGCCGGCGCTGCTGGCCGCGCCGATAGCCGGCATGGCGTCTGCGCCGGCAACAACGCCGGCAACCATGGCGGGGCGCGACGTCTGGCTGGTGCATCCCTGAGGGCTGGGCGAGCCGCCTGCCGACCTGCCTAGGGATTGCATCAGCATAGGCTGGTGGCCGGCCGAGTACCATGCCAGCCGGCCATGGTGCGCATTGCGCTGGCAGTTCGCGCACGGCCGCATGCAGGCATTGGCGCCGGTCGCGTGGCACGCCAGTAGCGATGCACTGGCGGCCGCACTGGCCGGGGCGCGCTCGGTGCAGACGTGGGCGGATCCGCATGTGGCCGCTATCCTGCCGGCTCGCGTACAGCAGCGCGACACCAATGCGCTGTTCGCCGCTGTGTCGCAGCCATGCAACTCGTTTTCGCGGTGGTGGCGGCGCAGCATGCGCGGCGTTCAAACACTGCGCGAGCTGCCCGGCATCGCAGCGCTGGACAGGTGAGCGCGGCCGCCGGGCTGCTTGCCGCGCCAGCGCTGCCATCAGGTCATTATCGGTTCCGAGCAGGGATGAAGGAAAAGGCGTTGAAGGCGACGGAATCGGAGAACAGGGAAAAGCGCAATCGCTATGTTTGACGGGCTCCCTGGAACCTATCATTCATCGCGCACGGCGGCGACCTCGCCTTGCAGTGCGGCGATGCTTCGCTGCGCGGCCTGCAGTTGCTGGTCGAGCGCAGCCTGTCCGGCAGCGCCCTCCTCCCTCGCGGCGCGTAGTGCGGCGGCATGCCTGGCGTCCAGCGCGGCGGCGGCATGAACATGCTCGCCGCTGCCGCCAGGATGCGTTTTGCTAGCCAGCCGCCTCCCGCCGCTAGCCCGTATCATCCTGCGGGGCTGCCACTGCGACGGCACAGCGGCCACGACCGCCCTGCCGCTCCAGGCCCATCGCTAGTGGAGTGCCGCCAGGCGCGATTCCGCCGGTTGCCAGCCGCCCCCCAGGGCTCGAAACGCCGCGACGGCTGCGCGCGACGATTCCGTTTCGGCTTGCACCCGCGCATCCGTTGCGCGCAACCATTTTTCGTCGGCCTGCAGCACGTCCAGCAAGCTGACGACACCCTTTTGATAGGCTGCAAAGGACGCTGCCCGTGCCCGCCCCCAGGCCTCCGCCCCTTGGGTGAGTAGCACTACCTGCTGCTCGTTATTGACCAAGGCTGAAAAGCTGTTCTCCACGTCCTCGGCCGCACGCAAGGCGGCAAGCCGATACGCGGCCAGCAGCTCAGCCTCCTGGCCCTTGGCCAGCTCGATCTGTGCATCGATGCGGCCGAAATCGAACAGGCGCCAGCGCAATCCGAGTACCGCTGCGGACTGATTGGCGCCGCTGGCAAACAGATTCCCGGCGGAGATCGCGGTTGCGCTGCCGATGAGCCCGGTCAGCGAGAGCTGGGGGTAGTACTCGGCAATGGATGCGCCGATGCGCGCATGCGCAGCCGCCAAACGCCGTTCGGCCACGATCAGATCGGGCCGTCGCCGCAGCAGTTCGCTTGGCGATCCCGTCTCCGTCAGTTGCGGCGGGGTGGGAATGTGACCGGCGCCGGCCAGCTCTGACCGATGTGTCCCGGGCAAGCCGCCCAGCATCACATCCAGCGCGTTCAAGGCCATGTCCAATCCTGTCTCCAGGGCGGGTATCGATGCCCGGGCCTGGGCAAGCGCCCCTTCGCTTTGTCTTACCTGGAGTTCCGGCGCCAGTCCTTTGCCATACAGGAGCCTGACGGTGTTGAGCAGTTCCTGCTGCGTCTGCACCTGGCGGCGCGCCACGTCAAGGCGGGCCTGCAATCCACGGATGGTGATGTAGATATCGGCGGTCTGCGCCGCAACGGCCAGGCGCGCGGCCACCGCCCCCGCTTCCGAGGACTGGTATTCGGCCAGAGCGGCTTCCCGTCCACGCCGCAGCCCACCGAACACGTCCAGCTCCCAGCTCGCACCGAGATTGGCTTCGTAGGAGCTGCCGTGACGATCCAAGCCGGGCTGGGAATTCAATACCTGCCCCAAGGGAGTTTCCACCGACTGGTACGCCCTCGCTCCCTGGCCAGTGATCGTCGCGGAGGGCTGCAAGGCCGCGCTGGATGCAGCCAGCCCGGCACGCGCTTGCGCCACCCGTGCCCGTGCCTGGGCAAGATCGAGGTTCTGTTCCAGGGCCTGCGTCACGTAGCGGGTCAGTTGCGGATCGCCGAATCCGGTCCACCAGACCGCGAGGTCGGCGCTGGAGGCTGCCGGCCGCTGCGCGACCGCAGCCTGGCCCCGGAACTGTTCCATCATCGGCACATCGGGATGCACGTAGTCGGGACCGGCCGCGCAGCCGGCTAACAGGCCGGCCACAAGGAGGGCGGCAAAAGTGGGAGTGGGCGCCATCGTCTGCTTTCGTAGAAAGAAAGTGACCATAATACCAAATGGTCACAAGTTGTCCAGTCTTTGTGAATGGCGTAAGCTTGCGGCTATGAAGAAACCAGACACTTATCCCGTGTCAGCCCGGGGTCCGGCTGACCATGAGGTGCGCGACCAGATCGTGGTCGCCGCCACCGAACACTTCAGCCGCTACGGCTATGAGAAAACCACCGTCTCCGACCTGGCCAAAGCGATCGGCTTTTCCAAGGCTTACATCTACAAGTTCTTTGCATCCAAGCAGGCCATCGGGGAAATGATCTGCGTGAACTGCCTGCGTGAGATCGAGACCGACATCGGCGCCGCCGTCGCGCAGGCCATGAATCCTCCGGATCGGCTGCGCTCCCTCTTCAAGGCCAGCACGGAAGCCAGTCTCCGGCTGTTTTTCCAGGATCGCAAGCTGTATGAGATTGCCGCTTCGGCCGCCACCGAACGGTGGCAGTCGGTGCAGGCCTACGAAGAGCGCGTCCAGCAGTTGATCAAGGCGGTGGTGCAGGAAGGACGGCAAAGCGGGGACTTCGAGCGCAAAACGCCACTCGACGAGGCAGTCAAAGCGATCTACCTCGTCATGCGCCCTTATTTGAATCCTTTGCTGCTCCAGCATAGCCTGGACCACACCCAGGAAGCGCCGGTTCTGTTGTCCAGCCTGGTGCTGCGCAGCCTGTCGCCGTGAAGAAATGAATGTGACCATTGACTAATCTGGTCACTAGTTCCATAATCAAAGCCCTTATCATTGCTTGAGGGGCTATCCATGCTTCGGCATCGCTTTGTTACATCCACCGTTATCGCTGCATTGCCGCTGGCGTTGATCGCCTGCGGCGGCACGCCGTCCGCCGATCCGCGCACGGGCATACCCCAGGTGCGGGTCGCCACCGTGCAGGGGAGCGCTGCGCTGTCGCGCTCATTCACAGGAACCGTCGCTGCCCGGGTACAGAGCGATCTGGGGTTCCGCGTCTCCGGCAAGGTGCAGGAGCGCCTGGTAGACGCTGGACAAGCCGTCCAGCGCGGCCAGGTGCTCATGCGTCTGGATCCCGCCGATCTGCGGCTGGCGGCGCATGCCCAGCAGGAAGCCGTGGCTGCCGCACAGGCGCGCGCCCAACAGACTGCTGAAGACGAGGCCCGGTACCGTGACCTGCGTGGCACTGGCGCCATTTCGGCGTCTGCATACGATCAGGTCAAGGCCGCTGCCGACGCCGCCCGAGCGCAACTCAATTCGGCCAGGGCGCAAGCTGAAGTGGCGCTGAACGCCAGCCGCTATGCCGAGCTGCTGGCCGATGAGGATGGCGTGGTCATGGAGACGCTGGCCGAGCCGGGCCAGGTCGTGGGCGCGGGGCAGGCCGTGGTGCGCCTGGCGCGCGCGGGCAGCCGCGAGGCGGTCATCCAGCTGCCGGAAACGCTGCGCCCCGCCATCGGGTCGGTGGCGCCGGCCACGCTGTTTGGGGATTCCGGTACGGCCGTCCCGGCCACCCTGCGGCAACTATCCCACTCCGCGGACCGGCTCACGCGCACCTTCGAAGCGCGCTATGTGCTCGATGGCGCCCTGTCGAATGCGCCTCTCGGCAGCACGGTCACGCTGCAGATTCCGGATGCGGTCTCGGGCCAGGGCGCGAGGCAGGATCGCGCCCTGCAGGTGCCGATAGGCGCGCTGTTCGACCCTGGCAAGGGCACCGGGGTGTGGGTCATCCAGGGCGAGCCGGCCAAGGCATATTGGCGGCCGGTGGCAGTCCAGCGCATCGATGATGCCCACGCCTACGTCAGCGGGCAGCTGAAGGAAGGCGATCGTGTCGTCGCGCTGGGCGCCCATCTGCTGCGGGAAGGCGCGCTGGTGCGCGCGGCAGGCGGCGCCACCGCAGCGGAAGGAGCACGTCCGTGAGCGCTGGCCGTTTCAACCTCTCGGCGCTCGCGGTACGCGAGCGCGCCATCACCTTGTTCCTGATCTTCCTGATCTCGGCCGCCGGCATCCTGGCGTTCTTCAAGCTGGGGCGCGCGGAAGACCCGCCGTTCACCATCAAGCAAATGACCGTCGTCACCGCGTGGCCGGGAGCGACCGCCCAGGAAATGCAGGACCAGGTGGCCGAACCGCTGGAAAAGCGCATGCAGGAGCTGCGCTGGTATGACCGCACGGAGACCTTTACGCGCCCCGGCCTGGCATTCACCATGGTTACGCTGCGCGACAGCACACCGCCCTCGCAAGTGCAGGAAGAGTTCTATCAGGCCCGCAAGAAGATCAGCGACGAGGCAAAGAAGCTGCCGGCCGGCGTCATCGGTCCCATGGTCAACGACGAGTATGCGGACGTGACGTTTGCGCTGTACGCCCTGAAGGCCAGGGGCGAGCCGCAGCGACTGCTGACCAGGGACGCGGAGGCGCTGCGCCAGCGCCTGCTGCACGTGGCCGGTGTCAAGAAGGTCAACATCATCGGCGAGCAGCCGGAGCGCATCTTCGTCTCCTTTTCGCATGAGCGCCTGGCGACGCTTGGCGTCGCCCCGCAGGATATTTTTTCGGCGCTCAACAGCCAGAACGTGCTGACGCCAGCCGGCTCCATCGATACCAAGGGCGCCCAGGTGTTCGTGCGTGTCGATGGCGCCTTTGACACGCTGGAAAAGCTCCGTCAAACGCCGGTGGCGGCACAAGGCAGGACGCTCAAGCTGGCCGACGTGGCCACGGTCGAACGCGGCTATGAAGATCCGTCCGCGTTCATGGTACGCAATCAGGGCGAACCGGCGCTGTTGCTGGGCGTGGTGATGCGCGACGACTGGAACGGCCTGGCGCTGGGCAAGGCGCTGGAGGCCGAGGTCGCGCAGATCAACAGCGCCCTGCCGCTCGGCATGAGCATGACGAAGGTGACTGACCAGGCCGTCAACATCAGTTCAGCGGTGGATGAATTCATGGTCAAGTTCTTCGTCGCCCTGCTGGTGGTGATGGTGGTGTGCTTCGTCAGCATGGGGTGGCGCGTCGGCATCGTGGTGGCCGCCGCTGTCCCGCTGACCCTGGCCGCCGTATTCGTCGTCATGGCGGCCAGCGGCAAGAACTTTGACCGCATCACGCTCGGCTCGCTGATCCTGGCCCTGGGCCTGCTGGTGGACGACGCCATCATCGCGATTGAGATGATGGTGGTCAAGATGGAGGAAGGATACAGCCGGGTGGCCGCATCGGCCTATGCCTGGAGCCACACGGCAGCGCCCATGCTGTCCGGCACCCTGGTGACGGCGATCGGCTTCATGCCCAACGGCTTTGCGCGCTCCACGGCGGGCGAATACACCAGCAACATGTTCTGGATCGTCGGCATCGCGCTGATCGCCTCGTGGGTGGTGGCGGTGGCGTTTACCCCGTACCTGGGCGTGAAGCTCCTGCCGGAAATCCGAACGGTCGAAGGCGGGCACGCCGCCATCTACGACACCCGCTACTACAACCGCTTCCGGCAAGTGCTGGAACGCGTGATTGCGCGCAAGTGGATGGTCGCGGGCGCCGTGGTGGCGCTGTTTGTGGCGGCCGTGCTGGGCATGGCCCTGGTCAAGAAACAATTTTTCCCGACCTCGGATCGGCCTGAAGTACTGGTCGAGGTGCAGCTGCCCTATGGCACCTCGATCGAGCAGACCAGCAGCGCCACGGCCAAGGTCGAAGCATGGCTGGCGAAGCAGCGTGAAGCAAAGATCGTCACCGCCTATATCGGCCAGGGGGCGCCCCGCTTTTTCCTGGCGATGGCGCCCGAACTGCCGGACCCCTCGTTCGCCAAAATCGTGGTGCTGACGGGGGATGACAAGGAGCGCGAGGCACTCAAGTTCAGGCTGCGCGAAGCCATCGCGGCAGGCCTGGCGCCCGAGGCGCGGATACGGGTGACCCAGATCGTCTTCGGACCGCCCTCCCCCTTCCCTGTCGCCTACCGCGTGACGGGACCGGAGGTGGACAAGCTGCGCGCGATTTCCGCCGAGGTCGAGGCCGTCCTGCACACCAGTCCGATGATGCGAACCGTCAATAGCGACTGGGGCCCACGCGTACCGGCGCTGCATTTTACGCTGGACCAGGACAGGCTGCAGGCGCTGGGCCTGAGTTCGAATTCGGTGGCGCTGCAACTGCAATTCCTGTTGAGCGGAGCGCCGCTGACCGAGGTGCGCGAGGATATCCGCTCCGTACAGGTGGTGGCCCGCTCGGCCGGCAATACCCGTCTCGATCCCTCAAAAATCGCGGGCTTCACGCTGGTCGGGTCGGCCGGCCAACGCATTCCCCTGTCCCAGGTCGGCAAGGTGGAGGTGCGCATGGAAGATCCGATCCTGAGGCGCCGTGACCGCGAACCGACCATCACTGTCCGTGGCGATATCGCCGAGGGCTTGCAGCCGCCCGACGTGTCGGCGGCCATGACCCGGCAGCTCCAGCCGCTGATGGCGACGCTGCCTGCCGGCTACCGCATCGAGGAAGCCGGCTCCATCGAGGAATCGGGCAAGGCGACTGTGGCCATGCTGCCGATCTTCCCGCTCATGCTGGCGGCCACCCTGCTGATCATCATCCTGCAGGTGCGGTCCATCGCAGCCATGGTCATGGTGTTCCTCACCAGTCCCCTGGGACTGATCGGCGTGGTGCCGACCCTACTGCTGTTCCGCCAGCCTTTTGGCATCAATGCACTAGTTGGCCTGATTGCCTTGTCGGGCATCCTGATGCGCAATACGCTGATATTGATTGGACAGATACGGGAAAATGAACAGGCTGGCCTGGCGCCCTTCCGCGCCGTGGTGGAGGCGACCGTGCAGCGCGCACGCCCCGTGGTCCTGACGGCGCTGGCGGCGATCCTGGCGTTCATCCCGCTGACGCACTCGGTGTTCTGGGGAACCCTGGCCTACACGCTCATAGGCGGCACCCTGGCCGGCACCGTCCTGACCCTGGTCTTCCTGCCGGCCATGTATGCCATCTGGTTCAGGATACGGCCGGCGCCCTCGCACAGCTGACTCCACGCCATTGTCCATGTACACACAAAGTCAAGGCCGTGCTACCGTACATGCGCACCCAAGGCTCGGGCCGCATCGTCAACGTGAGCCCGGTACTTGGCTTTGTGCCAGCGCCCTGTGTGGCGCTTGATGCGGCGTCCAGGCATGCGGTGGAAAGGTTGACCGAGACGCTGGATGTCCTGCGCCGGGTCGGCCAGCCAGCTGTCCACCAACAGCGCGTCGGCATTGTAGGCCTGGACAAGCTCATTGACCAGGGTCACGTCGCGCACGCGGGCGGTGTTGAACGCGGCGGCAATTGGATGGGGCAGGTCCAGCAGCACCGCATGCTGGGTGACGTAGGCGGCGGACTTGCTGACGCACTGCGCGATCTCCTTGCGCCGCAGCCCGCCAATCTAAGGCTGGAGCCCCGAAAAAGAAAAAGGCCAACCCCAACGGTTGGCCTAAGTCTTTGATTCTATTGGTCGGGACGGTGTGATTCGAACACACGACCCCTTGCACCCCATTCTGCTGCTGAGCGTCTATTGGTGTCCAAAGACGTTCGACCATCTTTATCGTTCTGATTAAAATCAAAGACTTAGCTTGCGGCCTAGTCCATCATGGTCCAGCATAATCCACTGTCAGCGAAAAATATTTAAGGCACGGTTAAGGCACGGATAAGGCACGAAATCATGGCAAAAATGACTGCAATCCAGGTGGCGGCGCTCAAGCCGCGAGACAAACCCTACAAGCAGAACGTCGATACCGGCCTGCAGGTGCGAGTGGCGACCAACGGCGTCAAAGTCTGGGTGATCCAGTATGTCGTCAACGGGCGTCAGCGTGAGCTGCGCCTGCCGCGTCCGTATGGCACGACCACCAATGACGGCTACTTGTCGCTGGCTGATGCGCGCATCGAGGCCGCCCGGGTGCGCGCCATGGCGCGCGCCGGCATCGACGTCCAGCAGCAGGCGGAAGAGGAACGTGCCGAGGCGGAACGGCGCGAGGCCGAGCGTGCCGCTGCCGAACTGGAGGCCAGCCAGGCGCAAAATCGGGAAAAGCTCACTGTGGACGACATGTTCAGGGCCTGGATCGCCGATGGGGTAAGGCGCAAAGATGGCAACGCCGAACTCAAGCGCCAATTTGCGGCCGACCTGCTGCCTCAGCTCGGCGCCATCCCCATCAAGGAGTTGACCGAACACGAGTTGCGCGCGGTACTGCGCAGTTTGGTCGACCGGGGCGTGAACCGGACGGCGGTGGTGGCCCGCAACAACCTGACCCAGATGTTCGCCTGGGCCCGCAAGCGGCAGCCCTGGCGCAAGCTGATGGTCGATGGCGATCCGATGGAGCTGATCGAAATCGAGAAGATCGTGTCGCCCGACTACGACTTCGATAATTACTCGACCCGGGTGCTGTCGCCAGCCGAGATTGTGGAGCTGCGTGATGCCTTTTTGCGGCAGCATGCGACCTATCAGGCGGCGCCGGACAAGCGCTACGGGCCGCAACCGATGGCCAGGCAAACTCAGCTGGCGGTCTGGATCATGCTGTCGACGCTGTGCCGGGTTGGCGAGACGTCGATGGCCAGGTGGGAGCATGTCAACCTCTCGACCGGCGAGTGGTTCGTGCCCAGGGCCAACGTCAAGAACAATGTGGCGGACCTGACGGTGTATCTGTCGGCATTTGCGCTGGAACAGTTCCGCCAGCTGCATGCGCTTACAGGGCGGACGGATTGGTGCTTCCCGAACCGCGCCAGTGACGGCCATATCGACGTCACGACCATCAGCAAGCAGGTCGGTGACCGGCAGACGATGTTCCGAAAAAACGAGGATGGCAGCCCGCGCAAGCCGCTCAAGAACCGGCGTGCCGACAATACGCTGGTGTTGGCGGGCGGCGCCAACGGTCCATGGACGCCGCATGCGCTGCGGCGCACGGGCGCGACGATGATGCAGGGGCTGGGGGTGGCGCTAGACGTGATCGACCGGTGCCAGAATCATGTGCTGCCGGGTAGCAAGGTGCGGCGGCATTATATGCATCATGACTATGCGGAGGAGAAACGGGCGGCGTGGGCGGCCTTAGGCGCGCGACTGCGTGTGATCCTGGATTCTTAAGGGCCGGCAGGTCCTAGGCCGCCTGTTCGGGGTCTTCATCTACAACCAAGTTGATGCGACCAAGCAATCGCGACGCAAAAATCGTTATCGACCGCCGTCAGCGACACAGAAGCTCCCAACCCTTAAAAAGTGTCAGAAATTACGCCATAACTTCTACCAGTTAGGAGATTCCCACCATGCACGTTCTTCGTAAGCGTAAAACCAGCACCGTCTGGACGTAATGAACACAAGACTGCAGAGTGGTTCCCGCTATTTTCGGAAGCGTCCGCGTCCGATATCAACGGCGACATCATTGAAATCATGATTGGCGATGCCGTTGTGCGCGTACACGGTAAGGCCGACGCCAAACTTCTGCGTACGGTTGTCCAGAGTCTGTGCCCATGATTGGTCTGCCGGCGGGTACACGCATCTGGATCGCGGTTCATTACTCGAGACTTCCCGTCCCTGACGGGAAGTCTACAAAGTCTTTACATTATTGTGCAACAAGACATGGATCGCCTGTGTGGTCGAAGCCCCTCGTCCGGAACCCAATAATATCCGACCCAATCAGGATACATATTTTTGATCTTCTCACCGAGGCCCCAGCTGTCCACTTCATGCGGAGCTTTTTTCGAAAAATGGTTGACTAACATTTGAGGGAGAGCTGGCGTTTTTTGGTACCACTGTCCATCACTCTCTTCGTCTCGCCTTACAAAGTGGTAACCTAAAGGTCCAGTTTTCACTGCAATCAAGTAGTGCCCAGCTCTGGCACCCCGGTCAGGCATACTCGGGTTTTCTTGTGTACCGTGCCTGATTGCACCGTCCGCCACAAGCATCGCATCAAGCGAGGCAGCATCCATATAACTTCCCTCGGCTCTGCTCAACTCACCAGGGTCCATGCTGAGCTTGCAATCGGGCTCTTTTGTCAGATTGATTGCATACCAGTAACAGTTTTCGCGATTCCATGATTTCCAAAAGTCTGGTCCAGGCATCCCTCGTCCTCATAAAGTGTTGGCCAGTTAAGAATATAATTTTGTGAACTGCTAGCCAATCTCAATCGAACATAATCCTCTTGCTGTCGCATTTTGGCACTCGAGTGTCTACGCGGGCGGAGAGACGCTTACGCTACAACCGAAAAGATATAGGCAAAAACCGCCTCGAAGGCAAGCGTCTGTCGAGCACCGTCCTGAGCAGCAAGGCTAAATGCAAGTAGCGATGGTATTGGCGCGGGGACGAAGTTCAGGTGGCTGCGAGCTGGGCAGCGTAATTCCAGGGCAGGAAGTCGTGCACTTGGTTGACCGGATGTTCGGCGATCCGCTCCAGCACATGGCGCAGCCAGGCTTCAGGGTCGATGCCATTGAGCTTGGCTGTGCCAATCAAGCCGTACATCGCGGCCGCGCGTTCGCCGCCGCTGTCGGCGCCGGCAAACAGGAAATTGCGGCGGCCAAGCGCAACGCCACGTAATGCCCGCTCGGCGGCCGAGTTGTCTATCTCGATGCGGCCGTCCTCGGCATACCTGGCCAGGGCTGGCCACAGCTTGAGCGCGTACAGGATCGCTGCTGCCGTATCGGATTTCCGCGACAGCGTAGCGAGCGTGGCTTGCAGCCAGCGTTCCAGGTCCTCAAGCAAGGGCTTGGCCCGCGCCTTCCGTGCAGCGAGGCGTTCGTCCGGCGGCTTGCCGCGGATGGCCTCTTCGATGGCGTACAACTCGCCGATGCGGCGCAGCGCCTCGGCGGTGAGGGTCGACGGGCGCGCCGCGTGCAGGTCATAAAACTTGCGGCGCGCGTGCGCCCAGCACGCCGCCTCGGCGACACGCCCGCTGTCGTAGATCGCATTAAAGCCGGCATATGCATCGGCCTGCAGCACGCCGGTAAAGCCGGCCAGGTGCGTTTGCAGATGCTCACCCTTGCGGTCGGGCGAGTACGCAAACCACACTGCGGGCGGCTCGGTAGCGCCGCTGGCGCGGTCGTCGCGCACATAGGTCCACAGGCGCGCCGTGCGTGTCTTGCCGTTGCCCGGTGCCAGTACAGGCAGTGGTGTGTCGTCGGCGTGCAGCTTGGCGGCAGCGAAGACGTGGCGGCGCAAGGCCTCGCCCAAGGGCCGCAGCAGCGCGCTGGCCGCGCCCACCCAGCTGGCCAGCAGGGAGCGCTCCAGCTCCACGCCCTCGCGCGCGTAGATCACGCTCTGGCGGTATAGGGGCACGGGGTCTGCATACTTCGCTACCAGCACGTGTGCTAACAAGCCCGGGCCAGGGAGGCCACGTTCGATGGGACGGCTGGCCGCCGGCGCCTGCACGATACGATCGCAGCAGGCGCAGGCCAGCTTGGGACGTACATGACGGATGACGCGGAAACTCGCCGGCACATACTCCAGCTGTTCCGACACGTCTTCGCCTAGGTCTTTCAGCTTGCCGCCGCAGTCCGGGCAGGCGTCTAGGTCCGGGCGCAGTACGCGTTCCTCGCGCGGCAGGTGGGCAGGCAGTGGCTTGCGCTCGGCCTTCCTGCGCGGCGCCATCCCCACAGGTGCTTGTGCCTCGGCCACCGCCGCGTCAGCCTCCAGGTCTTCGAGCTTGAGTTCCAGCTGTTCGATTTGCAGGTCGAGCTTCTCGGAGCGGCGGCCAAATTGCATGCGCCGCAGCTTGGCCAGCACCAGCTTGAGGTGCTCGATCTCGGCGGTGCGGGTGGATAGTTCAGCGGACAGGTGCGCCACCCGCGCTTCGCTGGCCAGCAGCATTGCCTTCAGGGCGGCGATATCGTCGGGCAGGTGGGCGGCATCAAGCATGCGGCCAGTTTACGCGGGCTTTGCCACGTTTACAAGGCCGACTGAGGGCGCCAGGTGCGCTCGGGCCGGCGCCAGTCGATTCCTTCCAATAGCATCGAGAGCTGGGCCTGCGTCAGCGTCACCGTGCCCTCACTGGCCTGGGGCCAGACGAAGCGGCCGCGCTCGAGCCGTTTGCACAGCAGGCACAGGCCATCGCCAGTCCACCAGAGTACCTTTACCAGGTCGCCGCGCCGGCCACGAAACACGAATACGTGGCCGCTGTACGGATCTTCCTTCAGGGCCGTTTCCACCTTCGCGGCCAGGCCGTTGAAGCCGGCGCGCATGTCGGTCACGCCGGCCGCCAGCCAGATGCGTGTGCCCGCCGGCAGGCCGATCATGGGCGCAAACCTTGTAGCACCAGCGCCAGCGTAGCCGGATCGGGCGCGCCACGAATGCAGACTTTGGCCTGGCCCAACTGGATCTCGATGCTGCCCTCGCCACCGGAATCGACACCGACGCCGGACGGTTTTTTCGGCTCGGCTGCCAGCGCTACCGGCAGAAATTGCGTCGTCGTGTCGAGCAGGCCGGCGCGCAGTTGGCGGCGCCAGCGAAACAGCATGTTCGTGTTTAGCCCGTGCTGCAGTGCCAGTTGGGCTACCGACACCGACTCATCGCACGCTTGCTGCGCCAGCTGCCGCTTGAACTCCAGCGGGTAGTTCATGCTGCGCCGACGCTTCCTTTGTAAGCGGCCAGCCGCCCCACCTGTTCAGCAGGATCAGGACTGCGTAGAGTTCGGAAATGGCAGCAGCGAGTCGATC